>NZ_LMCG01000049.1:0-328392 GCF_001623065.1 Pseudovibrio sp. Ad46 | reverse complement strand
CCAGCCGGATAATCTCCAGCTTCTCGTGAGCGGGGTACCTCATTCGTCGTCTCCCCCATCCTCGAGAACGCTTTTTTTAAGAAGCCGCAGTTCCAGAGCCTGCTCGGCGACAACTTCCTTAAGGTCTCGCGCCTCTTTGCGTCGCTGCTTGACCTCACCGGTGCTGGCCTGGCGGGCAGTATCACCAGCAAGCCGCTTCTTGCCAGCTTCCAGAAACTCTTTTGACCAACTGTAATAAAGTCCCTGCGAGATACCTTCTTGACGACACAGTTCAGCAATGCTGTCCTCACCACGTAGTCCTGCGAGTACGATGCGGATCTTGTCTTCAGTGGAATAGCGCAGGTCCTGCGGCGGATATCTTTAACCGCCTTCTCAGCTGCAGCGCTGGCGGTCCGTGTGTTGTGCCCCATTGTTCACTCCTAATCTCATGATCATGAGCCAAAACACTCCCTTATTCAAATTAACCGATCTGTCCATAAGGCTTCGATGGGGAACAGTCGACACCAAACCAAAGATCAATCGACAGTATAGGGAGTGATGCATGCTCTTCACCTGCCTCGAATGCGTCGATGTCACCCCAGCGAGATGCACTAATGTCGTGAAATTTGATACGGTCTCGGGAGCCGCTGATAAAGGAGTGTATAGCGTGTGCGACAGAAGTCTTACCACTATTGTTTGCTCCAACGAAGATCGAGATTTCCCTATCAAGATTTATCTTTGCATCTGTCAGGCGGCGATAGTTTGTAAGTCTAATCTTGCTTAAGTGCATGGCTTGCTCGATCTCTGCAAATCAACATGCCACTTATACTCTAGCTTGTATATTAATTCCAGATACCCGTTCTGCACCCTTCAACATGGAAACGAATACTCGAATTCCGATCCCCAACGACGAGACGAACTACTTCTACCATAAGCTGAAGTCTTAGTTTGATTGGAGCTGGCCTAAGTTAGGTCAAATGTCCTCAATTGGTCACGTTGGGTAATACTAGATCGCGCATAAGAGCAACTGGAGAAGCCTTCGGGTGAAGGTATCTCAACCCATGATGGAAGCTATCGAAAGTCCAGCTTTAGCCCTATCAGAGTGAAACTTTATTTTTTTCGCATAAATCTCTGCCTTGTCTCTATGTCGCGCGCTATCGAGGTGCGCATAGTGTCGCCGCGTTGTCGATAAGTCAGAATGCCCTAAGATGTCCGCGATATCAGCCAGATCAACCCCACTCAAACGCAGATGAGATCCAACGGAGCGGCGCAAGTCATGGACTTGTAAGTCAGAAATACCAGCCTTCTTGCACATATCATTATATTCACCATAGAGAATATGCTCATTTACAACTGTGTTCCCCTTACCAAAAGAAACAAAACATAATCACAGCCTTTTACTGGAGGGATACCTCTCAGGTGATCGACTACTTCTTGGGCAAGTCGAAATGTCTTCTCCCCGGTCTTCGTTGGCTGTGACACCGCCCCCATCTCCAAGTCAAGCTGGTCCCAGCGCAGACTGAGCGTCTCTTCCTTTCTTCGGCCAGTCATCAGAAGATAACGCAGAGCATGGACACCTATGATCCAATGCCACCCACCGGACTGAACCTCTTCCAGCCCATTCCAATACTTGCTCAGCTCCTCTGAACTCATAAACCGTGTTCGCGGCTTACGAGGATTCCTCGTTATGTGGAGCCAAGGATTAGCAAACGAAAGAGGGAGCAAACCCTGGGAGATTGACCAGTTGATTATTACCTGGCTTGTGATCGCTGCAGTATTTGCTGCGATCGGGCCATGCTTCTCAAAAAGCAGCCCAAACTTCATGCGACACCTATCGACCGTCAACGCTGCCGGGCTTAAGTTGTGCCAGTCCTTAAACTTGTTTTTCCAATCAGATTTGTACTTTGCCAGGGTAGTGTCTGCGACCTCCCCCTCTCTGCGCTTGAAGCAAATCTGAGCAAGCTCATCCAGGGCCTCGATATGCAATAACCCTTCGCGCATAGCGTTTTTCATTTTGCGCGCCTTCTCACGCGCTTCATCTACACTGAGTTCTGGGAAATACCCTAGCGTCTCATGCAGGCGCTGACCTGCAACTTTGACGTAAACCGAAAAGGTTTTCTTTCTTTGCGCCAACTGTGACGAGCAGCCCCTCCTCTACGGAGTCGGAGAGCCGGATACGTTTGCCTTCATACTTAAAAATTTTGAGATATGAGTTGGTGAGCCGGGTTGCCATGGAGATGCCTTAAATCACCCCCCCTATATGAACACGAAAAATAAATCACACGCTAGTCACACAACCAATAAAACTTGCGGCATTTCGATATAGCTCGAAATTACCGCAAGCCATTGAAATTAAAAGAAGAGACAGCTCAGCCTAAACCCATCAAACAGCGCCGGGGTAATTCGGGCTTTCGCGTGTAATCGTGACATCGTGGGCGTGGCTTTCGCGAAGGGAGGCGCCGGAGATGCGGACGAAGGTTGCGCGGTCTTTGTACTCTGGCAGGTTCGGCGCACCGACATAGCCCATGGACGCACGGACACCGCCTGCGAGCTGGTGCAGAACGGAAGAGAGCGGGCCTTTGTAAGGCACCTGTCCTTCAATGCCTTCTGGAACCAGCTTCAGCTTATCAGAGACCTCTGCCTGGAAGTAACGATCTGCGGAACCACGTGCCATTGCACCTACAGAGCCCATACCACGATAGGCTTTGTAGGAACGCCCTTGATGCAGGTAAACCTCACCTGGGCTTTCTTCGGTACCAGCCAGTAGTGAACCCACCATGCAGGAGCCTGCACCTGCTGCGAATGCTTTTGCCATATCGCCGGAGAACTTGATGCCACCATCTGCAATGATTGGCACGTCAGCCTTAGCAGCCTCGGCTGCGCACTCAAGGATCGCTGTGAGCTGAGGAACGCCGACACCAGCAACAATGCGCGTTGTACAGATAGAACCCGGCCCGATACCCACCTTCACGGCATCTGCACCAGCTTCAATCAGCGCTTTTGTTGCAGCTGGAGTTGCTACGTTGCCAGCCACCAGCTCTACACTCGGGAAGCGCTTCTTGATTGCAGCTACCTGATCGATCACTGCTTGCGAATGGCCGTGCGCGGTATCCACAACCAGAAGGTCGACATCAGCCTCAATCAGGGCCTCAGCGCGGCGCATGCCATCTTCACCAACGCTGGTTGCAGCACCAGACAGAAGGCGTCCCTGCCCGTCCTTGGATGCATTCGGATTGAGCTGTGCCTTTTCCATGTCTTTTACAGTAATAAGACCAACACAATACTGGTTCTCATCAACCACCAAAAGCTTTTCGATACGGTGTTGGTGCAACAGACGCTTGGCTTCATCCTGACGAACATTGTCACGCACTGTGATCAGGTTGTCGCGGGTCATCAGTTCACAGACCAGCTGCTCAGGGTTTGAGGCAAAGCGTACGTCGCGGTTGGTCAGAATACCAACGAGGCGACCTGTAGCAGTACCGCCGCGACCACCGTTTTCAACCACTGGCACGCCGGAGATCTTGTGCGCCTCCATCAGATTGAGAGCGTCTTCCAGAGTTGCATCGGGACCAATCACCAATGGATTGACGACCATGCCACTCTCGAATTTCTTCACCTGACGGACTTCTTCGGCCTGACGTTCTGGTGTCATGTTCTTGTGGATGATGCCGAGGCCACCGGCCTGTGCCATAGCAATCGCCAGGCGTGCTTCTGTCACTGTGTCCATTGCGGAAGAGAGGATAGGCAAATACAAATGAAGATTGCGAGAGATTCGTGAGTGCAGTTCGACCTGCGCTGGCATGATCTCAGAATGCCCTGGGAGGAGCAGAACATCATCAAAAGTCAGCGCTTCGTGACCTGAAGATGGTTCGTAAAATGTAGGCATTGCCAAGTTCCCTTCGGATGAATATAGACCGCCCTGACCCACTCCCTGCTCAAGTGGATTTGACTGCAGAGTTGTCTGAAAAGATAGAGAAGTTGACGCGGGTCACTACCACGGCTTTTGCGATTTGAAAAGGGGCATTTATCAATTTCAGGCCGCGGATTGCATATTTGAGCCTCCCCCCATTGATTTTACTAAATTGCCTGTATCGCCTATGAGTGTTGGTAGACCGAGTTCCTTTAGGGTCAGCTTTCGAGAATAGACACCTTCAGGGATACCCAGAGGCCTCAACGGACACCCCTGAGTGATTTCAGACCGGAAAGCTCCGAGTATGCCGCACCGCCTCCGCATGACGACTGTGATCGTTGGCATGACGCTTTTGCTGGTGCAGCTGGACGCTACAGTGCTTGGGGTTGCGATCCCCACTATCGCCCGTGACCTAAAAATCAATCCACTTACATTGCATATGACCATATCGCTCTATCAGCTCACATTAGCGGTATTTATTCCCATTTCTGGATGGGCAGCTGACCGGTTCGGTTCAAAACGATTGTTTGTTGGTGCAGCGCTCCTGTTTATGAGCATGTCAGTGGCTTGCGCTCTTTCCAGTAATCTGACCCATCTTTTGATTGCTCGTGCAATTCAGGGGTTTGCCGGAGCCTTTCTAATGCCGATTGGACGTCTGACAGTCATCCGCATGGCAGGCACGAAGATCCTTGTGCAAGCGATGGTTTGGGTCGTCACGCCCGCTGCATTCGGGATTGCCTTTGGTCCCTTTCTGGGCGGCATTATTGTCCACTATCTCAATTGGCGCTGGATTTTTTTGATCAATGTGCCGGTTTGCGTTGCCGTTGGCGCTATGAGCAGCTTTTACTTTCGCAATTACAGACGGAAGAACAAGGTGCCCTTCGATTTTCCGGGGTTCATTTTGCTAGGGAGTACTGCCGCATCGCTCCTGGCTGGGATTGCTAATCTTACGAAGATCACGGCCGATGCATTTATTCCCTTTGGCCTTTTTGCAGCAAGTTTATCATTCGGCCTGGTTTTTATATGGCATGCACGGCGCGCACGCCATCCAGTGATTGACCTGAAGCTCTTCGCAAATCTCAGCTATCGTGTCTCGACCTACGCAGCTGTCCCTTTGCGCATCGGCGTCGCTTCCTTTGCGTTTGTCATGCCGCTCATGCTGCAAATTCCAATGGGTCTTGATAGTCTGACAACAGGACTCCTTATGGGCGCCGCAGCCATTGGAGCCCTGCTTTCACGCGTGGTCGCTCACCGATTGATCAAAACATTCGGCTTTCGCGGCGTCCTGCTGCCCTGCACCATTGTTCTTTCCGTTTTAACGCTGGCTGTGGGCTTTGTGTGGCTTACCAAGTCACTTGCAGCAGTCGCGCTCCTCATCCTGCTCACAGGCCTTACACGAAGCCTTGTATTCACATCAGCCAACACAGCAAGCTATGCGGATCTGACCAGGTGTCTTGTTAATCAGGGTGTGAGCTTTGCAGGACTGGTTCAGCAACTTTCTATTTCACTGGCGGTTGGCTTTGCTGCTGCCGTTTTGCATGTTCGGCAGAACATCACAGAAGAGCCCATGCTCACCGGGCCTGACTTTATCTGGCTCTCCGTTTGCACTGGTTTATTTGCCTTGCTGCCCGTGCTGTTTTTCTGGTTTCTTCCCGTTAATCTTGGAAAGAACAAAGTGGATGAGCAAGTACACTTACATCAATAAAAAAAGGCTGGTCGAAACCAGCCTTTCTGAACATTATTTGGAACCTCTGTAGCCCTTGGCGAGAATAAACATCTCAGGGCTGCCTTTGCGGCTCGCTGGCGGCTTGATATGCACCACAGACTTAAATTCCTTCTTCAGATCCTGAAGCAACTTTGCCTCAGCCCCACCGGCAAACACCTTTGAGAGGAATGCACCACCTTCATTCAGGTTCTGACGCGCAAAATCGATTGCGATCTCGAACAAATAAGTCGTGCGCAGGTGATCTGTTTGACGATGGCCTGTCGTTGGCGCTGCCATGTCAGACATCACCAGATCTGGGCGATGCCCGCCGAGCGCTTTCATCAGTTCATCAGGAGCATCATCATCCAGAAAGTCTTTTTGAAGGATCACAACGCCTGGGATCGGTTCAACTTCGAGATAATCAATCCCAACCACCAATGGCTCATCATCCATTGAGCCAACGATCGGCGCCGTCAGCTGCGACCAGCCGCCTGGAGCACACCCCAAATCGACCACACGCATACCCGGCTTCAAGATTTCATGCTTCTCGTTGATCTCGATCAGCTTGTAGGCCGCCCTAGAGCGATAGCCATCGACCTTGGCACGGCGGACGTACGGATCATTCAGCTGGCGTTGCAGCCAGAGTGTTGAGGAGTTGGACCGTTTACGCGCAGTTTTCACGCGCTGAAACATGCCCCGATCACCTGATCCACGACCACTAGAGTTGCCGCTCATCTGTTATATTCCTTTCTAGGGGTGCGCCGGCGCTTATGGTTGGAGTTGCTCCAGACTTTGTCTGCAGCCATCATCTCCATCAAAATACCTTCCCGCAGTCCTCTGTCAGCCACACGTAAACGCTGACAAGGCCATCTGCGGCGTATTCCTTCCAAAATTGCGCAACCTGCTAGCACCAAATCGGCTCGGTCCTCACCAATACAAGGGTTTTCCACCCGTTCTTGATAGGACATATTCAAAAGCTGGTTAATCATGGCTGAAACATCTTCCTGTTCCATCCATGCTCCATCAACGCGGCGGCGATCATAGCGTTTAAGGCCCAAGTGGACCCCGGCCAATGTAGTCACCGTCCCGGATGTTCCCAGCATATGGACATTTCCGCGCTCTATAGCACGGGAGAGTTCATTGCCAAGAGGGAAATTCTCCAATCTCTGCGAGACATCACCAACCATAGCTTCAAAAACATCTGGTGTGACGTGCACACCTCCGTGACTTTCCGCCAGATTTACAACGCCCAGAGGCAGAGACGTCCATGTTCGGACAAAGCGCGTCAGTGCATACCCGCGCGCACCATATCTGTTGCGCAGATCGAGCCAGACAATCTCAGAGGATCCGCCTCCAATATCGAAAAGCAGAACACCATCAGCCTCAGGATCGACCAGAGAAACGCACCCAGCAACAGCTAAGCGTGCTTCAGTCTCCTGACTGACGATCTCAAGCTCCAGCCCCGCTTCTTTCTTGGCACGGCTGACAAACTCCTCGCCATTTTCAGCTGCCCGGCAGGCTTCGGTTGCAATGAGCCGTGCCCGCTGAACGCCGCGCTCGGAAATCTTTTGCTGACAAACCTGCAAGGCCTCAATGGCTCGAGAAATGGCGTCATCGGAGAGTTTCCGGTTACGCCCGACACCCTCCCCCAAGCGTACAATCTTGGAGTAGGCATCGACAACGCGAAACCCGCGCTGCTCTGGTCTGGCAATCAACAAACGACAATTGTTGGTGCCTAGATCCAAAGCTGCATAAAGTTCCTGAGACCCTGCCGCCTGATGCCTGTGGCGCGAAGGAAAACGATGCGTCCCATCACCACGCGTATCCGCATGATGATGGCGTCGGTTTGCATCACTTTCGCGAGATCTGTAGCCTTGAGAAGGACGCGGAGATTGTTGCTCTACAGGCCCTGACTGTCTGGCCTGCGCTGACCCATGCGTTTTGGCCTCCTCCTTAGGTGCAGGAGCAGGTTGTATAACTTCTACTGATGTGCCGCCCGGATCAATATTGACAACGGGCGCATGTAGTTTCTGGTTTAGGAGCGCACGTCTTTCTGCCCGATTAGGCTTTGCGCGACGTGCTTTCCTCTGCCGCTTGGCGCCTTCAGGACGAGAACTACCGGCCTCTTCCGCAATCCCAGCAGAATGACCAGCTTCAGCGCGGTGCAAAGACGCATTTTTGGCGTCACCACCCTGGCGCTTTCTATGGCGTTGCTTCCGTCTGCCCTTTTTCGAGCTTCCCGGGACGCCGGGCGTTCTCGCTCCATCCGAAGAGGACCGCTCACCCGTTTTCTTCAAGTGCTATGCCTTTGTGCAGTCCTTGAGGCATCTAAATGCGATCTGGACTGAAGTCATTTTAAGTTGGCAACATTGTAACAGTTTCATGGCAAACAGCAATCGCCCCATTTGAATGGTACAGTCCTAAATTTAAACGAATTCTCTCAAATTGCAGGAAACTCCAGAGGCTTACAGATCGGCTCGCCGGTGGTCGGAGTTGATACAGCTGTGCCATAGCCAGAGCACATTTGCGCAGAAACACTCAGAGCCATGCCCTTATTCACAAGAGAAGGGCATGAAATCCGCTTAGCCCACTGATTTTGTTAAAACTCACGAGAACCAAGTTGACAAGGTCCGGTCCGAACACTAAAAGCCCTCTCACCGACGAATTGAACGACTTGCTTCACTTTGTTGGTTGGCAGTAGCTAACGTGCTGTTATTGCTGGGGATTAGTTTAATGGTAGAACAGCGGACTCTGACTCCGTCGGTCCTGGTTCGAGTCCAGGATCCCCAGCCAATTACTCACGTATCAAAAGCTTCAACTGCCAGGTAGGGAACACTTCCCTCCTGTTCTGCTGGGGATTAGTTTAATGGTAGAACAGCGGACTCTGACTCCGTCGGTCCTGGTTCGAGTCCAGGATCCCCAGCCATTTTCTTCCATACATCATATCTAAACAGATTGCCTGGGCGGCTCTCATATTCCGCTAATTGACGGCTTTGTGTCCCTCAAGAACACTGCTTGCGTCTTCAACGCTTGCAGAGGCCCTGTCATGCCCTTTTCTCCCAAACGGATTGCCGTTTTTGGTGCCAGTGGCGCGATTGGCTCTGCTTTTGTCAATGAATGCATTGATCGCTATCACACGGCGACTGTGTTTTGTTTTGCCCGTTCTTTAGAGCGCATGCCAGTCCATGAGCGTGTTGAAAGTCGGGCTTTCTCATTGGAGGATCCAGAAGGGCTCAATGCCAGTGCAGATGCGATTAAAGCAGCTGGTGGGCTGGATCTGATTTTCGTGGCGACGGGGCAGCTCCACAGCGCAACCACGAAACCAGAAAAAACTATCCGGGCCCTCACCCACGCCGGAATGGGGGAAACGTTTTGTACGAACACGATCTTACCAGCGATGATCATGAAGTACTTTCTACCGCTGTTACCCAAGCACAAGAAGGCTGTTTTTGCAACCATTTCAGCACGAGTTGGCAGCATTTCTGATAATTATCTGGGGGGATGGTATTCGTACCGGGCCTCAAAAGCAGCCCTTAACATGCTCATCAGGTGCGCTGCGATTGAGATGCAGCGCACGCATCAAAGCTCTATCATTATTGGCCTGCATCCGGGAACAGTGGACAGCTCCCTTTCAAAACCGTTTCAACGCGGCATTCAAGAAAGCCTGTTGATGCAGCCAAAGCAGTCCGCGGCAATGTTACTGGATGTGATCAGTAAGGTAGATCAATCCCAAACCGGCAAATGCCTAGCCTATGACGGGACTGAAATCTCACCCTGAGCAGTCATTAAGCGCCGACAGAGGCTTTCAGAACGTACTGTTCAAAAACATCGCGGCTTTGCGTCAGAAGTGCTTCACACCACTCTTGTGTATCAACAAAGAGCGCATCCTTGAGCTCCTGCCTGATTTCAGCGGCCAACTCTGGGGCGACAGTGTCCCGATTGCGTTTCAGCCAGTTGTCTCGGCGATGAGCGTCCAGCACTTGTTCAAATGGGACTGTGCCAAACTCCAGGATCAGCTTGGTTGGTGGGACCTCCAGATCCAAACTGTCCAAAGTATCACACATGAAACCACCGATGAGGCTCCACTCCGCCTCTTCACCCGGCTTTGAACTGAGGTCCATCACCTCACAGAAACCGCAGGGGCCAACACCAGTGTGCAGATCAATGATCGTTGCACGCTTTGCACCTTGTCCATAACAGACAATGACCTGCTTTAGGGTTTTGGTGGACCAGGAGGTTTCCTCCCCACCATAGAACAGACCCATTGGGACCGTGTACTGCCCCTTCAGCACTTTTTGCGTCAGAGCGCCAGCCCCGTTCTTTTCCGTATAAGCTTTGATTGCGGCATTGGCAGCCTGCCACTCCTCGCCCGTGATCTGCGGCGCACAAATGGCGGTGTGCAGCTCCTCATAGTCCGGGTTTTGAGGGAGGTCTCCATCAAAGCTAATGGAGTTGCGGTTGTTGTCGACGTTGTTCTCATCTGTTCGTGTAAAGATCGCGCAGCCAGCAGGATTAACTGCATGCACCCAGACTACTTTTGTATTGTCTGGCAGCTGCTCCAGATAGCGCTGCATCAAGTCCAGCTGAATTCCAGAGCCCGCTGTGAGTTCTGTTCCATGCACGCCGGAAGTGATGAACACCACATGCTCACTGTCTGGCTTGCCTTGCAAAGCAACAGCCATCTGCACAGGTCCCTCTTCACTCTTGAAGGTTGGGTGCGGGATGATCTCTGTCTCAAATCCAAGTCGACTGGCCAGGTCCATGAAACGCTGTTGAGCTTGGAAATAGTCCTCAGAGAAAATGGGATTTGCAGGCATTGTGTACTCTTCAAATAACGGGATGAAGCTGTGATATATCGGCGGTTACATTACACACCTAATTGACCCGGAAAGAATAATCTAGTCTGTTGTTCCTTATCTCTTTTTTCTCGCATCACATGCAAGTTTTCAATCAATTGCGATGATGCGTCTTCATATCAGGCTGCCGCTGCGCACCCATAGAGTTAGCAGCGATCAGCTTCCCGGGAGCGAATAATGAAAAGAAAACTGATACTAGATGTGGACACGGGCACGGATGATGCTGTTGCCATTATGCTGGCTGCTTTGCATGAAGATCTTGACCTGATTGGCGTAACCACTGTGAACGGGAATGCTGAGCTGCATTATTGCACAGATAATTCCTTGCGTGTTCTCGACTATATCGGCAAGCCTGAGATTCCGGTTTACGCTGGTTGTCACAAGCCTCTGGTACGAAATGACTTTCCAACTCCCCGCACCAAAAACGATCTGACCGAGAAGATCCACGGCAAGCATCTTCCTCTGCCGGAAACTGCTTTAAAAGCACAAAAGCAGCATGCTGTTGAGTATCTGGTAGAAACCTACCGCAGTGCGACTGATCCAATCACGCTGGTTCCGGTTGCGCCACTCACCAACATTGCCGCAGCGCTGGCTGTTGAGCCGAAGTTGGTGGACCTCATTCCTGAAGTCGTGATCATGGGTGGTGGTCATGATGTTGGTAATGTGACCCCTGCTGCGGAATTCAACATCTGGGCTGACCCTGAAGCTGCTTATGCAGTCTTTAATGCTGGCTTTGAAAAGCTGACCATGGTGCCGCTGGATGCAACACACAAAGCGCTGGTGACAGCAACGCAATGTCGTCAGTTTGATGAGCTGGGCACGCCTGCTGGTAAGGCAATGGCCGCTTGTACAGGCCATCGCATTGGCATTCACGACAAGATCCAGAAGATGGATGTTGAGCACAGCGCACCGGTGCATGATGCGCTTTGTATCGCGCACCTCATTCAGCCAGACGTGATTACGCTGGAAGAGTTCCCGGTTGATATTGAAACACAGGGTGCACTGACTGTTGGGCGTACGATTGTTGACAAGAACCACCGCGGCACCAAACAAGCCAATTGCAAAGTGGCCCTTGACGCGAATGCGGCACTCTTCGTCGACATCATGATGAAGACGTTCGCCAGCAATAAGTAAAATTAGAAAGCGCCGAGAGCATCAGGCTGTCGGCGCTTTTAAGCACCTTACTTTGTGAATGCCATCTGATTGGCATTGCCGAGCATCCAGCGCGACCCGAACTTATCAATTGCAACGCAGCTTGCAGATGCTTCAGATCCGAACATCAGGCATTTCACTTTGACTGCGGTCGCCAATTGACGCCGCAAAGAGTAATGATTTTCCGCAGGCCACATCAGACCAACGCGAATAATCCCATGTTGGTGATAGATATTGAGCTGGCGTTTATCGACAACTTCCGCTCGTCCGCTCACTTCTGTCAATTGCTGTATGCCCAAGGCATTACCGAGTGAGACTGATATCAGCATTGTCGACAGACCTGTCAGTATCACCGTCAAAAACTTAAGTGAACGCATCATTTCTCTCCGTGGTCGCACCTTTAATTCCATTAGGGAAAATCAAAGCATACCACGATCAAGGCGCACTCAATGCGCCTTATTACATTTCTGTGACAATTGAGGGCTATTGTAAACTTCAGTGATCTGATGCTGTGCAATCAAATGGCTCATACCTTCAATTTTATCGTTTGGTTTTGAGGGGAAATCAGATCTTTGGACTATAATTCGCTCTGCAATTTGCATCTGAAAGGCTGGATATAGATTAGATGCTTCGTTCTAGTGTTCATCAACTGTTTGACGAGCTGGTCTCCTGCGAGCAATTTCTTGATAATTGCGGAGAGCTTATGTGGCGCGACAAGCTTCGCCAGACCCGTGTCGTTGACGCCGCCGGCAATGAAGCGCTCGATCTGGATTTGCTGCTCTCCTACTTTTCTCAAAGTGAAGCGTTCTTTGAGTTGGAGCTGTCGCAAGATCTCGGCCACCGTGTGAGTGAGACGACTGAGCCGGGCGCAAACTCCCACCTGGTCACACTGCGGCTGGATATCTTTTATCTTGCGCAGAAGTGCCGAGACGAAGGCAATGCAAGCATTGTGATCATCTCGGCTTGTCCTTAACTGCAGCTATTCTGCTGGCGTATTCGTGGTGCCCAGCGCTTTATCAAGCTCACTGTGCAGTTTCTCTTCACTGGCTTTGCGTGGCTTCGTAAAGCGCATCAGCAGCAAGTAGGCGGCTGGTGTTACGAAGAGTGTGGAGAGTGTTGCAAAGCCTAAACCACCAACGATTACCCATCCCATCTCAATGCGCGCTTCTGCCCCTGCTCCAAAAGCCATGACCAGTGGCACGCCACCAAGGACGGTTGAGACCACAGTCATAACAACTGGGCGGAAGCGGATGAGGCATGCATCATGGATCGCTTCAAAGACTGAACGCCCTTCCTCCCTCAAAGTATTGGCAAATTCGACAATGAGAATGCCGTTCTTGGCCATCAAACCAACGAGCAAGATGATACCGATCTGGGAGTAGACGTTGATGGAGCCCCCTGTCAGGCCGATAGAGATAATTGCTGCTGAAATGCCAAAGGGCACTGTGCAGAGAATGACAAAGGCGCTCATGAAGCTTTCAAACTGCGCAGCGAGCACAAGGAAAACCACGAGGATTGCAAAGAGGAAGGTCATGTACACGTTGGATGTGGTTTTCTCCAAAACCGCTGCTTCACTCAAAAGCGTGACGTTGGTGCCTTCCGGCAAAACCTCCTCAGCCACTTCTTTCATGTCAGAGATTGCCTGCGCAAGATCATAGCCGTCATTGATGGAAATGGTGACGGGTACTGCTCTTTGCTGCTCTTCACGCGTCAAGCTTGGTGCCACGGCCTCTTCTTCAATGGAGACAATAGAGGACATCGGCAGCATGGTACCGTCTTTGCTCTTGATGAAGATATTTTCCAAATCACGGGTAGAGCGCAATGGCAGACCACCAGCTTCCATGACCATTGGAATGCCGTCATCTTCTACAAAGAGATCCGCTACCGAGGAGCCATCGAGCAACATGCGCAGATTGGAGGCGATCCGGTCTGAAGACAATCCCAGATCATTTGCGCGTTCCCTGTCGACACTCACCAGCAATTGCGGCTGTGTCGTCTCATAGGACACGGAGGCAAAGCCAACTTTGTCACCGTAACGGGCCTGCATCTCCGAGACGATATCATCTGCATTTTCAGCCAATTCGTCATAATTGGTGCCGGTCACAGCAAAGCGGAGTCCCTGCCCAGCGCCACGAATTCCGATTGTATTAGGTTGAGCAACACGCACCTTCAGGCCGGGGATTTTAGCGGTCTTGCGTTGTAGTTCGTTGACAATTTCCTGCTGACTGCGATCTCGCTCTGCCCAGTCTTTCAAAGACATAACAAGAAAGCCGCGATTGATCTGCCCCCCCATGCCTACAAGACTCATAACGCTTCGGGCCTCGCCATTTTCAACATAGGGCTGAGCGATATATTCCAACTCGCTCATCTTGCCCGCGGTGTAGTCCAAACTTGCCCCTTGAGGTGTCGATGCAATCATGAAGATCACAGATCTGTCCTCAGTCGGGGTGAGCTGTCTTGGCAGTGAGGTATATTGGGAGGCTCCCAAAATGACGAAGAGTGTTGCCGCGCCCAGCAATATGAATGGACGGCGCAATGTCCAATCCAACGTGCTGGAGTACCAACGCTCAATGGCTGTCCCCATATTGGAAATCACAGTCCAAGTCGCAGAGGGTTTGTGCGTGTCCTCATAATTTTTTGTTCGCAGCAGACGGGAAGCCATCATCGGTGCAAGTGTCAGCGCAACGAAGGACGACAGCATCACGCTGATTGCAAGCACGAAGCCGAACTCAGAGAAGAGTTTGCCGACACTGCCCGGGAGGAATGAGATTGGTATAAACACAGCAGCCAGCGTGGCCGTTGTGGTGATGACTGCAAAGAAGACCTCCCGCGTACCAAGGATCGCAGCCGCACGCGGCCCCTGCCCTTTATGAACGCGCTTGGAGATATTCTCCAGAACCACAATTGCATCATCAACCACCATACCGGTTGCTAGCAGAAGGGCTAGAAGCGTCAAGACGTTTGCGGAAAAGCCCGCCAGCCAGATGCCAACCAAAGCCCCAATCAAGGCAACAGGAACAGTGACAGCAGGAATAAGCGTGACTCGAATAGAACCGAGGAACAGCAGCATCACACCAATGACAATGCTGGTGGATAGGAACAGCGAGAACACGACTTCCTTGATCGCGCCACCAATGAACGTTGCATCATCACTGCTGACGTTGACTTCAACATCCTTTGGAAGCTGATCCTTCATGCGCTCAATTTCAGCGCGGACGTTGTTGGAGATGTCGATGGTATTTGAGTTTGCCGAGCGAATGATACCCATGCCGACAGCACGTTTGCCGTTGTAAAACGCACCAGAGGACGCGCGTTCCGGCCCATAGCTCACAAACGCAATATCGCGAATTCGGGTAGTCTCATTGAGCTTGACCATGCCGATCTGTTCGGCAGTTTTCACGTCAGAGTTTGCACGAACAAAGAGCTCCTGATCGCCCGTTTCCAGCGATCCGCCGGAGGTATCAAGCGCAAGCTCTTCTAAAACAGAGCGCAGATTATCCGGTGTCAGGCCGCGAGATGACATTGCCTGCACGTTGATTGCGATTTTGAAAACGGGCGTTTGAGAGCCATACAGATCCACACTGGCGACACCCGGTACAGACGTGATGCGGTCAACAATCTCGTCATCCACAAACTTGCTCAGTTCTTCGATGCGCATTTCATCAGAAGTTACAACAACGCGCATTACAGGATCGGCATCTGCGTCTGCCTTCACCACAACGGGAGTATCAGCATCTTCTGGCAGATTACGCCCCGCTCCGCTCACAGCATCGCGGATATCATTGGCAGCTTCGCTGACGTCGACACCATCATTGAATTCAACGGTAATTCGGCTGCGACCATATTTTGAATTGGATGAAATGGATTCGATGCCTGCGGTGCGGGAAATCGCTTTTTCCAGCACACTGGTTATCTCGGCATCCGTAACTTCTGGCGGCGCACCGGAGTATGTGGTCGTGACCGTTACAACGGGCCGGTCCACATTTGGCATTTCGCGCACTTCAACGCCAAGTAATGCCGCAATACCGGCCACGATAATAAGAAGGTTCAGGGTGATTGCCAGAACCGGGCGCCGTACACACAGGGCATACAATCCGCTCAGGTGACTTTCCCGTGTCGATTTTTTGTCGGTTGTCATAGAAACACCTTCGGGTCAGTCATTCAGGAGCTGGATTGCGTCGTGCCATCAGGCGATATTCCAGATTGGGAACCAGAGCTTTTTACTGGTTCCCCCTTATCGGTTTGGCCTGTGTCCGGCTTATTCTTGCCTTGCCCGCGTCCCTTCCCTTTGCCCTTTACCCCAGTTTTATCACTGGGTGTCTGCGTCTCACTTACGAGTGGTGCGGCCGGCTCTTCAGGGCTGGTCAGCGTAAAACCCGGCTCAGCCTGAAGCGTTACTTTTGTGCCCGGACGCAAGTCACGCACTGATTCCGTGATGACGATATCGCCCGGCTCGACCTCACCTTCAATCAAGACGCGATCAGCGCTGCGCTCAATGACAGTTACGTCGGCTCGCAGAGCTTCACCATTTTCAGCAAGCCAGACATGTGGGCCGGACCGATCCCATTTGAGCGCGATTGACGGGACGGATGGCCATTCATCCCCTTCCAACTGGACACGAGCATCGAATGCGATCCCAGACCTCAGAAGATCGTCAGGATTTGCCACTGTTGCCTGAACTTTCAATGTGCGGGATTCGGAATTGACGCGATTTTCCAGAGCCGTCAGCTCACCGCTGAATGTATGCCCCGGCATGGCTTCTGTGCGCAGTTCTACAGAATCCCCACGTTTGACCTTGTTGGCAAACCGTTCTGGTACGACAAATTCCACCAGAATGCTTGAGCGATCGTCCAGGCCTGTGATGCGGGAAGACTGGGTTACGTAGTCGCCGATTTCAACATCCATGATGCCGAGAATACCTTCAAATGGCGCTTTCACAAGCCTGCGATCAAGATCGATACTGGCTTTGTCCAGATCCAGTCGGGCCTGATTTGTTGCCAGCAAAGCGTTTTGCATCTGGACTGTCGAAATGGTCTGCGAAGACATCAGCTTTTCATAGCGTTCAACCTGCTCTTCAGCATCTTTAAGCGCAAGCTTGGCGCGGTTGACCGCCAGCTTCTCTTCTGCATCATCCAGACGCAACACAACATCACCTGTAGAGACGCGTGTCCCTGCCTTGAAAGGCAGCTCCTGAATGCGTCCAGAGCTTTCCGGGTAGAGATCTGTCATCTTAGCAGCACGGCCTGTGCCGATTGCGCGGACAAATGTGTCAGTTACACCTGTGGTCACATTGCGGGCACGAGCCAGAATTTCCTGATTGCCACCACCGCCACGTTTTCCGCCGCCACGCTTGCCCTGCTGTTTGTTGCCAGAGCCCTTCACGACGACATCTGCCGTCTCAGTTGGCCAAAGCGTTAGTCCAACGGAAGCGAACAGGGGGACAGGCTTGGAGAACAGAACCGGCTTGCCGATATATAAACCTGCAATACCAACTACGACGGCGATCAGACCAACTTTTACAGCCTGTCTAGAACGGGACATTAACAGCCAACTCCTACCAGAATTTGCAGTACTTACGGCTATTCAGGCTCACTAGATCAATGAGGAGCCTCTTGGCGATTCAAGCACGCTTGAAAGAACACATTAGTTGAGAGTGTTTTACATTGCTTTTGTGAGACATGTGCATTTTGAAGTTTGTAAAAACGTAATGACATTGTCTGAACCGGCGTTTTGCTACAGTTCGTTACACTTTCCTTGGTCTGCCCCGCGCGTTTTCCAGAGGCAGATGCACAAAAGGCCTGACATTGATATCAGGCCTTTCAGTCATTTTCGCGATGCTACATTTAGCTAAACGCTGAGCGGTTCCACCGGGTTACTTGCCGGACGCACCACAACGCGTGATCCATTTGGCACGCGATTGTACAGGTCAATCACATCCTGGTTGAGCAGGCGGATACAGCCACTTGAGACGTTTTTGCCGATTGACCAGTGCTCGTTGGTTCCGTGCAGGCGGTACAACGTGTCTTTGCCGTTCTGGAACAGGTAAAGCGCACGGGCGCCCAGCGGGTTTTCAATACCCGGCGCCATGCCATGGCGGAACTCTTCAAGCTCTGGCTGACGTGCGATCATCTCTGCTGGCGGCGTCCATTTTGGCCACTGACGTTTGTACTGGATGACAGCATCGCCGTTCCAGCTAAAGCCAGCACGGCCTACACCGACACCATAGCGCATGGCAGTGCCATCACCGCGCACCAGATAAAGGAAGCGGTTGGATGGGTCGACAACAAGTGTGCCGCCAACTTCCGGACCGGTGTAGTTCACCACCTGACGGAGGTACTTACCGTCTGGGATCTGGCTGAGATTGACTGCAGGGATGGGGAATTTTTCTTCCGGCATCGGGCCATAAACAGCCTTGTAGTACGGATCCTGGCGAAGGTCGGCCACAGTCTTGCGTTTTGGAGTACCGGTTGTCTGACAGCCTGCCAAAGCGAGGGCTGCTGTTCCGATTACAAAACCACGTCTGGACAAACTACCTTTGTTACAATGCCTCGCCTTCTCGGCAGTTGTACTTAAAAAGCTCATGGTCACCCTATTATTGTTCCTTAAGTTAGATTGCCGAGCATGCTGCAATAAACATATCGCACAGTCGATTTGCGTTTCTAACTTGTCTCTATCAATAACTAATTGAGGAAGACAGATGGTCACGACAATTTGAACCTATGCACAATTCACTATGTGGATTCAAAGGGTGCGACCAACAAGGCCTTAAAGGGTGTGTCTGGCCTGCAAATGGCTGGATTGCGGCCAGTTCAAGAACAAGATGGCTTTTCTACAGATACTGAAGAAACCTCCCTCACTTGAAGCGAGAGAGGCAAAGGCTTCAGCTTTTGAAGCGGTTAGGGCTTGTGGTGTTCGTGCCAATGGCGGGCAATATCGATCCGACGCGGCACCCAGACATCCTGCTTTTGGGAGATATAATCCAAGAAACGGGCAAGAGCTGCTGTTCTGCCAGGGCGTCCGGCAAGGCGGCAGTGCAAGCCGATGGACATCATTTTGGCCGCTCCGTCTTCCCCTTCCGCGTAAAGCGTGTCGAAGCTATCTTTCAGGTAGGTAAAGAATTGGTCACCGCTGTTAAAGCCCTGCGGTGTTGCAAACCGCATATCATTGGCATCCAGCGTGTAAGGGATGATCAGATGCGGGCCATTGGGGCCTTCAACCCAATAAGGCAGATCGTCTGCATAGCTGTCAGAGCTGTAAAGAAAGCCCCCCTCTTCCATAACCATCTGCAGTGTGTTGACGGAGCTTCTGCCCGTGTACCAGCCATATGGGCGCTCTCCGGTCGTCTCTTTGTGGCTTTTGATCGCCTGCTGGAGATGCCAGCGCTCTTCATCAGCGGAGAAATCTTTGTACTCGATCCATTTGAGGCCGTGAGATGCAATCTCCCAGTCAGCCTCTTTCATAGCCTGAACCACTTCAGGATTTCGCTCTAGTGCCGTGGCAACGCCATAGCACGTCACCGGATGTCCATGTTTGCGGAACAATCGCCACAAACGCCAGAAGCCAGCACGCGAGCCATATTCGTAAAGTGACTCCATATTCATATGCCGTTGGTTCAGCCAGGTTTGGGCGCCAACAATCTCAGAAAGGAAAGCTTCAGACCCAGCATCTCCATGAAGGATGTTGTTCTCGCCGCCTTCTTCGTAATTGATGACAAACTGAACCGCGATTTTCGCATTGCCTGGCCAGTTAGGGTTCGGCGTGTTCCGGCCATACCCAATCATGTCGCGTGCATAATCCATCATGAAATACCTTTTTGAAGTTTGTTGGAAACACTTCACCTCAAAACAGCAAGACAAGACAAGTAGGTTTGTGCAGAATTCCAATGCACAACTCTTCCTAAGCTCACAAAAAATGGCTCAACTTGTGATGGCAAACACATTCTTTTGTAGAAATCTCATTAAATTTGAAGGGTAACCATTGAAATTTTGAGCACGAGAACAATCTGAACCCTATGTAGCGCGACCGGGACATCCTGTTACATTTCTACATTTGACAGTGATTAAAGCTTTCAGTAAAAAGTTTCACATATATCTAGTCGATATATATCGAACGTGACCAGACTTTAGCTCTAATCGATTTTAAGTCTTTTAAGTTCAGTAAGTTATTCGACCTAACGCCTATATGAGGTCTCTTTTAACACTCAGTGCGATGTGGTGGGGAATGAGCACACGTAAATTTTGTCTTGCCATATTATCCAGCGGGGATGCTACTGGATACGAAATTCGCAAGACTGCGCAAGAAGGGCATTTCAGTCATTTCATTGAAGCCAGTTACGGGTCAATTTATCCGTCGCTTGCCAAGATGGAACAGGACGGTCTTGTGACGTGGCGCGAAGA
Organism: Pseudovibrio sp. Ad46; assembly: GCF_001623065.1. Lineage (NCBI taxonomy): Bacteria > Pseudomonadati > Pseudomonadota > Alphaproteobacteria > Hyphomicrobiales > Stappiaceae > Pseudovibrio > Pseudovibrio sp. Ad46. Next base: position 308,394 of record NZ_LMCG01000049.1, on the reverse strand, counting down.
AATTTCGCCAGGCAAACCTTCTCGGAAAATCTATTCTATTACACAGGCAGGTCGTGACGCTTTTGTACAAGAGCTGTCTGAGACCCCTGTCGAAGATTTGTTCAGATCCCCGTTTCTTCTGCTTGCGCTTTATAGCCGCTGGGTTGGTGGCGAGTTTATTTCCAAGGAGATTGACCGCCGCATTGAGCATCTGGAGCTCAAAATCGGGGGCATGACCCACGAGCTTGAGATTTGTGAGGATCCAGCAAGCGCGTGGACACTGGAATACGGCATTACCACACTGAGTGCTTCCCTTAATTACATGAAAATGAACCGAAGCAAGCTTGAGCGCATCGCCAGCGAGCGTGTCTCCCACGCTCAAGCAGCTGAATAATCGCCAAGAACCGGCGGAGAGAAAAATGGCAATTCGATTTTCACATGTTCTGGCTTTGGGGCTTACAGCCGGAATCGGTATCTGGATGGCGACCGGCACAACCGTGGTTATGGGTCAGGGTACGGGCGAAGGTTCGACACCACCACCAGCAGAGAGAGTGAAAGCTCTCGGCTCTGTTCCCTTTGCCGTAAAAGTGCAGACCCTTGAAGCAACAGTACGAACTCCATTTTTGGAAATGCGCGGACGAACGCAGGCTGATACGCGCGTTGAAGTGCATTCGGAAACTGCTGGTGTGGTACGTACACGCCCTGCAACGGAAGGCATGTTCGTTCGTAAAGGTGATTTGCTCTGTTCTCTTGATCGCGGTGCACGTGAAGCACGCGTTCTTCAGGCCAATGCAGCTCTGGCTCAGGCCAATATTGATTTTGAAGCTGCCAGCAAGCTGAACAACAGAGGCTTTTCTGCTGCGAACCGTGTGATCGCGCTTAAAGCGACAAGCGACGCGGCCAAAGCTCAGTTGCAAGAAGCTGAACTTGAGCTGGAACGTACTGCAATCCGCGCCCCTATTGATGGGATCATCGAGACGCCACTGACAGAAGTGGGCGCGATGCTGGCTGTTGGCAAAGTTTGCGCGACAATTATGGCACCGGACCCAATGCTTGCAATCGGCGCTGTTTCAGAATCCAACATTCAGGCTGTAAAGATTGGCCAGACCGCTGTTGTAAATCTGGTGACCGGTCAAACCGTTGAAGGCAAAGTGAGCCACATTGCGAGCTCCGCCAATCCGGACACACGTACTTTCCACGTAGAAGTTGAACTGCCGAACTCTGATTTTGATTTGAAGGACGGCGTTACAACCAGCACCCAGCTGCAACTTGCCAATGAGAAAGCACACTTTGTATCACCGGGCATTTTGACCCTTGCTGACAATGGGGATATTGGCCTGCGCGGCGTTGGTGCAGACAACAAGGTCATTTTCTATCCTGTTGAAATGATCGGCGGAGACACAAAGGGTGTCTGGCTCAAGGGCCTGCCAGAAAAAGTGACCGTTATTACTGTTGGTCAGGACTTCGTTAAAGAAGGCCGCGTTGTTCATCCCGTTTTTGAAACCGCGGAGGTTTCACAATGATATCCATGCTGGAAGGGGTGCTCCAACGCCCCAAAACAGTTTTTGTGATGATGCTCTTCATGGTGATCGCAGGCATTATGTCCTACATCGCGATTCCCAAAGAAGCTGCGCCTGATATTGATGTTCCTTTCTTTTATGTTTCTGTCAGCCAGTCCGGTATTTCTCCTGAAGACGGAACCCGCCTGATCGGTCAACCGATGGAGACTGAACTGCGCGGTCTTGAAGGTTTGAAGGAAATCACAACGATCGCTGCCGAAGGGCATGTGGGCATTTTGTTGGAGTTCGACATTAATGTCGACAAAGACAAAGCGCTGACGGACGTTCGTGAAAAGGTTGACACGGCGAAGACCAAGATCCCTGAGGACGCCAAAGAACCGACTGTCAGCACCCACAATATGGCTCTTCAGCCGACCATGACCATCGCTCTTTCCGGTGATGTTCCTGCCCGCACGCTTTACCGTCTTGCTGACCGATTGAAAGACGAGATCGAGTCCATTGCGTCGGTGAAAGAGGTTGAGCTGACAGGCCAGCGTGATGAGCTGCTGGAAGTGATCATTGATACGCTTAAGATGGAAAGCTACTCCATCAGCCAGAGCGAGCTAATCAATGCACTTCGGCTGAACAACCAGCTAATTGCTGCAGGCTTTATTGATGGAGGTGCTGGCCGCTTCAACATCAAAGTGCCAGGTCTGATCCTTGATGCGGATGATGTGTATTCCTTACCGGTGAAACAAGCTGGTGAAGGTGTCGTGACACTTGGTGATATCGCTACGATCAAACGTACCTTCAAAGATCCAAGTACCTTTACACTTGTAAATGGTCAGCCTGCTGTTTCTCTGGATGTGATCAAACGCATTGGCGAGAACATTATCGAGAACAATGCTGCTGTTCGCACTGTTGTTGAAGACGTTACTGCAGAGCTGCCAAGTACAGTATCTGTGAGTTATATGCTCGATGTATCAGACAACATTTTTCAGACCCTAAACTCTCTTGAATCTTCCATCATGACAGCAATTTTCCTCGTGATGGTTGTTGTTATTGCTGCTCTTGGTTTGCGGTCTGCCATCTTGGTTGGCTTGGCTATTCCAACAAGCTTCATGTTGGGCTTCCTGACACTGACGACCATCGGTATGACCGTGAACACCATGGTGATGTTCGGCCTGGTGCTGACTGTTGGTATGCTGGTTGACGGCGCGATTGTAATGGTGGAGTACGCAGACCGTAAGGCAGCTGAAGGCATGCCTCCACGGGATGCTTACATCCGTGCTGCCAAGCTGATGTTCTGGCCGATCGTCTCTTCCACGGCAACAACGCTGGCGGCTTTCCTGCCAATGTTGCTGTGGCCGGGCGTACCAGGCGAGTTCATGAGCTACCTGCCAATCATGGTGATCATCGTTCTGTCTGGCTCTTTGCTGACGGCCATGGTGTTCCTACCCGTGACAGGTGGTATTTTGGCCGCTGTCTTTGCGTTTATGAGCAAGTATGGCGAGCATCTTCTGGCTCTTATCGTTGCTGTAGGGCTGGCTGCCGTCGTCTCCAGCCTGACACCAATCGTTGCGGTCCTTGGTCCTGCATCAAAACTGCTTGGAGCCGCTATCGTCATCATGGCTTATTTGCCGTTGATGAAGATGTTCAAACCAATCCTCAACTATTCTCGTGCACGTGCTGAGCGCCGGAAAACGGAAGAGTTGGCAGCCGCAAAAGTGTTCTCCGGACATGGTCCGTTTGACACATCAAAGCTGCGCGGTATTACGCGTGCCTATATTGCCGTTCTGGAGTTTCTGGTTCGCAAGTGGTGGGCCGGCATGCTGGCGATCGTCGCTATGCTGGTTCTTTGTGGCAGCATCTTTATGACCTTTATGAGCAACAATGCCGGCACAGAGTTCTTCGTGGATGAAGAGCCTGAGCAGGGTAAGTTTTATGTGACCGCGCGCGGCAACATGTCTGCTCTTGAGGCTCTTGAACTGGTTCGGGACGTTGACAGCATCATTCTGGCTGAGCCGGGCATTGAAAATGTCGTAACCCGCGCCTTCCCTGTTGGTGTGCGTGGTGGCGGTGGCAACAACGCTCCTGCAGATCTAATTGGCTCAATCGACATTGAATTTGCTGACTTCTGCTGCCGTCCGTCGGCAAAGGAAATCTTTAACAGCGTTCGTGAGAAAACCTCTCTGCTTCCGGGTATCAAGGTTGAGTCCCGGCAGGTTGAGGGCGGTCCTCCAACTGGTAAAGACATCCAGTTGCAGATCAACTCAAACAACTATGAAGCAGCTGTTGCAGCCGCAGACCGCGTTCGCAATCACATTGACACTGTTGATGGCTTGCGTGATCAGGAAGACAGCCGTCCACTACCGGGCATTGACTGGGAACTGACCATCAATCGCGAAAAAGCGGCTCGTTATAAGGCTGATATCGCAGCTGTGGGCGCTATGGTTCAGCTTGTAACCAACGGTGTTCTGATTGGTGACTATCGCCCGTCTGACTCAGAGGATGAAGTGGATATTCGTGTGCGTCTTCCTCAGAACGAGCGGACTTTGGACAAATTTGATGAGCTGCGTCTTCGTACTCAGCTGGGTCAGATTCCCCTCTCCAACTTTGTGGAGCGGACACCGAAGCAGAAGGTCTCCAGCATTACACGCCGCAATGGCATGTTCTCTCTGGACGTTAAAGCTGGCGTTGATAAAGACCGCTTCCTCGTGACTGAGAAAGAGGCAGAGATTCAGGAATGGATCGATGCTCAGCAATGGCCGGACGGTGTGTTCATCAAGTTCCGCGGGGCGAATGAAGAGCAAGCCAAGTCTCAGGCCTTCCTGATGAAGGCAATGATTGGCGCGCTGTTCCTGATGTTCATCATTCTACTGACCCAGTACAACAGCTTCTACCAGAGCTTCCTGACGCTCTCGACTGTAGTGATGAGTGTGTTTGGTGTGCTGCTTGGTATGTTGGTGACGGGGCAGAAGTTCTCAATCATTATGACCGGTACGGGTATTGTGGCGCTGGCAGGTATCGTGGTGAACAACGCGATCGTTCTTATCGATACCTACAATCGTTTCCGTGAAGATGGGCAGAGCCCGGTAGATGCAGCCCTGCGTACAAGCGCTCAGCGTGTCCGTCCGGTGATGCTGACCACCATCACCACGATTGCTGGCCTCATTCCAATGGCGACGCAGATCAGCTTTGACTTTGCCAATCAGGTCACGACCTTTGGCAGCGTCACTGCAAGTTGGTGGGTGCAGCTCTCAACCGCGGTGATCTCCGGCCTGGCGTTCTCAACCATGTTGACGCTGGTTGTGATCCCGATTGCTCTGGTGATGCCTATGCATCTTGCGAATGGTTATGGGCGGGTTGCAAACAGACGTAAAGGCCAGATGTCAGCAGATCAGTATGCGCTTGCAAATGGCAATCAGGATCCGAGAGAGCCAAACTTTGGTGATGAGGCTTCTGAAGAGGTCAAGCGGGTTCCTGAAGCCGCTGAGTGAGGCTTTGACTATAACAAACGCGAAAGAGGCTGCTTCGGCAGCCTTTTTTATTGTCTGCTATAAGACGCTGGAGGCAGATCGATCCAGTTGCTTGTGTTCAGCAATCCAGCCGCTGCATTCCTCGCACCTCAGTCTGCTCTCCCCTTCTCAACTCACTGAGCTCACAAAAAAGGCCGCGGAATAATCCGCGGCCTTTTAAAATCAGATAGCAGAGCACAGCTACTCGCTACTTTTTTCCTTGTCCTGCTTGGGATCAAGGACGCCAGCTTTCGCAATGTCTTCGAGGCTGACTTTCAAAGACGTCTTGTCTTCAGAAACACTTTCCTCTTCGATCTCGGTGGTCACTACATCACAATCGGCGTGACTGCCCTTGCCGTTCACACAGTGGATCTTATAGGAGCGCCATGCGAATGGGATGGAGATGAGATAGCCGGAGCTGATCACGGTCAGGCACTCGAACGGATAGCTTGCACCAAGTGCAATGATACCGACAGCGACAACAAACAGCGGTAAAACCCATTCGCGGCGAATGTGGGTGCCGATCTGTTTGCCGGAAAACGTTGGCAACTGACTGACCATCAGGAGGCCAACGAACATGGTGTAGAGCGCAACCGGCAGAGCCAGCTCGTTCCAATGCGGCACGCCCAGACGTTCCAGATAAATCGGCAGCAGAACTGTCAGCGCGCCTGCTGGAGCGGGAACACCGGTAAAGAACTTGCTGGCCCACTTTGGTTTATTCGGATCGTCCAGCGCCACGTTAAACCGCGCCAGTCGCAATGCCATGCAGATGGAGAACAGCAGAGAGGCGATCCAGCCGAGAGAGCTGGCATCTTCCAGCATCCATGCGTAAAGGATAATCCCTGGGGCAACACCAAAGTTCACGAAGTCGGCGAGCGAATCCAGCTCAGCACCAAACTTGGTGGACCCTTTGAGCATGCGTGCGACACGTCCGTCCAGAGCATCCAGAATGGCGGCGAGGAAGATGGCTGCAATCGCCATATCCCACCTGTCTTCCATGGCCATGCGAATGGCTGTCAGGCCGGAACATAGCGCCAGCAAGGTGACGACGTTTGGTAAAACAATACGAAGCGGAATACGCTTGCGCGTTGACCCTTTCGCATTGGTGGTTTGACCTCCCGGTTCATAGGGAGGAAATGGATTTGACACGCTATACTACCTTAAGAAACGCGGGCAACGATGTCGCCTGCTTCTTCATCTTTCAGATTTGCCAGAATACTCTCACCAGCAATCATGGTCTGGCCAAGGGCAACTTGTGGCTTTGTCCCCTGAGGCAGGTAAACATCAAGACGGGATCCAAAGCGGATCAGACCGAAGCGATCACCTGCAGAAATGTTTTCGCCTTCTTTTACGAAGCACACAATACGGCGTGCTACGAGGCCAGCGATTTGCACAACGCCGATGCGGGCACTGTCGTTTTCAATGATCAGGCCATTACGCTCATTGTGCTCACTTGCCTTGTCCAGTTCCGCATTCAGGAACTTTCCAGCCTTGTAAGCCACGCGCGTGATGCGGCCTGCCATTGGCGCACGGTTTACGTGACAGTTAAAGACGTTCATGAAGATGCACACACGCATCATCGGCTGATCGCCCAGATCCAGCTCCCGTGGCGGGATAACGGACCCCATCAGGCACACAGTTCCGTCTGCGGGGGAAACAATCAGGCCGTCTTTAACGGGAGTGACGCGCGGTGGATCGCGGAAGAAGTAACAGACCCATCCAGTGAGGAAAAGGCCGATCCAGAAAAGGGGCGACCAGAACCATCCTAAAATGATGGTCAGGACAGCTGCAATGGCGATAAACGGGTAGCCTTCTTTATGAATAGGAACCAGTGTCTTGGAAATGCTGTCCGCCAAAGACATCTTTACCACCTTTGCTAGAGTGAGGGGTTCAGCTATTGAACCCCTCAGACGTTAAGTTTCTGCTCATAGAGCAACTCAGAGAGATCTGTGCAAGCAACTCTAGCTTATTTAAACAGAGATTCCCCTGATTGCGCGCGGAGCAATCACTTGAACCCACTATTTCTTATCAGTTATGCCCTCAATTAGGCTTTCCTCAGCACTTTTGCCCCTGGAAATGAAGCCCTGATCATCTTCACGCATCTGCGCAAGACGTGCTTCCGCTTCACTGACTTCACGCTGGCGGCTCCACATGGAAGCGTAGAGGCCGTCATTTGCCATCAGCTCTGCATGCGTCCCCTGCTCAACCGCTTCACCTGCCTTCAGAACGAGGATTTGATCTGCGTTCACCACGGTGGAGAGACGGTGGGCGATGACAAGCGTGGTCCGGTCTTTGGAGACAATATCCAGAGCCGACTGGATTTCCTGCTCTGTGTGCGTATCCAATGCCGAGGTTGCTTCATCAAGAATGAGGATCGGCGGGCTTTTCAGGATGGTCCTTGCAATCGCGACGCGCTGCTTTTCACCGCCTGAAAGCTTCAGGCCACGTTCGCCCACTTCACTTTCATAGCCATGTGGCAGAGCTTCGATGAAGTGATCGATCTGAGCCAGCCGTGCTGCCTCTTTCACTTCTTCCTCTGATGCGCCAACGCGGCCATAGCCGATGTTGTAGGCGATGTTGTCGTTGAACAGAACCGTATCCTGAGGAACCATACCAATGTGATCGCGCAGGGATTTCTGCGTTACTTCGCGGACATCCTTGCCATCAATGGTGATGCGGCCCGAGGTGACATCATAGAAACGGAACAGCAGACGGGAAATCGTGGACTTGCCTGCCCCAGATGGACCAACAATCGCGATGGTGCTGCCTGCAGGCACTTCGAAGTTCACGCCTTTCAGGATCGGGCGCTCTTCGTCGTAGTGGAAGTGCACGTCCTCGAATTTGATGGTGGCTTCTTTGACCTTCAGGTCCTCCGCAAGCGGCTCATCCTGAATTTCAGGTTCTACGGCCAGTACGGAGAACATGGCTTCCAGATCAGCAATGCCCTGACGGATTTCGCGATAGATGAAGCCAATGAAATTGAGCGGAACCGACAGCTGCATGAGCAGCGCGTTGATCATGACAAAATCACCGATGGTCTGCTCACCGCGCTGAATTGCCATGGCGGACATAACCATACATGTGGTCATACCTGCACCGAGGATCAGCGCCTGCCCGAAGTTGAGCCAGGAGAGCGAGGTCCATGTTTTGATTGCAGCGCGCTCATACCCGCGCATTGCCTTATCAAAACGGCCACGTTCCATTTCCTCGTTGCCGAAATACTTGACGGTTTCGAAGTTCAAAAGGCTGTCAACGGACTTGCTGTTTGCATCATTGTCCGCGTTGTTCATGTCACGGCGGATCTGGATACGCTTATCGGAGGCGACGACTGTGTAATAGACGTAGGCAAAGACCGTCGCGCCGACGACCAGAACATACCAAAGGCCAAACTGGAACCAGATTACAACAGCCATCATCGCGAATTCGACGACAGTCGGGATACCGCTCAGGATCGTGAAACGAACGATGCCTTCAATCCCCTTCACTCCGCGATCGATCACACGGGTCAGGCCACCAGTGCGGCGTGACAGGTGGTAGCGGAGAGACAGTGCGTGAAGGTGCTGGAAGGTCAAATTGGCCAGTTCGCGAACGGCGTGGAGGCCAACGCTTGAAAAGATCGCGTCACGGATCTGGTTAAACCCGACAGCCATTGTTCTGGCGACGTTGTAGGCCAGGACCAACATGATTGGCGCGACAAGAATTGGCGGCAACCATTTTGGCAAAACGCTGGCGTCAGTCAGGGCATCGGTTGCCCATGCATAAAGATAGGGTGCGAAAACGGTAATAATTTTTGCGACAATCAACGCCGCGAGGGCCAGAACGACACGCTTTTTAAGCTCCGGCCTTGCATCCGGCCACATGTAAACCCAAAGAGTTTTCAGTGAACGAAGCAAGCCTTTATCGTCTGCATCCAAAGCAGGGGCGGATTTTGCCTGCTGTTTTTTGCTTGTTGCAGTCATGCTAGTGCCTTGTTGCCCGGCGCGCTTCTTAAAACGCAGAAGCGGTTGGCGAATTTGGAATGTCATATCAGAAGGGCAATGATCCAGAACGCGTTCATTGCCATCAGATTGGAGAGAGTCTTTCGCCCTCTTTTGGAGCGCACCCTTATCCGAAAACCGGAACCACTTTTCGGGAGCACGCAGTAGGATCGCAAACCAGAGAAAGCGCTGGATTGCTCATCCAGCGCTTTCCTAAAGATCAATCTGGAAAGCTTTCTCTTCTTAAATAGGACGTTCGAAGAGAAGAATCCAGATCAGTTATTAATTGTTTTCCAATTCAGGTCAGCCACAGGCAACATAAACACCTGTCCCGGGAAGATCATATCCGGATTTTGGATCTGCTGGCTGTTGGCCTGATAGATGGTGGTGTAGCGTGTGCCTTTGCCATAGAGACGACGGGAAATAGTCCAAAGGTTATCGCCGCGGCGGATGATAACGTTCGGCAACTCGCCAATGCCAACGGTTGCAGAGGCTCCTTTTGAACCAGACCCTTCCGCAACAAGGCGAACCGGGATCATGGCAACGTCATTCTCACCTTTGGTGAAGACAACCTGTGCGCGGGCTTCCACTTTACCGTTGGTGTTCTCGACTTTATCAGCTCTGACTTCCACATTGCCAGCAGGGATTGTTTTTTCAGCTTCCACAAGCCAGCGACCTTCGGTGCCTGCCTGCGCTTCGCCAACAAACTCTTCGCCTACATAAACACGAACTTGCGCGCCAGGCTCACTTTCGCCAGCAACGAAGACCTTGCCCTTCTCAGTTTCAACGGCTTTGACAGTCAGCTGCGGCTCTTCAGTTGCGGCTACAACCGGTGCTGCAGATGTCTCAACAGGCGCCGGAGTTTGCGCTGCGACTTCAACAGACGCGTCAGCGGTCTGTGTGGCAGCTTCTGGAGCTTGTGCAGATGTTGTATTTACAGGTGCAGGCGTCTCAGTGACGGCAACTTCAGTATTTGCAGATGCCTGTGCTGGTGTTTCAGCCGCTGCATTAACCGGAGCTGGTGCTTTTTCCTTTGCGCCAGGGGTCTGTGCAGCTGCAACGTCAGCAAGAGCAGTCGTTTCAGGTGAATCTGCATTCGCTGTTGCAACGGGCCCTGCAGTCACAGGTGTTTCTGGCAGCTGGAGAATTTTCGATGGTGCGTCTGGTTCATTCAGAACAACCAGAACCTCACCGCTTTCGTCTTCAGGCACAGACACTGCGATGTGTTGCTGCGAGCCGCTCTTTTCCTGAGTTTCCTGATTGGTCGCTTCAAGGCTGACATCGTGGTCGCCCGGCTTCAGCGGTCTTTCCAGAACAATTGCAAATTCACCGCTGTTGTTCGCAATGCCTTTGCCGACCACATCCCCGTTGGAGATGAGTGCAACAATGGAACCAGCTTCAGCGCGGCCAGCGACAACGGCATCGCCTGACGGCTCAACGCGCATCACATCAAAACTTGGAACATTGTCGGTGGTAACAGCGGCGGTATCCAGCTGAGTGGTCACTTCAGGGGCTTTGCCAGCTTCTGCCTTGTCCGTCTGAGTGCCCGACGAGTTGAGCTGTACTTTGCCATTTGCAGCAGCCTCCAGCTTTGCAACAGCCTTTTCAGCTTCTGCAACAACCGAAGTATCTTCCTTGCTCAGGTAGTACGCCCCCGCACCGATTGCGCCTGCAGCAACAGCCACAGCAACTGTCAGCAACCAGTTCATCCCCGATTTCGACATGGTTCTCAATTGCTCCTCAAGCAGACCATAGTTCACTCGACATGGCATGCTTTGACATTATATCAGATTGTCCGGATATCAGTTTATCCGGCTGTCTCTTTTCCTTAGCTTTAGGCAAAAAGGACAGACTTTAATCGTGTTTGTTATACATGTTTAACCCGAGGGGCAAGGTGCACCATGTCAGGCAAGTTGCGCATATGGTGAAGTTAACCTCATTTTACGAGCCTTGCTTGACGTTCCCCCTAGCCTAATGCGACAGAATACCTATGAAAACCTTGAAAAGCATCTGCGTATATTGCGGCTCCAATGCTGGAAGTCAGCCGCTGTTTGAAAAAGCGGCGATTCAGCTTGGTGAATTATTAGCCCGTGAAGGGATTCGACTCGTTTATGGTGGCGGATCCATTGGACTTATGGGAGCTGTTGCGAAAACTGTTCTTGAAAATGGCGGTGAAGTCACCGGTGTCATTCCGAAGTTCCTGATGGAACGAGAGGTGATGCTGGAAGACGCTCATGAGCTGATCGTTACTCAGGACATGCATGAGCGCAAACGCACCATGTTTGAAAAAGCTGATGCGTTTATCGCGCTGCCCGGTGGGATCGGCACTCTTGAGGAACTTGTGGAGATGCTGACCTGGGCTCAGCTTGGCCGCCATGACAAGCCCATGCTGCTTCTCAACCTTGACCAGTTCTGGACGCCTCTGGTGGAATTGCTCGACCACATGCGTAGTCTTGGCTTTATTCGCCCGGACAGCGACATCACCTACGAGATCACCGAGGACGTTGCTCAAAGCGTCGATATCCTTTGCAAGGCCATTGAGGACTGCAAAGTTGAACATCCTGATTTGAAGGATATGTAACAAAAAGGCCGCTGAGTTTTCAGCGGCCTTTTTAATTGTGATCCATTTTGCTGTTACGCCAGCTTCGCAACGCGGCGCCTTGCCATCACACCGTCGACCGAGAAGATGACGAGTGAGAACCAGATCATTCCAAACGCAAACAAGCCCTCAATCGACAGCTCTTCACCAAACAGCCAAATGGCGCTGAGGAAGTGGATGGATGGCGCTATGTATTGCAAGAAGCCAATGTAAATCATCGGCAAGCGGCGCGCTGAAAAGGCGAAGACCACCAATGGGACTGCTGTGATCACGCCTGTGAACAGCAGCAGAGACAAGAACCACGGGTGCTCCACCGGAATTGCTGGATAGATGCCACCGGTGCCAGCCTGCGCGAAGTACCAGATGCCGACAAGTGCAAATGGTAGGACGAGCAGGACTTCCACCAACTGGCCAGCAACGGCGCTTACAGGGGCTTGCTTGCGCACATAGCCGTAGAGCGCAAAACTCAGGGCCAATACAACAGACACCCACGGCAGTTCACCCACCTCAAAGGTTTTGTAGAGCACGGCAAAGATGGTGATCGCCAGTGCTGCAAGCTGTGCTTTGGACAAGCGTTCGGACAATAGCACTACGCCAAGACCCACGCTGACGAGCGGATTGATGAAGTAGCCGAGGCTGGCATCCAGCACCCTGCCCGTTTCCACCGACCAGATAAAGATGGTCCAGTTGATGCTGATGACGGAGGCCGAGACCAGCAGGTATCGCAGGCGCGAGAAATCACAGAAGATCGCAAGGATCTCCTTGCGCAGTTTGCTCATGACCAGAAAGGCGCCAAGAAACAGCACGGAGCCAATCACGCGATAGCAGATCACGATGATCGCCGGCATGTCTGCTGTGAGCTTGTAATACATGGGAGCAAAGCCCCACATGAGATAAGCAGATACTGCTGCGATCAGTCCAGCCTTGAACGCTTCTGGCGTGCTTAGCGGATCAGCAGCGGACGCTGACTGGCTCATTCAACCCTCATATTACAACGTAAACAGGCGCCAGAGATCCTGACGCCAGTTAAAAAAGGAAGGCGTGGCCGCGCATCCGCGACCACAAATCGTTTCGTGCTCAAAAGCCTTTGGCAGCCTTTATCAGGCTGTTTCCAGCTCATTCGCTTTGAAAATGCAATAACGAACGGAATCGACCAGAGCCTGGAAGGACGCATCTACGATGTTTTCAGAGACGCCGACTGTGAACCAGCGCTTGCCGGTTTTCTTGTTCTGGCTTTCTATGAGAACACGCGTGATCGCGCTGGTGCCACCGTTCAATATTCGCACTTTATAGTCTATCAGCTCAAGGTCAGCTATCAGGCTTTGGTATTTGCCGAGGTCCTTGCGCAGCGAAAGATCGAGCGCATTGACCGGGCCATTCCCTTCAGCCACCGACATGAACGTCTCGCCGTCCACTTCCACTTTCACGACCGCTTCGGAGACCGTGACACGCTCACCCAGCGCGTTGTAGCGGCGCTCGACACCGGTGCGGAAGGACAGGACATCGAAGTAATCCGGTACGGAATGCAGGCGTCGGCGGGCGAGCAGCTCGAAGGAGGCATCTGCGGCTTCATAGGCAAAGCCCTGCGCTTCCAGTTCTTTCACCTCCGCCAACAGGCGATCAAGACGCGGATCGGCTTTGTCAGCTTCAACGCCAAGGCGTTTCAGTTCATTAAGCAAGTTGGACTTTCCGGCCTGATCGGAGACAAGTACACGGCGTTGGTTGCCGACCATTTCTGGTGGGATGTGCTCGTAAGTATCCGGGTTCTTCAGGATGGCAGAGGCGTGGATGCCTGCTTTGGTGGCGAAGGCGTTGGCACCGACATAAGGAGCGTGGACGTTAGAAGATCGATTCAAGATCTCGTCAAAACTCCTTGATATTGCAGTTAATTCTGTCAGGTCTTCAACAACAATGCCAAGTTCGACCAGATCACGATACGGCTTTTTCAGCAACATGTTCGGGATCAGGGTGATCATATTGGCGTTGCCGCAACGCTCGCCGATGCCGTTGAGAGTGCCCTGCACCTGACGGACACCCGCAGCAACAGCTGCCAGTGTGTTTGCGACAGCGTGGCCGGTGTCATCATGGGCATGGATGCCCAGATTGCTACCGGGCACCACTTGCATCACTGCATTAACGATCTGCGTGACTTCGTGTGGAAGCGTGCCGCCGTTGGTATCGCACAGAACCACCCAGCGCGCACCTGCTTCAAAAGCGGTTTGTGCGCAGGCCAGAGCGTAGTCCGGGTTTGCCTTGTAGCCATCAAAGAAATGCTCACAGTCGATCATGGCTTCTTTGCCTGCCTCAACGGAGGCTTTGACGGTGTCTGCGATGCTTTCCAGATTTTCCTCGTTGGTGCACTTCAGCGCAACATCAACGTGGTAGTCCCAGCTTTTTGCCACATAACATGTGGCGTCTGCTGCCGACTGGAGGACCATTTGAACGCCGGGGTCATTGCTGACAGAGCGCCCAGCGCGTTTGGTCATGCCAAAGGCGGTGAAGGTCGCTTTCTTTGTTCTTTTTTCGGAGAAAAACTGTGTATCTGTTGGGTTTGCGCCCGGGTAGCCGCCTTCAATATAGTCGACGCCCAGTCTCTCCAATAAGTCGGTAATGGCAATTTTTTCGTCCACGGAGAAATCAATGCCGGAGGTCTGAGCCCCATCGCGCAATGTCGTGTCGAAAAGATACAGACGCTCTTTCGTCATAGTATGCCTACCCTGCTTATTGTCCTGAGTTCACCCTCAGGCTCCCCTCATGTGACGGAGGTTTCCCTTTGTCTCCGTAGGAATTCTCAAGGCACGTATCGCGGGCGCCTTGAGAAAACTTAGCAAGCCTAACGGGTTATCCCGAATAGAACCATGGAGCAGACTTCAAGTTTCCTTGTGGTATCTGCGTAGTCCATGGCTCTGAAATCTCGTTAAGCGCAGGACCAGGTGGTCTCAATTTCACCTGTTTCCTTGTTTTTCATGTCTTTGAGCACAATGCCGTCGGCTGCCAGCTCATCGCGGATGCGGTCGCTTTCAGCAAAGTCTTTTGCCTTGCGGGCATCCAGACGTTTTGCAATCAGCTCTTCCACTTTGGCCTTCAGCTCCGGAGAGGCATCTGCTTCAGCTTTTTCTTCTTCCTGTGCTTTGGAAAATGATTCAAGATCAAAGCCCAAGAACTTGATAGAATTAGCTAATTTTTGTGTAGCGTCTGCATCTCCCCCGCGTGCATCGCGGGCCAGTTTGTGAAGAGCGGCAAAGGCACGTGGCGTGTTCAGATCGTCTTTCAGGCCTTCCAGAACACCTTCATCCAGTGCGCCATTTTCCTGTGCTGTGACACCGTGCTTCTTCATCAGCTCAATCCAGCGGGTGAGCTGCTTTTCGCCTTCTGCCAGACTTTTGAATGTAAAGTCGATTGGCTGACGATACTGGGTTTGAAGCAGAGCATAACGGATGGCCTGACCAGACCATTTACGTCCATCGCCTTCTTCCGTGTCCAGCAGCTGGTGAACGGTGAAGAAGTTGCCCAGAGACTTGGACATCTTCTCGCCTTCCACCTGCAGGAAGCCGTTGTGCATCCACACATTTGCCATGGCATGGGTGCCGTGAGCACATCTGGATTGTGCAATCTCGTTTTCATGATGCGGGAACGTCAGATCGACACCGCCGCCATGGATATCAAAGACCTTGCCCAAATGCTTTTCAGACATTGCGGAACATTCGATGTGCCAGCCCGGACGACCTGGTGTTTTGATGCCACATGGGCTTTCCCAACCCGGCTCATCCGCTTTGGATGGCTTCCAGAGCACAAAGTCGGTCGGGTCTTTTTTGTAGGACGCGACTTCCACACGCGCACCAGCGATCATCTCGTCCAGCGTGCGGTTGGAGAGTTTGCCGTACTCGGGCATGCTTGGCACATTGAAGAGGACATGCTCGTCCGCGACATAGGCATGGCCTTTGTCGACGAGTGTCTCAATCATCATTTTCATCTCTTCGATGTGCTCGGTTGCCCGCGGCTCAATATCCGGCGCTTGTGCCCCCAACGCAGCCATGTCCTCATGGTACTGGCTAGCGGTTTTTTCGGTCAGCTCACGAATGGAAATTCCTTCGTTTGCTGCGCGCTCGTTGATTTTGTCGTCAACGTCTGTGATGTTTCGCACATATGTGACATGCTCTTTGCCATAGAGTTGGCGCAGCAATCTGGCCAAAACGTCAAAAACTACGACTGGGCGCGCATTACCAATATGGGCGTAGTCATAAACGGTGGGACCACACACATACATGCGCACGTTGGACGCATCCATTGGCACAAAAGCTTCTTTTGTGCGTGTCAAAGTATTGGTGAGCAGAAGTCCCTTGCCGCCCTGGGCTGTGTCTGCGCTCATAATGGTTCGTCTCCTGGCCAGCTGGCCGGGCGTTCATCTCACGCAGAATCAAGGCAGGATAGAACGGCCACAGCCAGCGTTGTCGCTAGCTGCAAATAATGATGGTGCAAGAAGAAGTGTGCATCGCCGTTTTCATATGTTGCTTTTCGCTGATTGTTGCTTACAGGTCAAGTCTTAGTCTCACCAGATCACCCACATTTCTAACTAAGTTAAATACAAAATTTCTACCCGAAGATGCAATTCTAAGGGAAAGCTAAGAAAAAACAGGGAAGTAAAACGTGTCTCACAAGAGTATCTGTGCCACCGTTGTCGCTGCAAGTCTGATTGGAATGAGTTCGCCTTCAAGTGCGACCGGTAATGCCACCTCCTCTGTGAACCCTATAGACCCGCTGAATTTTAATGAGACTGCGGCCTCACCACCAGCTGACACGCCTTCCCCGGACAACCTTGTGCTACCGGATATTGATCCCTTAGTCCTGCCAGAAAGCGAGCTGCAAGCTCCGGATCTCACCGGACCTGCCGGACAGGTTCTGGATCCAT
This sequence comes from Pseudovibrio sp. Ad46, assembly GCF_001623065.1. Classification (NCBI taxonomy): domain Bacteria; kingdom Pseudomonadati; phylum Pseudomonadota; class Alphaproteobacteria; order Hyphomicrobiales; family Stappiaceae; genus Pseudovibrio; species Pseudovibrio sp. Ad46. The sequence continues at coordinate 291,913 of NZ_LMCG01000049.1, read as the reverse complement.
CCCTGTCAGAGCTGTCTGAGTTGGAGCAAACCATCCGGGATCTGATCTTTTCTGAAGATGAAATCGAACAAGCTGGTTTTAGTTCGCGGCAAGTGGATGCCCTGGCAGAGGCTTATTCCTTACGCAATTTCCGCCCTGTCTGGTTTGAAGACCAGTCTTTGACGCCGCTTGCCAACCGTTTGATTGAAGAGATTCGCAAGGCCTCAACCCATGGGCTTGATCCGCAAGCCTATGGTGTCCGGCAGCTGGCTTCCATTCTGGATGTGATGGAAGCGTCCAACGCAACGGCCACTTTGCGTGAGATCGCTGTTGTTGAGCTGCAGCTGACCCGCGTTTTTGCCAGTTACGGCGCCCACCTTGCTGGCGGCGTTGTGCGCCCGACCAAGGTGCTGAAGAATGTTTTTATCACCCCGCAAGTTCCAAAGCTGAATGACATGCTCACTCAGCTGGAAGAAACCCGGTCTGTTGAGCAGTTGTTTGCCAGCCTTGAGCCAGAGGCCCCGTCCTACGATCTTTTGAAAGACCAGCTGGCCCGATATAACGCGGCCCTCACCTCTGACTACCCTGTCTACATCGAAGATGGCCCGAGCATCCGGCCCGGTGACACAGGCGCACGGATTTCGCAGCTGGAAAAACGCCTGCAAGCAGAGGGCTATGCACCCTATTACTCCGGATACTCCGGCACCAACGAGCAAGACGTGGCGCCCGCCTTTTACAATGATGATATGGTTGCGCTCGTAAAAAGCTTCCAGAAACGTCATGGTTTGAGCGTGGACGGCGTTGTTGGCAAGAAAACCCGGGCAGCGCTGAATGCCTCACTCACAGACCGCCGCGATCAAATCCTCGTTAATCTGGAACGTATGCGCTGGGATGATCCGCTTCCTTCTGGCCGTTATGTGAAAGTCAACGTGGCTGAACAGATTGTGCGGGTGATGGAAGGCACAGACGTGCTTTATGAGACCCGCAGCGTGGTGGGCAAGCCCCGCCATGCCACGCCTTTGTTCTCTGACACCTTTGAGTATGCAGAGATCAATCCCACTTGGGGCGTGCCCTGGTCCATAGCCACCAATGAGTATTTGCCCAAGCTGCGCAAGAATGCCTCTGCCTTGTCTGGCAGCGGGATCAACGTTTACAAGAATGGTCGGCGGGTCGATCCGACGGCGATCAACTGGAATGCTGTCAGCAAACGCAGGTTCGGGTATCAACTCCGCCAGAAGGCCGGACGTAAAAACGCTTTGGGTGCCGTGAAGTACATGTTCCCCAACAAGCACAACATCTATCTGCACGACACGCCCTCCAAGCGCCTGTTCAATAAAGACCAGCGTGCCTTTAGCCATGGCTGCATCCGGGTGCAGGATCCATTTACATTCGGGGAAGTGCTGCTTTCCGGTTCTGGCCACAGCCGCGCCAAGATGGAAAAGCTGCGCGCCCGGGGCAAGACGGTTCGTCTGAAGCTGAAAGAGACCGTGCCAGTGCATCTGCGCTACTACACCGCTTTTGCTGGTGATGATGGGGAACTTCAGTTCCGGGAAGACATCTACAAGCAGGACAAAGCGATTCTGGAGGCTCTGCTCACCTCGCAAGATGCATTCAAGATAAAGATGGCCTCAACTTACTGACCTGACAAATATGCGCAAATTGCCACGTCCCTTATCAGGGATATGGTTAATAGTGCATATTTGAATTAGCTGTGCTAATATATCCCCAATAGAACTGCATTTCATAATTCAAACGGGGGTTGATTATGCTGAAGCAGGCTATGGGTGCAATGATTGTGGCAAGTGCTATCTCAAGCCCGATCATTTTCCTTGCGGTTTACCTGTTTATGAACTCTGCGTGAGTTCAAAGCCATCTCTTCAGGTGGTGCTGACAAAACTGAGAGTTCCCCAAATTTTAAGGGCAGCGTTCCACGCTGCCTTTTTCTTTGCCTGAATTTCGCTCACCTAAAACAGTTAAATCGGCAAACTGGTCGTTTTGTGTTGCTGGCAAGGTGAGTTTGAGGTGGTTGTGTGCAGTGGTGCTGGTTGAGCTTCAGGTGGCAGCACTACCTCTCGTCATACTGGCCGGAGCGAAGCGGAGATCCGGTATCCAGTACTATACGAGCTGAGATTGGTAAGTGGGGCTCTGGTTCCCGCATCGCGCTTCGCTTGCGCGGGATGACGGCGCTGGGTGACGACGCGGGTTATTGCCTGAGCCTAACAAAACTTATCCCCCTCACCTAAAAGCTGCCTTACTCTGTGTCTCGTGCCCACGCATTCGGGCAGGAGTGGACCGTCCATTCCGCGGCGTGGGTGGGGTTGGGCTGCCGGTACGAGGTAACGTATCGTGTCGGGAGGTCCGGTGAAGCGCCATACCCTTTTGAGGCCACAGTGGTATAGGGAGTTTGGGGTCGTTCCGGAGGGCGTCCGGTGGTGACAAGAAATTGTCGATGACAGGGAAACGTGTCATTCACGTCTGTCCGAGAGGGAGCCCGCGCGTTCATGATAAAAGGCCCGGGCGAGGCGAACAGCCAATGCCGAAGAAACATATCTAACAAGTAGCGCAGGCAAAGCCTGTTCGCCTTGCTCCACCCGTTAAACGGGATCCTCAAACACAAACACCGCCGGGATAGCCCAGCGGTGCTCAAAGTGCTTGATAAGCAGATGTCAAATCTGCGCGTATTCTTATCCGAAAACCGGAGCTACTTTTCAGGAACAGGCTTTAGTCATCCAGATAGTCAGCACACTTTTCCGGAACCTGATCGGCCCACGGCATGATCGGTACGGTAGAAGTCGAGTTCTTAGGACTGCCTTCTACGAGCTTGTCGGAATAGACCAGATAGACCAGCACGTTTCGCTTTGCGTCACAGCCACGGACAATGCGCATTTTTTTGAAGAACAGGGAGCGACTCTGTCGGTAGACTTCGTCGCCTTGCTCAAACTTGCTTTTGAACTTGATGGGGCCAACCTGACGGCAGGCCAATGAGACATCTGAGGTTTCTTCTTCCAGTCCGAGCCATCCGGAGAAGCCACCTTTTTCAGGCACTGTGAAGTGACAGGCGACGCCCTCGACTTCCGGGTCATCCAGTGCATAGGTCGCCAGCTTGTGGTCCGGGCTCAAGAACTTCCAGACGGTTGACTTCTTGAAAATCAGATCCGGCTCCTGTGCCTGTGCAGCGGTGCCAAGCATCCCCAGCGTTACTCCAAGGACCAGTGTCACGGTGCTCGCCATTTTCAGGACTGATTTTCCAAGCGCAGAGATCTGCACGGCTCCCCTCCATTTTCAAAAGAACAAATCAAATCACTCCCGATATAGGAGGTTTTTTGGCAACTACCAGCAAGAGAACCAGAGAATTTTGTAAAACCTACCGGAATCCGTTGGTTTTGCCCCAATAAGGCCATAGAATAGCTTATCTCTAAGATTTCTCTGAGGAAACCAGTATTGCGGGCTATGACCATTTCCAGACTCCCCTTCGCGCACTCATGCGCAGCCGTGGCTCTTGCCCTTGGCGCCTCCCTTATTTGGACCGGCAGTGCGTTTGCACGCCCTCAGGTGTGCGACAGGCTTGAGACGGAGTTTATCGAGCTTTCTGAGCAAGTCGAAAGCAATGGCAGCTCCAACAGCTGGCAAACGGCCTATGAAGAGCAGTTGGTTCATATCCGCAATGTGCAGTCCCAGATGTCCAACTTCGGCTGTGATGGCTCCTTTGGCCCTGCTCAGTGCCAGCAGCTGAGCTCATCCCTTCAACAGATGAATGAGAATCTGACCTATCTGGACAGTCAGAGACAGCAGGAACTGTATTCCAGCGTTTTGCAGGACCGGCTTACTGAAGTGAAGCAGGCGCTGGTTGATCTGAACTGTTCAGATCGTTCTGACCAGCAAGTCCAGCCACTGACACCGCCACCTGCGCAGGCCAATCAGCCTTTGCAGCTGGAACCACGTTCGACCGCTGGTTTCTCCTCTGGTGGTCAGCAATATGCGACCATGTGTGTGCGCAAGTGTGATGGCTACTATTTCCCGATCAATCCGAATTCCAGTGCAGAAGATCTGGCGGAAGACGGAGAGATTTGTCAGGCGCTGTGCCCAAGTCAGGACACTGAGCTGTATGTCTTCCAGGTTCCTCAGGAAACACCTGCCCAGATGCGGTCTTTGTCCGGTGCGCCTTATACGTCGCTTGCCAATGCCTATCTGTTCAGACAGCAGAACAACCCGGCTTGTTCCTGTGATGCAGCGGGTGGTCAACCGGGCAATCTGGAGCCGACACCTGCTATCCCACCTCTGGAGCAGGCACTTCCGGGTAATCAGCTGGAAGATCTGACACCGGGTGCAACAGCGACGTATCCTGCTATTCCAAACCAGAGTGAGCTGCGCCAGACCGTAGATGCAACAGAGGCCCAGAGTGATATCTCCGAGCCTCCACTTGTTCAGAAGAAATTTGTGCCGCGCGAGGTTGAACCGCGCACAGGCCCTATCAGGAAAGTCGGTCCAAAGTTTTTTCCCGACCGATAAGAGGTAGCATGTTCTTCAGGTCTGGACCGTGTGCCAGACCTGTAATTGCCTTGCGCAGTGGCATGAACAGACCTTTGCCTTTGCGGCCTGTTTCAGCTTTGACAGCTTTGGTCCACTCGCCCCATGTTTCCTCGGTCCACGGCTCTTGCGGCAGCAGAGCTTTGGCCTGAGTGATGAAGTCCTTGTCTTCCTCGGCAATGTCTGGCGTGGCGGACCCAACGATCAGCTCCCACCATGTTTTCGCATCGCTTACGGTGGAGCAATTCTCTTTAACGGCTGCCCAAAACGCGTCATCCCCTTCAACGCCATCTGCTTTCAGGCGGTCGGCGACATCAGCAAAGCTCATGGCATGGACGAGTTTTGCGGTCAGGTGGCCCACATCTTCCGGGTCAAACTTTGCAGCAGACTTGGAGATGCCAGAGAAGTCGAGCATGTCTGCCAGAGCTTCCATGGTTGGAGCAGGTTCAACTGCGTGGCTGGTGCCTGTCAGCACTGCAAGGGAGCAGACTGCCATTGGCTCATAGCCCTCTTCCCGCAGTGAGCGGATAGACAGGGCGCCAGAGCGTTTGGAAAGCCCCTCACCTGAGGCAGTGGTCAGCAGGTTGTGGTGACCAAACTCAGGAACTTGTGCCCTCAATGCCTGGAATATGGCAATCTGAACACCAGTGTTGGCAATGTGGTCTTCACCGCGAATGACGTGCGTGATGCCCATATCCGCATCATCCACGATGGATGGCAGCGTGTAGAGGTAGGTTCCATCTGCACGGATCAGCACAGGGTCAGACAGGGAGGCAAGATCAACGGTTTGACGACCACGGATCACATCATCCCAATGCACTTCTGTTCTGACAGTGGAGAACGCATCATTTTCTGCGTGGTTTGGCAGTTTGAAGCGCCAGTGTGGTTTGCGGCCTTCTGCTTCATATTCAGCGATCTGCTCCCCAGTGAGCTTCAGGCCAGCACGGTCATAAACAGGAGGACGGCCCAGAGCACGCGCACGGTTACGGCGGCGCTCCAGCTCTTCAGGCGTCTCGTAGCATGGGTACAGGAGGCCAGCGTCTTTCAACTTGGCAGCTGCTGCATCATACAATGCAAACCGCTCGGATTGTTTTTCCACGCGATCAGGGTTGATACCCAGCCACTTCAGATCTTCGGCAATGCCCACTGCATACTCTTCTTTAGAGCGTTGCACGTCGGTATCGTCGTAGCGCAGAACGAAATTGCCGCCCTGCTTTTTAGCAAAGAGATAGTTGAAAAGCGCCGGGCGCACATTGCCGATATGGATGTGGCCAGTCGGAGATGGCGCGAAGCGAACGGTAACACTCATGGCTGAGCCTTCTCATCAATAAACAAGTTTGACACTCGGGTATCGCGTTGGCTGGTACGGGTCAACCAGCCAATCTCCGATACCTACGGAATATCTCGGGTTTTAGGTTCAGTTACCGGCTTTTGCTGAATTCAAGCTGGAGAACGAACCAGCATCAGCTGCGGCTTTACGGCAAACAAAACCAGGCCCAGGCCAAAGCAATAAAGGCTGGAGAATGCAAACTGAGTGTCCAGCTCAATACCGTTATCCAGAAGAACGCCCATCAGTCCGGGAGCCAGCGCAGAGGCAAAGACCATCATCGCCGAATACACTGCACGGATGGACCCCAGATGAGCTGTTCCGTAAAGCTCTGCCAAAACAGCAGAAGCAATCGCCCCCCAGGAGCCAACGGTTATGGCGAGGATGATCATAGCAATTGGCACAAAGTACTCTTCGCCGCCAAAGGCAAACACGAGCACGCTTACACCAAGAGGAATAACAGAAAGCGGGAGCAATGAGACGGCAGAGAAACGGTCAATCATCATACCAGCAGTCATAGAGAACACGGCGCCAGCCGCTGCATAGAGTGGCAGATAGGATGGGATTACAGTCCGCGCCCAGCCCTTTGCTTCCATGAAGTGGACCTGATGGAACATGAGGCCTGTGACAAGAAACGGTACAGCGAGCACGGCTGTCATAACCACCCAGAACCGCCAGTCCGACATCACCTGTTTTCTGGTCCAGCTCACAGCAGGGCCATTTGAGCCTGAAGATTCAAGCGGGTTTTCCGGTGTCCGGTCCTTCTTGAGGGTCAGATAAGCCAGAGGAAGGAAGAAGACGAGAAGCGTTATGCCCGCCGCCGACCAGAGATCCCGCCATGAGAATGCGACCATGAGCGAGACAGCGGCCAATGGCAAAAGCGCTTCGCCTGCCATGTTGCCAAAAGAGGCCAGACTGAGTGCCTTCCCTCTGGAGCCATGAAACCAGCGCGACATGGCTGTCTGCGAAGTATGGGGGAGCATGCCCTGCCCGAACAGGCGTAGACCATAGAGGCAAATTGCAAGTAATATGATGGAGTTATGCCAGCTCATTAAGAAACTGAATCCGGCAAGAATGATAATTGCAGCACACCCGACGACCACAGGGCGATAATAATCGACTATCCTGCCCAAATATATAAGCGTTGCAGCACTTGCCAGTGTCGCGAACATGTAAATTGAGCCGAAATCACCGTGAGAGAGGCTATAGGTCTCACGGATCTGGGAGGAAAATTGCGCGATGAAGAAGGTTTGACCAAAGCTGGAGCCAAACCCGAGCAGAAACCCGCCCGCGACCCAGCGCAGGTTGCGCTGGAGAAATTGGAAGAAAGTCATAGACTTAACCTAAAAAGCGTAGAAAGTGAGTCAGGCAAGGCTTGCCTGAGCACCAGAGATCAAGTCCAGAGCGCGGCTTGCTTGTTCTTAAAGTAAGATCTCAAGCCGCATGTGGTTCTAGGTTCGATCCCGGAAACGGTTGGTGATTGGGTAGCGACGATCGCGCCCAAAGTTCTTTAGTGTGATTTTGACACCCGGTGCAGCCTGACGACGCTTGTACTCTGCGATGTAAAGAAGGTGTTCGACTCGATGGATGGTTTCTACAGAGTGGCCGCGCTTGGCGATCTCGTCAAGGCTCAACTCTTTTTCAACGAGACAATGCAGGATGTCATCCAGAACATCGTACTCTGGCAAGCTGTCCTGATCGGTCTGATTTTCACGCAGCTCAGCTGTTGGCGCTTTGACGATGATGTTGTTCGGGATCACCTCACCCGCCGGCCCCATAACACCTGCCGGATGGTTTTTGTTGCGCCAGTCAGACAGACGATAAACCTCGGTCTTGTAAAGATCCTTGATCGGGTTGAAGCCGCCATTCATATCCCCATAAAGGGTGGCGTAGCCGACAGACATTTCTGACTTGTTGCCGGTGGTCACAACCATGGAGCCGAATTTGTTGGAAACAGCCATAAGGATGACACCACGAGAACGGGACTGGAGATTTTCCTCGGTGATACCGCTCTCAGTGCCGGCAAATACGCCAGCCAGCGTCTGCTGGAAGCCCTCGACAGGCTCCGCGATTGGAATGGTATCGTACTTCACCCCAAGTGCATCCGCGCAGGCCTTGGCGTCCTTGATGCTTTCCTCGGAGGTGTAGCGGTATGGTAGCATGATGCAGTGAACACGATCAGCGCCCAGAGCATCAACGGCCATGGCCGCACAGATCGCACTATCAATGCCGCCAGACAGACCCAGCACCACGCCGGGGAAGCCGTTCTTGTTCACGTAGTCTTTGAGGCCAAGGACACACGCAAGCCAGTCTGCTTCCTGTGTATCTGGCATTGGAACGATGCGAGTTGGTTTTGCGAACCACAGACCTTCTGCATCTTTATTGAAGTCGAGGTAATCTGTTTCCTCGGTGAATTGACCGAGTTGCATCACCAATGAGCGATCATGATTGAGGGCGAAGGATGCGCCATCAAACACGAGCTCATCCTGACCACCAACCTGATTGCAATACACGAGCGGAAGGCCCGTTTCGACAACACGAGAGAGCATGATCTGCATGCGCTCATCTATTTTATCACGGTAGTAAGGAGACCCATTTGGAACCAGCAGGATTTCAGCGCCTGTCTCTTCCAGACATTCGCAAACCTCATCGGACCATGTGTCTTCACAAATCGGAACGCCAAGGCGCACACCACGGAAACTCATCGGACCCGGATTGGGCCCAGCATCGAAGACACGCTTTTCATCGAAAACGCCATAGTTTGGCAGGTCGACCTTGTAACGCAGGCCCTCAATGTTGCCGTTGTCGAGCAGTGCGACGGCGTTGTAGAGCTTATCCTCTTCGGCCCATGGCAGGCCAACGAGCAGTGCGGGACCACCATCAGCCGTTTCTTTGGCCAAGCCTTCCAGTTCACGCTTACAGGCAGCTACGAAGGCTGGCTTCAAGACCAGATCCTCTGGCGGATAGCCAGCCAAAAACAGTTCAGAATACAAAACCAGATCAGCGCCTTGTTCGGCGGCTAGCTTTCGGTGATGACGCACTTTCTCAGCATTACCGGAGATATCACCAAGGCAAGGGTTGGCCTGTACGACGGCCAAACGGAACTGGTCTTTAATCATCATATAAACTTCAAAGGCTTTAGTGGATGGAAGGGGTGGCCCTGTTTGCTTCGAGCTTTAATAGCTTTGGTTCTCGTGTACCGCGTTTTTGTAGCAGAGAAAAGTCGATCCATCACATAGTTGACGGTTGAGGAAAGGATTCACAGGGTGAAAATCAATCTGACGACTTCTTCTTCACCTGCCCAGAATCTTTCGCCTTTGCCATGAGGTCCAGATGCTGTTGCAACCTTGTACCCATTGGCATCTGTGCCATGTCCCTGGCCTGAATAGGCTCATCCCCCTGCATCACGATGGCCTTCAGGCGATCATACAAAATTGCGGGCGCGATTGGTTTGGCAAGGAAGTAATTTACGCCAGCATTGCGCGCCGCCACAACAACGGAACGGCGGGAATCAGCCGTAATGACGATTACCGGGGTCTTGGCAATTTCAGAATCTTCGTCCTGCCTGAGAATACGGAGGAAGTCATTGCCATCAATCGGGTGCATGATCCAGTCGCACAGCACAATATCGGGCCTGCGATCGAGCAGAATTGCGATCGCGTCGGCCCCGTCGCCTGCTTCGTAGATGGAACGCACGCCAAAGCCGGAGATCATAGTGCGCAAGATGGAACGCATGTAGTTGTTGTCATCCACAATAAGGATTGAATAGCCAGACAACAAAGAATCGCTCTGAAGCAACAAACTCTCCCTGAGGGCGAAAAAACCTAGAAAAACATCGGGCAGCGAAAGGCAGGAGGCACATCATTCCAATTTTCTATGTGCTTCGCATATAAATATTTATCAAAAAAAGAGGGGCTGCACAATGTGCAACCCCTGATCATCATATGAATACTCTAGATAGAGTTAAGTGTTCACTACAAGGCGTGTATCAGATTCTTTTCTGAGGTTCTCTGCGATTTTGAACGCCAGCTCCAGAGCCTGATCCGCATTGAGGCGAGGATCACAATGGGTGTGGTAACGATCACCGAGTTGTTCTGCGGACAGTGCGCGTGCACCACCAGTACATTCGGTCACATTACGGCCAGTCATTTCGACGTGAACACCACCTGCATGAGTGCCTTCAGCGCGGTGAACCGCGAAGAATGCTTCTACTTCACGCAGAATACGCTCGAACGGACGCGTTTTGTATCCGTTTGCTGTGATGGTATTGCCGTGCATCGGGTCACAGGACCAAACAACTTTCTTACCCTCACGCTCAACAGCGCGTACCATAGCTGGGAGATGTTCGAACACCTTGTCCTGACCGAAACGGGTGATCAGTGTCAAGCGACCAGCTTCGTTTTCAGGGTTCAGAACGTCGATCAGCTTGATCAGCTCTTCAGGATCAAGAGATGGACCACATTTGAGGCCAATCGGGTTCTTGATGCCACGGAAGAATTCAACATGTGCATGATCCAACTGACGCGTACGATCACCGATCCAGAGCATATGGCCGGATGTTGCGTAACATTCGCCAGTGGTGGAATCGATGCGTGTCAGCGCTTCTTCGTAGCCCAGAAGCAATGCTTCATGGCTGGTGAAGAAATCGGTGGAACGCAGCTGAGGTGTGTTGTCGGGATCAACACCGCAAGCACGCATGAAGGAGACGGCGTCGGAAATACGATCTGCCATTTCCTGATAGCGGTGTGCCTGCGGGCTGTCTTTTACGAAGCCGAGCATCCACTGATGGACGTGATCCAGATTGGCAAAACCACCTTGCGCGAACGCACGGATCAGGTTCAACGTCGCAGCAGACTGACGGTAGGCTTTCACCTGACGCTCAGGGTCTGGAATACGAGAGTCTTCGTTGAACTCGATACCGTTGATGATGTCACCACGGTAGCTAGGCAGTTCAATATCGCCCTTCTTCTCAATATTGGAAGAACGCGGTTTTGCAAACTGACCAGCAATACGGCCCACTTTTACAACTGGCTGCTGCGCACCATAGGTGAGCGCCACGGCCATTTGCAGGAATGCTCTAAAAAAGTCGCGAATGTGATCAGCGTGATGCTCTGCAAAGCTCTCCGCACAATCACCACCTTGCAAGAGGAATCCACGCCCCTCGGCAACATCAGCGAGCTGCGCTTTCAACTTGCGCGCCTCACCTGCAAACACGAGCGGCGGATAAGTTGCTAGGCGACTTTCAACGTCTGCCACTGCTTCCTTATCTGGATAGTCCGGTACCTGCACGATCGGTTTTGATCGCCAGGAATCCGGTGTCCATTTGTCCGCCATTTTAAAACTCCATCAATACGGAATGCTGCCAGCGCGCCCTATGCGCCTCTCTTTGGCAGCGTTAATTCTTTGAGCTGTTCTCATCATGAGACAAAAGCCCAGAAAGGCTTATACACGCAGCCCGTTTATCTGACTAGGGGGACGTATACGTTGTTTTATCGCTGTAGGTTGAGGATACCTCAAAAAAATCAGGCCCTATGAGAATCCATCAAACCAATCTGCTTTAGAGCTACTATGTTCTAATAAATTAGAACTTGATAGACAATTATTTCAAAGCGCCCTTCAAGATCGCAGATGAACACTTGTGTAAAGATACATGAAGCGTTCACACTCGCGAACCATGAACCTAATTTCAGCGATTTAAATATTGAGCATTCACAGATTTCAGCAGATCGTCAATCGTGCCCGCAAGTTCTTTGGACAGAACAATAGCACGCGGATAAAACGGCTCTGCGCGATCATTTAGAATTGGTACACGATCCCAGCCGTCCGTGGTTTCCATGAAGTGCAACAATCCTTCATGACCCCATAGGCGATGGAATCCAGCCATGACGCAGTCAACATAGCTTTGCAGGATTGGGTGCTCGTCATTGCCCCAGTGCGCGTACTGATCCTGCACCTGATAGAGGAACGTGTCTGATGGCATCTGCCTGCCACAATCGGGCACGAAACTATCATCACTGAGGGATTTGCGGTTATAATGCCATTCACGTTTATCCAGCACAGGCAGGTTTGCTTTTGTATCAAGCACCATCGCACCACGAATGACAGAGCCCTCTTCACGACGGACACCTAATGCGCAAACACCAACGCCTGACATGCGGCCATTGCCTTCTTTGCCTTTGGAGCAACCACGCCATTCCCGCTTCCAGTCACTCAGTTGTCCGGCTACCACTGTCGTGCCTGCGGGCAATGTTTCTTCATTTACGAGAGAGCCATAACCAAAATAGCAAATCTGGTCCTGTGTGAGGTCAGTCACGGGTATTCCTATCAAAACGAGAAAGATGCCCTGCTCCGGCAGCAAGACAAAAAAGAACCGCTAGCAAAGACTAGCGGCTCTTTGGAAGTCAACTAAAGTTTAATTCTTGCGGATACGCTCAGATGGTTCGCGCATTGTCACCAATTCTTCCGCAGCAGTCGGATGCACCGCAATGGTGCGGTCGTAGTCCGACTTGGTGGCACCCATCGACAGGGTCACACCGATGATCTGGATAAGTTCGCCAGAGTCTGGGCCCATGATGTGAATGCCGAGGATTTTGTTGGTATCCGCATCCACCAGCATCTTGAGGAACATCTTGCCAGGTTTGCCAGAAAGGGTGTTCTTCATCGGACGGAAGGATGAGGAGTAGATATCAATATTGTCGAAGCGCGCCTCAGCTTCTTCCTGCGTCAGACCTGCGGTGCCGATCTCAGGCTGAGAGAAGACTGCGGTCGGGATCATAGAGTGATCGACATGCCACTCGTTGCCACCATAGGTGCTGTCTGCAAAGGCATGGCCTTCACGGATCGCAACTGGCGTCAAGTTGGCACGGTTGGTGACATCGCCCACAGCAAAGATACTTGGCACAGAGCTCTGGCTCTGCGGAGTAACGACAATTGCACCTGCTTTGTCGAGTTCAACGCCAGCTTCTTCGAGACCGAGGCCTGCTGTGTTCGGGCGTCGTCCGATCGCGTAGAGCACCTGATCGGCTTCAATCACTTCACCGGCGTGCGTGGTCACTGTCAGACCGCCCTCATGCTTCTCAATGGATGCAATGGTGGACTTGGTTTTGACGGTGATACCTTTTTCTACCATCTGCTCATGCAGACCGGTACGCACGTCCATATCGAAACCGCGCAGGATTTCTTCACCGCGATACAAAAGCGTGGTCTCGGATCCCATGCCGTTGAAGATGCCAGCGAACTCGACAGCGATGTAACCGCCACCGACAACTATGGTTCGCTTCGGGAACTCGGAAAGGTGGAACGCCTCATTGGATGTGATCGTATGTTCGCAGCCGACAAGACCTGCATCAACGTTCGGCGTTGCGCCAACAGCTACAAGGATACGTTCAGCTGTGATGACTTGATCAGTTGATAGCAAGCGAACAGTATTCGGGCCCTCAATCACTGCGCGGCTGTCGTGCAATTCAACGCCGGACTTATCCAGGTTGCGGCGATAAATGCCTTCCAGACGGGTAATTTCCTTGTCTTTATTCTCGACAAGCTTATCAAAGTCGAAGGTTGGCGTGCCGTTCAGGCTCCAGCCATACCCGTCCGCATTTGCAAATTCCTCGGTGAATTTAGATGCGTAGACAAAGAGTTTTTTGGGAACACAGCCGCGGATAACGCAGGTCCCGCCATAGCGAAATTCTTCAGCAATACCGACACGGGCGCCATGGGTTGCTGCGATGCGCGCTGCACGTACGCCGCCAGAACCAGCCCCAATAACAAAGAGATCGTAGTCGAAATTAGTCATTACAGCCCACTTTCGTTTGCAATAAACCTTATGCAACGGCGTTTCGTTACGCTCTAAGGTCTTGTCTTATAAAAACGTAGGCTCAGATTTGGGCCAGATACGCCCAAATTTCAAGGGGCGTATCTGATCTAACTGTTCATTTTGGATTGCGATTTCGTGATCGCTTATTGAGCAGCCATTTCAGCAAGTTTCTTCCGTGAAATTGCAACCATGTCGGTGCTGACCGCATCGCTCCACTGCTTTGCAGCACCGATCGTCAATGCAGACAGTGTACCGGACAGGTCAGCAAGACGCTTACCGGTGTCGGAGTTGTAGAAGGTTGCGATTTCATTGAGCTGCTCTTCAGAGAAGCGACGAGCCCAAACTTCGTAGATCACACGATCCAGCTCCTGACGGCGCGGGATAAGTTCAACAGCAGCCTCATTCACAGCGATGTCGATCTCAGCGCTCATTGCCGGATTGGAACGAATAAACAGGGTACGAGTACGCTCTGCAACATCTGGAAGGATGTTATCGAAGTTCTCGATGGATTTTGTTGCACGAACAGCCGCTTTTGCAGCTTCGATGTGGCTTTCAGAAATGGAATTGTCCTGAGCCATAACCGGGCTGGAAATCAGCACACCAGCAACGACCAGTGATGCAACACCTGCAATTGCTGCAGACTTGAACTTAGCGAGCATAAAATGGCTCCCCTATATTTTAATCAGCTGTCCTAAAATGACTGTCGGGACAGCTTAAGGTTCCAAGACACGAATTTCATCAGTACCGGCAACATAGGCCCGTACTGCCATATCAATAAACAACCCGTGCTCAACGACACCTGGAATAACCTCCAGGCGTTTTGCCAGTGACTTCGGGCTGCTGATTGCCTGTAGGTGGCAATCAAGAATGTAGTTGCCGTTATCGGTTACAAGTGGCTTTTCCCCTGCCATACGCAGGATCATCTCACCTTGCAGCCCCTCAGCGTCCAAGCTGTTTTGCATCATCTGGCGAGTGGCCTCAAGCCCGAACGGAACAACCTCCACGGGAAGCGGAAACTTTCCGAGGGTATCAACAATTTTGCTCTCATCAGCAATCACAAGCATGCTTCCGGAAGCCGCCGCAATAATTTTTTCGCGAAGCAGCGCCGCGCCGCCGCCTTTGATAAGGTTTAACTGCGGATCAATTTCGTCCGCCCCATCAATAACCAGATCCAGCACTGGCGTTTCATCCAGTGTGGTCAACGGCACTCCCAGCTCATCGCAAAGAGCTTGGGAATAAGATGAGGCTGGCACGCCGATGATCTCAAAGCCATCCTTCACCATCTCTGCCAGAAGGCGGATCAGTTCATTGACTGTTGATCCAGAACCTATCCCCAGCTTCATGCCGGGCTTAACTTCCTTGAGTGCTGCAGCTGCGGCCTGCGCCTTCAAACTCATTGCCATCTGACTAATTTCTCTTCCCCGGACCCAAAGCTTGTTCGGAAACGTTCACAGACAAGAACAATTCTGCCTAGTTATTGCGCTTGGGTCTACTGTGACATAACTCCTGCTGATTACCATGAGGTGTGTGTCCCGCCAAGCAGCAATCCACCCAACACACTATAGGTTTTCCTCGCAAATTGACTTCACGGTGAATTTCGGTAGTGTGGCGCGGATTTTCTCAACAGAAACGAGCTTAAGTATGACAACACCAGTTCTGGTTTTCGACCTAGACGGTACTCTCCTGGAGACCATGGGAGACCTCACAGCGTCGATGAATCATGTTTTGGTAGAAGCCGGGTTTGAAGCCATTGAGCCTGAACGGGTCAGGAAAATGGTCGGCGCTGGCGTGAAAGTGCTGATGAGCCGTGGGCTCGAGGCGAGCAAGATTGAAGTGACAGATGAAGTTCTGGAACCATTGCTTGCTAAGTTTATTCGCTACTACGAGACTCATATTGCAGATAAGACCCATGCTTTTCCGCAGGCGCTGGAAACAGTTGCGCGGCTGAGAGCTGTTGGCTGGAAAACAGCTATCTGCACAAACAAACTGGAAAAACTGGCTAAACCGCTGGTTCGTGCCATGGACATGGAACACCTGTTTGACGCTGTTGTGGGCGGAGACACCTTCTCCAAGAACAAGCCGGATGCGATGCCAGTCTTTGGTGCAATCGACATTGCCGGTGGCTCCCGCGCAGGCTCCATTTTCATTGGCGATTCCAAGGCTGACATCAGCGCTGCACGTAACGCTGGCCTGCCCGTGATCGCCGTGGATTTCGGTTACACAGACATTCCTGTCCGCGAACTGGGGCCTGATGTGGTGATTTCTCACTACAATCAGCTGGAAGCGGCAGTCAAAGAGTTGAGTGCTGAGAACGCACCGACCTAACTCTCTGATATAGATACAAGATACTCTGCCGCCCCTGTTTGTTCAGTGGGCGGCAGTTTTGTTTACAGCCGCAAATCCGTCTCAATTCCCCCACGTAAATCCCATCAATAAATCACTGCTTGGTTCGATTTTTCGCTCAATGCAGTCACATTCCCCTGCGAAACATTCAGTCAATCGGAAAGCTCTGTTTTCCAGTAAATGAACATCAACACGGGAACACTGCGCCACATCAGGTGCAGGTCAATGGCTGCATGGTTAAAGCTTCACTCGTTTCGCTGTTTGCGATCATTCTGGCTAGTGCGCTTGCGCAACTGGCGAGCTCTGCTTTGCTAACAAGCTTGCCGCTTCAGATCGCCAGCATTGGCGGCTCTGCCTCTCAAGCTGGCCTTGTGGCAGGGGCTTACTCTCTTGGTTTTATGGTTGGGTGTATGCGTGGTGTGCGCATGATCAACCGGATCGGACACATCAGAGCCTTTGCTGGTGCTGCTGGTTTGACAGCTCTTCTCGTTTTGCTTTTCAAGAACACAGAGAGCATCATTTTCTGGACTGTACTCCGGTTCTTCATGGGGGCGGCATTTGCGGTTTTGTTTGCCACAGCTGATGCATGGCTGAATGAGTCTATCAAAGACGAAGTTCGTGGGCGTATTTTATCTGTGAACTCCATTGTGATTGGTGCAATGGCCATTCTCTCACAGATTTTCGTTGCCAAATTCACCGAGGTTCCTTTGCAAATGCTGGAACTGCTCAGCGCTGTACTGCTTGCAGCTGTTGTATTGCTCTGCATGACCCGCTCTGTGCCACCACGCACATACAAAGCCAAGCGCATTAAGTTCAAAGAGATTTGGGCTCAGTCTCCTGTGGCTGTGCTGGGTGCTTTTGCTTCCGGTGCTATCGTCACCAGTCTTTTGACGATTGTGCCCTACTCCCTGTCCAAGGCCGGGGTTGGAGGCAGCACCACAGCTCTTATGATTGCGATGATCTATATTGGCCGCCTGATGTTCCAATGGCCGTTTGGCTCTCTTGCTGACCGCATGGACCGCAGATGGCTCATTCTTGGCTCTTCGGCACTGATCACCGTCATCATGGTTACCTTCCTGATTGCTGATCCGTTCACTGGCTGGAACTCTGGCTTCCTGCGTAATTATCATCTGCTGAGCATGTTGGGTCTGGTGCTGGTTGTTCTTGGAGGTCTCTCCTTCCCGCTGCAATCCATCTGCGTGGCACACGCATTTGAACGGAAGCCGGAGAGCAGTGTTGCGTTGTCGACCTATCTGCTTTTCATCTGGGCTGCAGGCAGTGTTGCAGGTCCAACACTCATCAGTATCCTTGCACCAGTGCTTGGTTCCAAGACGCCTGACCTCATTTTGATTGGTCTTAGCGGTTCGCTTGCTCTGTTCACCGCCTATCGGCTTTATGTGGCGAAGCTGTTCTTTGTTCGTCGTTCGACACGCAGACAACTCCTAAGTGTGAGCAACATGCCTTATGCAAGTTATCACCAAGCTCAACCCTCTGAAAAATATAAGTAATGCGAAGCCTATGGTGTCAACGGGGCCGCCTCCAGCGATATATTTGGAATTCTTTTGGGAAAAGTTTCTTCAGGGGCTTGCGAGAACCCGTCAAAGGCCCTAAACACCTCCTCACGCCACACGGCGTACCACCCTACGGGGGCGATTAGCTCAGTTGGTAGAGCGCTTCGTTTACACCGAAGATGTCGGGAGTTCGAGTCTCTCATCGCCCACCATTCCTTCTTATGAAGGCTTTCAGTTTCCCGATTATTCGCGGAGGCTTTTTTATTTTCTTCCATTATTTTCCTTGTACATACACTCTGCCTCCCCATATTGCCCCAGAGGGTTTGGAAACATGTTGTGCCTTGGAGTTTTCGTGGTGCACATCACAACTCTTTGTTTTGAAGCAGAAATTCTTTGAAAGTCTGAAACAGTTTTTCTAAGATGGGCTTCTGAAATTTGGGCAGATTTAAAGATCAGGACCACGTCTATGAACCGGATATTTTTGTTTATCGGCAAGACTTTTGCAGCGTCTGTGATGCTGTTCTTTTTCGTGGTTGTTTTCCAAACCGTGATGTATGGCGGCCCGGCACGTGATGTTGCAGCCTTTATCTCAGGCGCAGGCGGCGTTTCTTACACTTCTTTTGTCGCGATCCGAAATCGGAACGCCTGATTAAACTATTCGATCCGCGTTAAGAAAGGGAGCCGAAGCCCCCCTTCTCTGTCCTTCTTATATCTTCAGATCTTCGCCTGTACCGAAGTTGTCGGCGACATAATCCAGATCCTTATCACCACGCCCCGACAGATTGACGAGGATTGTCTCTCCCGGACACTCCTTGGCGAGCTTCATCGCATATGCGACTGCGTGAGAGCTTTCCAGTGCAGGAATGATCCCCTCATAACGCGAGAGTGCCCAGAAGGCTTGCAGGGTCTCATCATCGGTCGCTGAGCTGTAGTGCACCTTACCGATATCATGCAGGTAGGAGTGTTCAGGTCCGACACCTGGGTAGTCCAAACCAGAGGCAATTGAATGCACTGGCGCAGGGTTGCCTGCTTCATCTTCCAGAACACGGCACTTGAAACCATGGAGCATGCCCGGCTTGCCGAACGTCATGGTTGCTGCGTGCTGCCCAAGCTCAGGCCCTTTGCCCATTGGCTCGACACCGTGCAGCTTGACTGATTTATCCTGAATGAAGCCAGAGAAGAGGCCCATTGCGTTTGAGCCGCCACCAACACATGCCACAGCATGGTCTGGCAGATTGCCGGTCATCTCGGTAAACTGCTCACGGGCCTCGATGCCTACGATCTGCTGGAAGTCACGTACCATACGCGGGAATGGGTGCGGGCCTACCACAGAGCCGATTGCGAACAGCGCCTCATCGGCCTGCTCCAGATAGGATGTGAACGCAGAGTCCACTGCCTCTTTCAGCGTGCGACCGCCGAAACCAACCGGTACGAGCTTTGCACCCAATAACTGCATGCGGACAACATTTGGATGCTCTTTCTCGATGTCCACTTCACCCATGTGAATTTCGCAGTCTAGCTCAAAGTAAGCTGCAGCTGTTGCTAAGGCCACGCCGTGTTGGCCTGCCCCGGTTTCTGCGATGAGTTTCTTCTTGCCCATATGTTTTGCCAGCAGAGCCTCTGCCATGCAGTGGTTGAGCTTGTGGGCGCCGGAGTGGTTCAGGTCTTCCCGCTTTAAGTAAATGTTCGCGCCTGAGCCAATCCGGTTGGACAGATTGCGTGCATGCGAGATGGGGGTTGGGCGGCCCTGAAAGTGCTTGCGGATGTAGCGCAGCTCGTTGATGTAGGATGCATCGCCAGAGATCTTTTCGTAGGCTTTCGCGATCTCTTCGAACTGAGGCACCAGCTCAGGTGGCAGAAATGCACCGCCATACTCACCGAAGTAGCCTTCTTTGTTCGGGAACTCTTTTAAATAATTGTCCATCAGCTCACGCTCTCCCAGCCCATTATCTATATGTATGGGACTGATGCTACTTTAAGCCGTGCGGGGCAATCCATCTGGTAATTGGAACTAGTCACTGATTTCTTGGCAGATAAACAAGCACTTAAAGCACCGCATGGCCTTCCATGCAGTGGTGGAACAGAATTCCCGGAAGTCGGGATGAGCAAGGCGGCAGGCAATACCTGCGCTGTTTGGTAAGTTAGTTTCTTCGGCATTGGCTACACGCCTTGCCCGGGCTTTCTTTGAATGAACAACGTCGCCTCTTTTGCCTATAAGGCACGATAGTCAGTTTCCTGAAAAGACAATGGCTTATCCAGACACGTTTCCATGCCCGAACAGTTCCTCCGTCTTTGACAAACGCATCTGCAAAAGCAGGTTTTACTGCCGGTACATCTGCATCTATCACCGCGTGATACCCTATAGTCCTGGGCCCTTCCCCTCAAACCATGCGGTCACGTTTGAAGTTCGGTTCACCGGACCACTGAAAGGTGCGTTACGTCTTCCAACAGCCCAACCCAGCCTACGACACACTGACGGTCGCTCCGCCAGCAGCCCGTTACGTAGGCATGCGCTTAGTATGGGCATGGTTTTGAGCCAGGGGGATAAGTCTTTACACACTGGCATACAGAAACAAAAAAGCCCCAGCACATGGCCGGGGCTTTTCGCATTCCAGAGAGAACTCTGAATTACTTGAGGTCAACGCCGTAGAAGATGTGACCTCCGAATGGGTCAATCTTGAAGTCTTTTACGTTAACTGAGACTGGCTTAGATACAACAGAGTGAGCGATGGTCGCCCATGGAGCTTCACGCTTGAAGACCACCTGTGCCTGCTCATAAAGCTTGGTACGCTCAGCAACGTCTGCAGTTACTTTCGCTTTCTGGATCAGGTCTTCAAACTCAGCGTTGCACCACTGAGCGCGGTTGGAACCACCAACGCCGTCACAGCCGAGAAGAACTGCGAGGAAGTTGTCCGGGTCACCATTGTCACCAGTCCAGCCCAGTAGAACAGCACCGTCACGGTCCAGCTCTTTAGAGCGCTTCAGGTACTCACCCCACTCGTAGGAAACGATCTCAACGTCAACACCAGCCTTCGCGAAGTCGCCCTGAATAACTTCAGCCATACGACGTGCGTTCGGGTTGTATGGACGCTGAACAGGCATCGCCCAGATCTTCATCTTCAGATCTTTGACGCCTTCTGCTTCCAGAGCAGCTTTTGCAGCAACCGGATCATACTTATCATCCTGAAGGTCTGCATTGTAAGACCAGATGGTCGGCGGGATTGGGTTGGAAGCGACTTTACCAGCACCCTGGAACACTGCATCCAGAATTGCCTGTTTGTTGACAGCCATGTTCAGCGCTTTACGCACCTTTGGATTGTCGTAAGGCGCCTGCTTAGTGTTGTATGCCAGATATCCAACGTTCAGGCCTTCCTGCTGCATGAGGTTGATCGATGGATCATCCTTCATTGCTGCAATGTCAGCTGGGTTTGGATAAGGCATTACGTGACATTCGCCAGCTTTCAGCTTCTGATAGCGAACGGATGCGTCTGGAGTGATCGCAAATACCAGATTGTCAAGCGGTGCTTTGCCAGCCCAGTAATCCGGGTTTGCTTTATAGCGGATCAACGCATCTTTCTGGTAGCCAACCAGCTGGAATGGGCCGGTGCCAACAGGGTTCTGATCGAAGGCATCCTGATTGTCCATCATCTTCTCTGCGTATTCAGCAGAGTGAATGGAAGCAAAATCCATCGCAAGGTTTGCGATCATTGGAGCTTCTGGACGAGTCAGAACGAACTTCACAGTGTAGTCGTCTACCTTCACGATCTCTTTGATGAGATCAGGCATGGACATTGCGTTGAAGTATTCGTAGTTACCGCCGGAAACGCTGAAGTATGGGTTTTCTTTGTTGCCCTGACGGTCGAAGGAGAAGATCACGTCGTCCGCGTTGAAATCACGCGTTGGAGTGAAGTCTTTGGTGGTGTGGAATTTTACGCCCTTACGCAGCTTGAAGGTGTATTCCTTACCATCTTCAGATACGTCCCAGCTTTCAGCTAGTCCTGGAACAGTCTTTGTCGTGCCACGCTCGAATTCAACCAGCCTATTAAATATGTTTTTAGAAGACGCATCAAATGTTGTGCCTGCTGTGTAGAGCGCTGGTGTGAAGCCCTCAGGAGAACCTTCTGAGCAGTATACCAGTGTTTTGGCCATGCTTGGTGCAGCAAACGCCATTGTTGCAGCCAACACACTGCCCATAAGAATTGATTTTTTCATTTCTCGTGTCCCCAATCACCTAAAGTGAATGCAAAAGCCAAGGCCTTTGATCATTTATCGAAGCTGCTTGATGCAGTTCTTCTCATAGGATTTTGCAGCGCCACACCGCAGGCTCACCTCAAGCCTACGAACCTCTTCTCAAAGAAGAAGCCATGTTCAGAATGATTTCAGGAAGAAATAGCGCGGATAGAGCACAAAATAAGCCCTCCTCCGCTGCATCGTGTCCTCCCCAGCACACCCCATATGCAACAGCTGCAAACGGGAGTACCTTATACGTAATTCTCGGTAAAATCTCCTCTTAATTGCGCATTTTTCAAAGAAATTGTTTCAACATTGCACTTAATTGGGAAAATCGTTAATGAAATGACAAAGGGCGGCTCCCCGATGGGAACCGCCCTTTTAATTTTCAAACTACACAATCAGCTTAGTGAGAAGCGGCAAGCCGCGCTTTGATGTGAGCGATGTCTGCCTGAGGCGTCGCGTTGAACAGTGTCTGGGTATACTCATGCTGAGGATTTCCAAACACTTCGTCGCGCGTGCCGTACTCAACCACTTCGCCATAATACATCACCATGACCTTGTCCGCGATGTAGCGCACCACAGACAAATCGTGGGAAATGAACAGGTAAGTCAGGTTGAACTCATCCTGCAAATCAGCCAGCAAGTTCAGGATCTGAGCCTGAACGGACAGATCCAACGCTGAAACAGGCTCATCAAGAATGAGGAGTGACGGGTTGAGAACCAGTGCACGACCAATCGCGATACGCTGACGCTGACCACCAGAGAACATGTGCGGATAGCGGTTAAAATGCTCAGGGCCAAGACCGACCTTCACCAGCATTTCCATCGCCTTGTCGCGGCGCTCAGCTGGAGACAAGTTGGTGTTGATCATCAAAGGTTCGGTGAGAACATCACCAACACGCTGGCGCGGGTTCAAAGACCCATACGGGTTCTGGAACACGATCTGCACCTTGGAGCGCATGTCCTTGGACAGCTTTTCCTTTGAGATGTCGATCGGGTTGCCCTCAATGAGAAGCTCCCCTGCTGTTGCCGGATCGATCAAGGTCAGGATACGCGCCAGTGTGGACTTGCCGCAGCCGGATTCTCCCACCACAGCAAGCGTCTTGCCGCGTTCCAGAGAAAAGCTGATGCCCTTCAGAGCACGGTTAACATGCTCTTTTCCGAAGATACCTTCTTTGGTGCGATATTCGCGAACCAGATTGCGCGCTTCGAGGATGATATCGTCAGCCATTATGCAGCTCCTTCATCGCCGAGGTGAAAATCAGAGACCGTTGGCAAACGATCACCTGTTGCGTTTTCAGGAAGCGCGGAAAGCAGAGCCTTGGTGTATGGGTTCTTTGGGCTTTCAAAGAGTGAGAGAACATCTGACTCTTCCATCTTCTTGCCTTTGTACTGAACCACCACACGGTCAGCCGTTTCAGCAACCACTGCCATATCATGAGTGATCATAATCAGGCCCATGCCGCTTTCTTTCTGCAGATCAAGGAGCAGATCGAGGATCTGCTTTTGAATGGTCACGTCGAGCGCAGTTGTTGGCTCATCAGCGATCAGCAGCTTTGGCTTACACGCAATTGCCATGGCAATCATCACACGTTGGCACTGACCACCGGACATCTGGTGCGGGTACTTTTTCAGCGCCTTCGCAGATTCAGGCATCCCGACGGAGTCGAGCAGCTCAATCGCCCGTGTTTTGCGTTCACCGCG
The DNA here is from genome assembly GCF_001623065.1 of Pseudovibrio sp. Ad46. NCBI lineage: Bacteria > Pseudomonadati > Pseudomonadota > Alphaproteobacteria > Hyphomicrobiales > Stappiaceae > Pseudovibrio > Pseudovibrio sp. Ad46. The sequence continues at coordinate 268,476 of NZ_LMCG01000049.1, read as the reverse complement.
GCTCATCGTGGTGTGCTCTTTGAGGGTCTCATCAATCTGAGCGCCCACAGTGAAGCATGGGTTCAAGCTTGCAATTGGCTCCTGGAAGATCATGGAAATGTCTTTACCAATGATCTCGCGGCGCTTTTTTGCAGACATGGTCAGAAGGTCATAACCTTCGAACTCCAGCTTGTCCGCCCACAGATGACCGTTGTTGGCCAGCAGGCCCATAACAGCCAACATGGCTACAGATTTACCAGATCCACTTTCACCCACAACAGCAAGAACTTCACCTGCGTCAACGGAATAGCTCACGCCATCCAGAGCCCGGAAACGTCCATCAACCGTGTCGAATTCAACCGTTAGGTTTTCAATTTCAAGAAGGGCCATCGTCAGCTCCTCTTCAGTTTAGGATCGAGAGCATCACGCAGGCCATCACCGATCAAGTTGATTGCCAGCACTGTGGTTAAAATCGCAATACCCGGGAAAGTTACAACCCATGGCGCACGCAGGATGAACTCGCGAGATTCAGCAAGCATTGTGCCCCATTCCGGCTGAGGTGGCTGAGCACCCATACCGAGGAAGCCCAGAGCCGCTGCATCAAGGATCGCGGTGGAGAAGGAAAGCGCTGCCTGCACGATGAGTGGAGCCATACAGTTTGGCAGCACAGTCACGAACATCAGACGCAGAGTACCAACACCGGAAACACGCGCGGCCATCACATACTCACGGCTCATTTCGGACATCACTGATGCTCGGGTGAGACGCACATAGTATGGCTGCTGCACAATCGCGATCGCGATCATCGCGTTGAGGAGCGATGGGCCGAGAATAGCAACAAGCACCAAGGCCAGCAGCAAGGACGGAAATGCCAGAATGATGTCCATGATACGCATGATGATGGTATCAACCCAACCACCAAACGTACCGGCCACCAGACCGAGACACACACCAACAACAAGCGCAACAGATACAACCACCACACCAATGAAGAGCGAGAACTGGCTGCCGTAAATCAGGCGAGACAGCAGGTCACGACCCACAGCATCTGTGCCAAGAACGTAAGACCAGCTTCCACCTTCCTGCCATGCTGGTGGCAGGAGCAGCGCATCGCGGTACTGTTCGATTGGTGAATGAGGTGCAATAAAAGCTGCTCCCACAGCAATCACAACAAGCGTCAGGAAGAAGATCAGACCCGCAACAGCCCCTTTGTTGGTGCGGAAATGTCTCCAGAAATTGACGATAAGTTCAAACCGGGTATCCGGTCCGGAATTTTGTGTCACGTCAGCCATGATTTACTCCGTATGCCGAATTTTCGGATTAACCAGACCGTACATCAGGTCCACAATCAGGTTCACGATCATGACGATTGCAGCAATCATCAAAAGACCGCCCTGCACAACCGGGTAGTCACGACGGAAAATACTATCAACCATCCACTTGCCGATTCCCGGCCAGGAGAAGATGCTCTCTGTCAGGATTGCGCCGCCAAACAGCACGCCGATCTGCAAACCAATAATGGTGATGACCGGAATAAGCGCATTCCGCAGAGCATGAATGCCGACCACACGGAAGTTGGAGAGACCCTTTGCACGTGCAGTACGCACATAATCTTCATCCAGAACTTCCAACATGGCAGAGCGCGTCTGACGCGCAATAACTGCCAGTGGAATAGTGCCCAGAACGACGGTTGGGAGAATCAGATGGCTTACAGCCGAGATGAATGCACCAGGCTCATCTGAGAGCAATGTGTCGATCAACATGAAGCCTGTAACAGGCTCAATCCAGTACAACAGAGAGATACGACCTGAAACAGGTGTCCACCCCAAAATGCCGGAGAAGAAGATGATCAGCAGCAGGCCCCACCAGAAGATTGGCATGGAATAACCGGCCAACGCTGTTGTCATAACAGTATGGTCCAGTGCCTTACCGCGCTTTACAGCTGCGATAATACCAGCAGGAAGCCCGACGACGATTGCAAACAGAATTGCACAGAGGCCAAGCTCAACCGTTGCCGGGAAGAGCGTCATAAACTCCTGAAGAACAGGCTGTTTTGTGACAATAGATACGCCAAGATCGCCTTGAACCAAATTGCCCAAGTAAGTGAAATACTGTTGCCAGATCGGTTCATTGTAGCCGAACTGCACCATAAGTTCTTGATAGCGTTCAGGGCTCACACCGCGTTCGCCAGCCAAAAGCAGAATTGGATCGCCTGGCAGCAGGCGAATGAAGAAGAACGAGGTCAGAGTAACCCCGATAAAGGTCGGGATGAGCAAACCCAGTTTTTTTAATATGAGACGAAGCATACTTCAGTCACACCAATCAGAGGATTGTTTATCCGCAAGCCACCACTTGCGGTATGGAAGACTTTTCCAAAAAAGTATCCCGGCGAATACATCGCCGGGATACAAATTGTCCAGCGGAAAATTATTTCTACTTCAGATCTACGCCATAGAAGTAATGGCCACCAAACGGATCAATCTTGTAGTTTTCAACACGAACACTGATCGGCTCAGAGACAAGAGAGTGCGCAATAGTTGCCCAAGGCGCCTCACGTTTGAATACTACCTGAGCTTCCTCATAAAGTCTTGTGCGTTCATCTACGTCAGATACCTGTTTGGCTTGTACAACAAGATCATTAAATTCATCATTACACCACTGCGCACGGTTGGAACCGCCCACTGCATCGCAAGACATCAGCACTGCAAGGAAGTTGTCCGGGTCACCATTGTCACCAGTCCAACCCAGCAGAACTGCGCCGTCACGATTGATGTCAGAAGAACGCTTAAGGTACTCACCCCACTCGTAGCTGACGATCTCGACTTTAACACCGATTTTCGCGAAGTCTGCCTGAAGGACTTCAGCCATACGACGTGCATTCGGGTTGTATGGACGCTGAACAGGCATCGCCCAGATCTTCATTGTCAGATCTTTGACGCCCTCTGCTTCCAAGGCTGCCTTTGCCGCTGCCGGATCATATGGGTCATCAACGATTTCGTTGTTGTAAGACCACATTGTTGGCGGGATCGGGTTTTTCGCGATCTGGCCTACACCCTGGAACACAGCATCCAGAATTGCCTGCTTGTTGATAGCCATGTTCAGCGCTTTACGCACTTTTGGATTATCAAACGGTGCCTGCTGGGTGTTGTAGGCCATGTAGCCAACATTCAGACCTTCCTGCTGCAGAAGGGTGACGTTTGGATCTTTGGACATTGCATCCAGGTCAGCCGGGTTTGGATATGCCATCACCTGACATTCACCTGCAGCAAGCTTTTGATAGCGCACAGATGCATCTGGTGTGATTGCAAAGACCAGATTGTCGAGTGGCGCTTTGCCATTCCAGTAATCAGGGTTTGCTTTATAGCGGATCAGAGCGTCTTTCTGGTAGCCAACGAGCTGGAAAGGACCGGTACCAACTGGCTTCTGATCAAAGGTGTCCTTGCTGTTCACCATTGAGTCTGCATATTCAGCAGACTGGATGGAGGCGAAGTCCATTGCAAGGTTCGCAATCATTGGTGCTTCTGGACGGGTCAGCTTGAATTTGACGGTGTAGTCGTCAATCTTTTCAATGCTGTCGATCAGGTCAGGCATGTCCATGGCGTTAAAGTACTCGTAGGTACCGCCAGATACGTTATGATATGGGTTTTCTTTGTTGCCCTGACGGTCGAATGAGAAGATCACGTCATCGGCATTGAAATCACGGGTTGGTGTGAACCACTTTGTGTCGTGGAATTTTACACCCTTGCGAAGGTGGAAGGTGTATTCCTTGCCATCCTCAGAAACTTCCCAGCTTTCAGCCAGTGCCGGAGCAACTTCGGTTGTGCCAGGCTTGAACTCCACCAGCTTGTTGTAGATCTGACGCGAGCTTGCATCAAATGTGGTGCCTGCGGTGTACAGAGACGGTGTAAAGCCTTCCGGAGATCCTTCAGAACAGTACACGAGAGTTTTTGCCATTACAGGGCCAGCCACAACTGCTGCTGCGAACAGGCTACCACCAAGCAAGAGGCTTTTTTTCAAGGACATTGGTATTCTCATTCCGTTTTATTGCTTGTTCCAGTTGTTCTTCAACACTGCTTATTGCTGCAGTTTATTCAGGGATTTTGGCTTTGAGAGACTACTCCGGCAACGGAAGGATGGAAGGCCGTCTTCTCCACATAAAGATGCATGACGCGGTTTCCCTGCGAGATACAGTCTTCAGGTTTTTCGATTTCGGCTTGCACGTAATTCCGCGACGAGATTACCCACTCATAGCTCAAACCAAATCAACGACATCGCACAATCATATGCGATTAATTCTTCGATGGTCGATTTTAGAACATTAAGTTTCGTTTCTGACTTCGGAAATAATTAAAAATTTCAGAAGCACTGTCTAATCGGTACGACTACCTAGAACTGCATCCTCAGGTTGTTTTATTCCTTCTTACTTACCTGAAATTACATAGGTATTCTTACCATATATTTGCGGTGTCGTAATTATACTTTAGAATCGAATTTGATTATTTAAACAGTTTTTACACAATACTATCAGTAGCTTATACGAGTTTAGGCCTGCAGATACGCGTATTGCGTGTCACACAAGCCTATTATCTAACTGGTTTTGGAGTGTTTTTATTCTTCTGAAAGCTTAGCCATACATTCGTCATGTATGGACTGGATTTCGGAGATCGTGACTTCCAGCGCTTCTTTTCTCGCGCTCAGCTCCTTCAGCACTTCCCCGGTTCTAGATCCAAGGTACTCAAGCTGCTGGCGGTGCCCTTCCCCGTGCTGACCATAAAGGTCCAGGAAGTGTTTGATCTCGGAAAGAGAGGAACCAATCGCCTTACCGCGCAAGATCAACGCCAGGCGCGCTCTGTCTTTGCGGTTATAGATACGCACACCATTGACGCGCTGAGGTGAGATCAGACCCTTACTCTCATAAAACCGGATGGATCGGGTAGAGATCTCAAACTCTTCAGCCAGATCGCCAATTCCAAAAAGTTCCTGATCGGCGTGACCCGTTTCTTTTTCCGCTTCCGCGAGAGGGTTCAGCGTTTCTTCTCTTCTCTCAGACATGCATCCCCCTAACATTGAAGAACTTGATTGACGTTACCTAACGTCGCCGTAAAGCATTACCATAACGGCGACACTATATCACCAAATTGTCATTGCGTTTACGGCTTCTCGTTTTCTTCCTAATCTTTACCTATAGGATAACCATCAGAAATCAACACAAATTGCAATTAGCCAGATAGGTAATATTGCGAGATATCGATAGCGCCTTGTAAAAAAGAACGGGATAAACCCACAAGAGATGCCATAGAACATCCGTATCCTGCGTGTTTTTGAATTTTTATTGCGCTGCCGCATTCCCCAGACTTGACAAGTTTGAGGTTTTGGAAGACCCCTGCCCCTACGACGCCTACTGAAGCAACTTGCCTTTGGCTTAGGTCATTTCAGTTATTTGTATGCGTATCCTCTTTTGCGAACCGATTGGCTCTTCAAGGAGATACGCTCTAGGATAAGTTATGAGTAAGAGTCTTGAGGAACGGGTCGACGAACTGGAAATGCATATCGCACACCAGAACGAAACGATCGAAACACTCAATGATGTGGTCTCCAATCAGGCACAGGTTCTCGACCGACTCGTCTCAGCAATGGGACAGATGAAGGACCACCTGCTTGATATTCAGGATCTGGTTGAACAAACACCTGCAAACCAGAAACCTCCACATTACTGAGCAAACAGGCTTTTCCTATACTAAGAGGAAACTATTTTCCTGCTGAACATCAGCAAAGATAGGTATACTCAGGTAAGGGGAAACCTGATATTAAGAGATGACAGGTCTGCTGTGCTTGAACGCAGGCCCTTTTTTCGTGGATCACTCAACGTTACGAGAGTGAACAATACAATTTTCTGTTCCGCCGCCTATAAGGGCTGCCACTGCTGTCCTTTTTTGAACAGCACCTGAGAACAAAAAAGCCTGGATGAGAAAGAAACCCAATGGCTATTGAGCAGATACTGGCGACCCATAAAAAGGAGAGCCTTGCCGATAAAGCTTATCGTCTGATTGAAGAGCTGATCGTCAACCTTGACCTTGCGCCTGGCATGGCGCTGACTGAAGGTGACCTTTGCGAACGGACCGGCATCGGCCGGACTCCAGTGCGCGAGGCCATCAAACGCCTTTCAACCGAAGGGCTGATCGTTATTCGCCCGCGCAAAGGCCTGTTTGTTTCTGAGATTGAGACTTCCGAGTACGTTCTGGTTCTGGAAACCAGAAAGCCTTTGGAGCAGCTCCTCGTCGCTTCCGCCGTGAAGCGTGCGACCGCAGAAGAGCGCGAAGCTCTGCACCAGTGTGCTGAAGAAATCCTTGCGCAGGCCCGTGCAGGCGATGTGAAGGGCTACCTGCGTGCAGATAAGGTTTTTGATGAAGTGCTCTGTGCCGTCTCTCGGAACCCGTTTACAGCTCGCGCTGTGGCTCCGCTACAGACTATGAGCCGCCGGGCCTGGAGTGCTTTCCGCGGTGCTGAAAAGCTCGAAGATTCTGCTATTCGCCACCATAAGCTTGCTGAAGCTTTGGCAAACAACGATGCAGAGAAGGCAGAAGCGGCAGCTGTCGAGATGATGGACCATCTGACCAACTTTGCAGTCAAGCAAGCTGAAAAGACTGGCGACAACGCTTAGGTTCAGAGATCTCAATCAATAAGCAAAAAGCGGAGCCTGTGCTCCGCTTTTTTATTGCTCAGTTTTTGGCATTTTAAAGGTATCGATCCGGGCGTTGCGCCCGCTTGCCCCGAGCAGAACCAAATATGGTTGATCTGTTTGAATTACCGGTCGCTTTGCACCGTAAATGCCTGAGAGCCGCAAACGCACCTCACCGTGAGGTGTCATTCCTGTAACCATCCCCGCAGACATCTGAGAGAGCTTAATAGGGGCGTAAAGGATCTCGTAGGAGGGAGGGGCAGCTCCAGGGCGCATGACGACCACAGCGTTGGCTCTGATATCACGCCCCTCATCCTGTACGTCGACCACTCCAACAGCTCGGTGCAAAATTTTATACTGGCAATTCATCTAGATAATCATCGTCGTCGATACATTATGAAGCCGCTGCCTGTTTGGCAGCATTTTCAACAATGTTGTCCCTCAAACTCGCAGGCACATGGAATGTAAAGTCCTGAATGAGGACGTCCTGCACGATATCTGTCGCGAAGCGTTCGTTGACGCGGTCACGGACCTCGTCGGTCAACTCCTTCAGGTCAGATTTTTTCAGCTGGGCGAACTCTTTGTCAGCCTTGCTGTAAATGATACGGAAAGCTTCATCGACGATGAACGCATGAGGTGGAACCGCCAGCTTTGCAAGCAGTTCACTATCAACCGTGAACACAAACTGCGCCACAATATAACCGTGGATCTTGCCATCTTCGAGTACTGGAACGTTGATGGTCGGTGTGCTTTGATAATCCAGTCCTTCCAAATGCGCATTCTTTTGCAGCATCGGATCAAAGTCGGTCTTGTACAGAGCTGTAAAGTAGGCTGCACCGACGGTGACGAGACAGATCCAAACTCCGGTTACGAGAACTTTCAACATACGTTTTTACCAGCTTCCAACCAGAGATTCATAGGTGCCATCAGAGTCATGATCCTTCATCACTTGCGACAGGAGACCAGATACTTCTTTGACAGCATTGAGCTGGGTCGACAGCAGCTTCATATTAACTGCAAGCTTTTCCTGAAGTTCCTGAAGCCGGACAACGATCTCGCTTGGCAAATTTTCAGGGCCAACTGCCTTGCCCGCCATATCAAGATCAAGCATCGCGCGGCCTTTGAGATAGGCGCTCTCTTCAAGATCAATGTCACCCTTGCCGATAAGAGCTTCATTTTCAGTCGACAGCAGCTTGTCTACACGTCCGATACTTTTTGAAAGAGCAATGTAGTCTTCCGGCAAGATGTAAGCGTCGGTGTCATCAAGCTGCCCAGTATCCTGAACCACTGGTTTTTCATCATGTAAAACCAGTTCCTTGTGCTCACTGTCGATCATCTCAGACATTTATGCCTCTTGCTTTGGGAGAGTTGGACGAATGGTATCTGGCAAGAGCATTTCTGCCAGACCAAGAGAACCTGTTTTGGCGAGTTGGTTTGCGAGCTGCTCCGCCATCAAGCCTTTCCACATGGTGCCTGCTGTCCCGCCGCCATAGACGTTTTCAGTCTCCTTTGGCAGCATGGATTTTACGAAGGTCTGCAAGACAGCACTTTCCAGCTTCTCACCGAGATCAGCTGTCTCAAGCTTCTTGGAGTAGCGGTTGGCCATTGATTTTAAGCTCTCAACGCCCTCCTGCCCTCTTGCCTGAACCGTGCCGGATGCATTGTCAGCTTCCGCCATAAACCTGGAAAAGCTACTTAAGGCCCATGATGGCTCAGAGACGGGCAAATCCTTTGAAACGACGGCGGGAGCCTTAAGAGAGCGCGTGGCAGCTCTGACCTCAAAAGGGTCGGCTTGATTTATTACGTCCAGAACAAGATCGCTGACAGGCTGAATGGCCATGAGCACTCCCACTAGTCAAAAGAAGGGCATATATAATTGGAAAGACCCTAATTTCTCAGACTTATCTGGGCCTGACCTTCTTAGGCGCCGCCTGTAGCTCGGCGATTTCCTGAAGCTGCTTTTTCTCTTCGGTCCGGTGATAAGACACCAGAGCTTTGCCATGATGCTTTTCAGTCATGGAGGTCTGCCTCTTCTGATCAAGCAACTTGCCGAGCAACTCGCCCTTGTGCTTTTCCTTCAGAGACTTATTTCTGTTGTTGGTCTCCAGACGCCTGGAGATCGCCCGGTTCATCACTTCACGCAACTCCCCTTCATGACGTCCCCAGTGGCTGACCAACTCCTCGCTCTCTTCGTCGCACCTTTGAATTTCGCTATCAAGAACCGCGATGTCGTACTTGATCATCTGCTCTTTTTGTTCCTGAACCTTCAAAATGCGCCGGAGGCGTGTGATGCGTGCTTTATCCATGGCTTTACTGCAATACCAACCAATCGCCGAGCCCAGCATAGAACAGGCGCAACAGCTCAGTTATGATCTGCCAGAGGATGAAAAGCCCTCCCATCATAACAACAGGTAGCGCAACAAAATAGACTGGCATCTGAGGCATCAATCTGTTGGTGAGGCCCAAGGTCAGGTTCACAACAACACCGTAGATCAAAAACGGACTTGTAATACGCAATGCAAGCAACAGGCCTTGCATGAGCTTGGTTGAAAACTGATCTACCGCGGCAGCTGGAACAAACTCTCCCCCGACTGGAATTGTTTTATAGCTCTCGGCAAGTCCGACAAAGACATCAGCGTGCGCACCGGTAATAAACAGCATGGCAGTTGCGGTGAGCGTAACCAAAGATGCCAATGGTGGCAGTTGCTGAAATTCTTCGACAATAGCGACAGGCTGGTTGAAGCTGGAGGCATTCGCCGCCGCACCAATCATCATCTGAAGCATTCCGAAGAAGGCTCGTCCGAATGCTGCGATCAACAGTCCGATCAACAGTTCAACAAAAATGATGCGCAGCAACTCATCCAAAGGCGCAGCTGAGATGATCGGCTCAACCACCTCCAATATGAGAGGAGAGATCGCCAGGGTTGCAGATATTGCTATAAACAAGCGAACACGGATCATCACACGTGGCGACGAAAAACCCGGCATGGCCATGAGGCATGCTCCGACGCGGCAAAAGACCACGAAGACACTTAGGATTGCCTCAGGAGCATTTTCCAAGGTCACGAAATTGATCCCAATGCCTCGATATCAACGCCGCGGGCCACTTCCATATGAGAGAGAATTGGCAGTGCGGGGAACATACGTTCAGTGATCATGCGCACGTACTGACGTGCTTCCGGAGCAACGACGACAGCAAATCGCTGACCTGAAGAGATATGCTCGCGAATAACTTCAGCGCTGTCTTTTGCGAATTCTTCAACCTGCGAAGGCTCCATATCGAACTCAATGACTTCACCATTTGCGTCGCGGCGAAGTGCCTGATGGAATGCAAGGTCCCAGCGGTTCCCCAGACGGAGCACTTTGAGGCTCCCATCTCCGGCAATATCACCACAAATTTGTGTCGCCATGCGAATGCGCACGTGATCAGCAATTTGCTCAGGTCTGCGTGCATGAGGTGCGATCTCCGCAATCGCTTCCATGATCAATGACAGATTTCGAATGGAGATACGCTCTGCAAGCAGCAGCTTAAGCACGGCCTGCAAGCCAGAGTATGAGATATGTTGCGGGCAGATATCATCGATCAGGCGTGTGTAAGCCGGATCAAGGCGATCTAACAGCTTGCGCATATCCTTATAGGAGAGAAGCTGTGACAGGTTGTTTCTGATCACTTCAGACAGATGTGTCAGCACAACTGAAAGGTTATCTACGGTCGTATAACCTTGACGTTTTACTTCATGCTCAAAAGCGGTCGGGATCCACATAGCCTGCATACCAAACGCAGGTTCGCGGGTTTCGGTTCCCGGAAGAGCTGGCAGCTCCCGATTGCCACCGATCACCATCAGTTCACCAACTTTGATGTTCTCAGAAGCGACAATCGTACCGTGGATACGGAACTCGTAACTCTTCGGCTCCAGATTGAGGTTATCCGTAACCTTGATCTCCGGAACCACAAATCCGTATTGCTCAGCAAACTTCTTACGCATCTTGTTGATGCGGTTTCCAATTTCAGGCTTTGCTGCCAAAAGACGGGCCGTGAGCTGCTTGCCAAGACGCATCTCAATTTCAGAAAGTTCAAGACTGTCCTTCACGGACTCTTTCTTGACTTCCTTCTGCATCTCAACTTTTTGCAGCTCGGCTTTAGCAAGTTCGGCTTGAGCCTCTTGCACCCTTTTGGGAATAATATAGGCAGCAAATCCAAAGATGCCCCCCAGGACCACAAAGGGCAGGAATGGGAGGCCTGGAAGTAGCGACAGTAACAATAGCAGGAGTGACGCGACAGCGAGCGCGCGCGGATACCCTGCCAGCTGCCCCATTACAGCTTGCTCAGCTGACCCTCTGGTCCCACCTTTCGAGACAAGAAGACCTGCTGCAAGAGACACGATCAGCGCCGGAATCTGTGAAACAAGACCATCACCAACAGACAGTTTCGTGAAAACGTCGGCAGCTTCAGCTAAGTCCATGTTGTAGCGTGTAACGCCAATAACGATACCACCCAAAATATTCACAACGGTGATGATCAATCCAGCGACAGCATCACCGCGCACGAACTTCGAGGCGCCGTCCATGGCACCAAAGAAGGAGCTTTCCTCTTCCAGCTCTGCACGTCTGTGCTGCGCTTCCTTGTCATCAATCATACCAGCAGACAGATCGGCATCAATAGCCATCTGCTTGCCGGGAATACCATCAAGGGTAAAACGTGCACCAACTTCCGCGATACGACTTGCACCTTTGGTGATCACCAAAAAGTTCACCGTTACAAGGATCGCAAAGACGATGAGGCCGATGACAAAGTCACCGCTCATGACAAACTGAGAAAAGCCGTTGATCACATACCCAGCGGCGAGCGGACCTTCATGGCCGTTTGCCAGAATAACGCGCGTTGTCGCAATGTTCAGCGCAAGCCGAAGCATGGTCGCGATCAACAAAATGGTTGGGAATGAGGAAAACTCTAAGGGACGCTGGATCCAGAGCGAAACCATCAGGATCAAAACCGATAATGCAACTGATATTGCAAGGCCGAAATCGATCATAAACGTTGGCATGGGAAGAAATAGCACAGACAGAATGAAGATAATTCCGACTGCAAATCCAATATCACGTTTGCTGTTTGGAGCAGCAATTCCCGTCACTGTCTGAGACATTCGCACCCTTCAATTCGGTATAAGCATACTGCGCTACTTAGGCCGAAACATTGGAGAAGGAAGCTTGTGTGAGGGTGGCCTGGAGGGAAATCAACGTGAGCTATCCCCTCCTTGCTTATTGCGGCAAACCTGAAAAAGCAGGTTTAAAACCCGTATTCGATGCGTCCGTAGACCATCTCGGTCAACGAGAATATCTGGGAGCCGATATACGGGCCAGTCATGGCAATTAAAATAAAAATCACAACAATCTTCGGAATGAACGTAAGTGTCATTTCCTGAATTTGTGTGAGCGCTTGAAACAGAGCGATAATCAAACCAACAAACATGGCCCCACCAACGGCGGGACCAGTTGCTGTAATCACAGTCCAAATTGCGGTACGCACAATATCGAGTGCATCTGCCTCATTCATTGCTTTATGATCTCACTTCACCATTAAGATGTAGCATCAGACTCGTCAGGAGTGTCGGTATCAGCAGGCGTGTCAGTGTCAGTCGTCGCAGCAGGTGCAGGACGAGAAATCTGGATACCAGGCACCAGAGCTACTTTTGTCCCGTCTTCCAACGTTGCAATCGAGCCATCTGTAAGGATCTGAACGGACTTGATTTTACCAGTCATGGTTTCTGTACCATCCGCATTCGGCACCTCAACCGTCGCACCGATCAGATTGTTGGCTTGATTGATGGAATTCTGCTGAAGCATGGATGTCAGATGCGAGTTTGTTTTAGTAGACTGCTCCACAGCGGAGAACTGCGCCAACTGGCCCATATACTCAGCAGTATCCAACGGATCTGTCGGATCCTGGCTCTTAAGAGACTCCATGAACAGCATTAGAAACGCATTGTAATCTAAGTAAGCTTGCTCACTGCCCTGCGGCTTGAAGACAGGTTCATTGTTTTGAGTAGTATTTGCGGAAGATACTGGATCAACACTCATGTTTTTGTCCTTTAATTCTCGCCAACTGCACGCGCAAACGGCATAACAACTGTTTCGGGCTGATCATCCTCTTGCTTTTCGGACCAGATCGCCATCTCGATCTCAAAAAGCTTCTTCAGCGTGCGAAGTGCATCAAAGTAGCGGCGTTTGTTGATTTTTGCTTCGACCATTTCAAGGCCCTCAAGAATGTCAATATTCTCTACGGCTTTGCGAATAGATGCCAATAAAAGCAGAGCTCGTTGAAGACTGTCTAACTCCGTCTTGGGATCGATCAGCGCGCTTTGAATAAAAAAGTACAACTGCCGCAGAGGTGTTGTTGTTTCTTCGAGCTGCATGACATAAGCCTCAAGAAGAAAACTCGCGTCATTTAGGAGCTTTACCGATGTTTTCTGTTCAAATGACAGAACAGCGCCATTAATAAAGACCTTCTCACCAGCTTTTAGGTGCAAACGCATTCTAAATCCTCTTACTTAACTAAGGCCATCTCTGACGAGTTCGTTTATTTCAATAAGCCCTTGAAAATCATCGGAGTTACCAGTTCGGATCAGATCTGCTTGTTTCACACACCAAATCCCAATCGAAATTAAATCAGCGCGCAATTCAGCAGGAAGTGCATTCTCTGAGTTTCCAAGATCATCAATGAGTATGCTCCACAGTCGATGCACTGAGGTCAACGCCTGAGCACCCTCACTTGAACTACTTCCGTGCTCTTTTCCGGCATGAAGCTGGGCAATTACAAGAGCAAACAACTCACGCTCCTGCCCTCTTCTATCTTCAGAAGAGTCCTCAAGCGTTTCCGCATATGACATCTGATACATTCAGTGCTCCCAAAAGTATTCTTGTTTGCTTACGCTCTTACAAATACTTCATAATATTGAGATTTTGGATTTTTGCGGTAATCGCGTACGTCGTTTCAAGCTGCGTCTGCGCCATACTCAACTCAACAGCTGCGCGATTAGGATCTACATTTTCTAAATCATTAATGCGAAGATTGAGTACATCTTTCTTAGCTTCAATATCCGTATTCGTTCGCTCTACATTGGCCTTTATTGCACCCACATTTGCCTCAAGATCGATTGCTCCACCCGTCGCCTGATTTAAGTTATCAATCGCGCGATCAGCTATCAAAACTTCAGCGTCTTTCTGAATATCCAAGCCACCGAAAACAGCAATCATCGAATAGCCTTTTGCCATCTGCTTGAATGCATCTTCATTCGCAGAGCCTGAGCCTTTTGTCGTGACACCATTACCGATTGTCGCAGTCATTGTCTCATCGGGACCAGTCGCAGAGGACCACGTTGGCGACCAGTTAGCATCGAAAATGTCATTAAAATCGCTACTATCTAAGAAGCCTTCCCAGTCCGCTGCAGACAAATCCTTAATGTCTGCAGCATCGGCATCTAAACCAATCGTCAGACCAAAGTGAGTGTTAAATGCCCCTTTGATTGCCTCTTCAGGACCCAGTGGATCTAACGGATCGGTTGGATCAGATACATGCTCAAAGTCTCGAAGCGGTGCCGTTCCCGTGTTAATTCCACCAAACACGTAAACACCGCCAACGTTAGAGTTTAGCGCGTTTGATAGTTTTCCCAGTTCCGTTCGAGCAAGACCAGAGGCTGTTTTGAGAGACTCCGAGTTCTGCTTGAGCGCAATCAGATTGGATCGGAACTCAGACCCATTTTTATGGATGTTATCCAAACCAGTTTGCATAACATCCAGCCGAGATACCAATTGATGGTTCGTATCCAACTGACTCACGAGCTGGGAATGTTCTGTACGGAACGAAGTGGTTAATCCAGTTTGTGCGCCTAACGCCAAGCCGATATCGGCATGCTTTTCTGAAGCATTTTCGATCACAGCCTTATCCAACCGGGCACGATGATCGATAAGATAATCCGTGAGGCGAAGCGAACTTGAAAGTGTTGAAACAGAATATACCATGACTATCTTACAGCTCCGAGCAGTTCCTTGAACATATTATCAACCGTCGACATCAACCGAGCAGAAGCTGAGTAGGCTGTCTCGATCGTCAATAAGCGCTGCATCTCAGTATCAAGATTGACGCCAGTTTTGTTGGAAAGCATTTGCGCATTTGAGCTAAAAGCTGAGGCATCAAGCGTAGAAGTCTCTGTCGCCATTTTCCGCTCAGCGCTGAACCAACTTACAGTGTTAGCTGCGAAGTCTTTCAGAGTTGAAGTTGGATTAACTCCTGCAGAAGTTGCAAAGGTGCGTTCTTTGTTCAAAGCTGTTTCATAACCCCTTAAAAGGTCTGAATACCCTGCACTATCGTTAGTATTATGTTTAAA
This sequence comes from Pseudovibrio sp. Ad46, assembly GCF_001623065.1. Taxonomy (NCBI): domain Bacteria; kingdom Pseudomonadati; phylum Pseudomonadota; class Alphaproteobacteria; order Hyphomicrobiales; family Stappiaceae; genus Pseudovibrio; species Pseudovibrio sp. Ad46. The sequence continues at coordinate 253,434 of NZ_LMCG01000049.1, read as the reverse complement.
CGTTGCACCGTTGATACCACCATCACGCAACAGCTTGACATCCCCCCCCTGAGCGGGATCTACGGCAGCATGAACCTTTAACCGACTAATTAGGTCTCCGCCCCCCACTGCAAATGTAAACAATCCGTCACCTGACCCCACTCCTGGGGTAGGTTCTTTTTCCTGAAAAGCATCAACTAATGCATTAGCAGTCTCATCGAGCTGAGTTTGCATTGTAACGAGAGTATCGTCGCGAATTTTTGCATAACCAGCAACTGCTCCCCCAGACACTGGCATTGTTGCACCTGGTCCAGCTACAGCAATTCCATCGACTAAAATATTTTTCCCAACCTCACCAGACCCAAGTGAAAGCGAAGTATCAAAGGAGACTTCTCGTGGAGCCTTTTCAAAAAGAGTGACACCACTATCCGTGTAAACGGCTACGCCGTTATCATTCTGATCAAGAACGGTAATGCCAATCTCTTCCGAGAGAACCCGCAGCATTTCATCCCGCTGATCCATGAGACTATTTACGTCCTGCCCAGCATTAGAACCCGTCACAATCTTAGAATTTACACCCTCTAAGTCTGATAAAATCTTATTAATATTGTCGACGGCACGACCCATCGCTGCATCAGCTTCTAGACGAGTTTCTTTTAACGCCTCTGAAGATTGCTTTAAATCATCGACCAATGCATTTGCGGAGTTAATGACCGACTGACCAAGAACCTGGTTAGCTGGATCATTACTGTATGAAACAAGTGTTTCACCCAACTCCCCAACTCCAGATGAAACAGTAGTACCGAAAGGCACCTGCCCTGAAGGGTTAAGCTGATTAAGCATATTGGCATAGGAACCAGATGCGACAGCTGCGCTTCCAGTCTTTAAAGTTGCCTTAAATGCCGCCTGATTAACCATCCGCGACGCATGAGAAACATAAACAACAGAACCTGTGTCGCTTACAATATTCTGAACAACTGCTTCTTGGCGCGAGTATCCAGGATTATTGACATTAGCGACATTGCGGGAAGCAATCGCCATTTCAGCCGAACGAGCTGCGATGGACGATTGCGCTGTAAGCATTGCAGAAGTAAGAGACATATCGCGCGCCCTTAACGTAAGTTATTCAGCTCTTGGAGCAATTCAGAACTTGCGTTGAACACTTTCGTGTTCGCGCTATAGGTGCGCTGCGCTTGAACCATCTCAGTCAACTCAGCCGCCAGATCAACATTTGATCCTTCTACAGCTCCTGAGTAAAGCGTACCGAACCCGTTATCTCCCGGGAAGCCGACCGCTGGATCACCCGACGCATCGGTTGCCGCGTAAACATTACCGCTTTTTGCTTGCAAACCATCCGGATTTGAGAAGTTTACGATTTGGATTTGATCCAATAACTTCTCAGCACTTCCTTCATAAACCCCAAAGACACGACCATCAGACTCAATTCGAATATTCTTGATAGTCGATGGACCGTAACCATCGATATCAACTTTATTAACACTGAACTTATCGCCAGCAGTCACTGTTTTACTAAGGTCAAGTGTTAGTGTATCGCCATTTGGCACTGTAAATGCTAACTCAGTCGGTGAAGGCGTTGCACCTTCCATAAGGTTTCCTGAGCCATCAAAGACCAAATCAACATCAGCCAGTTCAACAGGCGGGGTAGTTGTACTATAAGCCTGAACTTTCCAAGTTGAATCATCTACTGTAGTGCCAGTCATATTCTGATCAGTCTTGGAATAAACAAGATCAATCTTTACAGCATTACCGTTTTGATCAAAAGTACTTACAGATGTCTTGTAGTCAAAGTTGGTTGGCAGCCCAAAAGGACCTGCCCGAACGGCAGTACTAGAAGCCAAATTCACTCCTAGCTCACCTGTTGTACTCGCCTGCCAAACCGGAGTATTCAAATCGACAGTAACCGGAGCTCCACCTGCAGAGAGAAGTTTATACCCTCCTGAGTTCACCATCTGGCCGTTTTTGTCGAGAACAAAGTCACCTGCACGCGTGAAGTAAGTACTTCCTTGAGAATCTTGCACCTGGAAGAAACCCTTGCCGTTGATCGCGAGATCGGTACCGCGGGAGGTGAAGTTGAAGGCGCCTTGTTGGCGGACGGACTGAACAACGGTTGTGTTCACGATGCCGGATTCATGACCAGAGCTACTACCAGAACCAACAAGGGAGGAGAATGCTGTTTTGTAGCGTTTGTAGCCTACGGTGTTCGCGTTTGAGATATTGTCTGCGACAGTTGAGAGTTTGTTCGACTGCGCGTTCATACCTGACACGCTGGTATTCATAATTCCGTAGAGGCCCATGGTGTGCTCCTGGCTACATCAATTGCAAAATTAACTCGTGGCAGTAAAGCTTGTTAATCTTGTCTGAGCCTGACCCGAAACCTGTTGAATTATTTACAAAATTTTAATGAGTTCGGCGTCCATCGCCCGTAACCGGACGCGACGATATTTTTGATCACGCGGCATACATAACGCTTTTGTGCAGGGTTGTTGTTTGGCCCGGCATGGTACCTGGCGACGGCCATGGTCCAGCTCTTCTCGCGCTGCTTCAACTCAGAGAGGAATCTTGCTGCATAAGCAACATTTTGCGAAGGATCGAGCATTGCACGGAGATCGGAGAACTTACTGAGATGGTAGTAAATGTTGATCTGCATACAGCCAACATCAATCAGTTTCACACCCCGATTTCGCGATCTCTTAATCGCAGCGAGCGCTTCTGTTGCGCTGTCGGCGAAGTAGGCCTTGCCAGCAATATTGAGAGCATAGGGATGTAATGAATTTTTGCGGCCTGTCTCAGTCAGACCAACCGCATAAAGGATCCCAAGCGGCACGTCGTATTGCTGTGCTGCTTCCTGCATCTGACGCTCACACGGGCGGATGGCCTTCTTCTTTCCAGCCGCCTGCGCAGAGAGTGCTATCAGACTACAAATAGATGCCGCTGCGAATATCTTGAGCGTCCGCTTCATTCTGCCCTACCCCGGCATGATCCGCATGTGGTTGGTCGTCCCAGCTTTGCTGAGCCCCAGCTTCACCGCTATCTCCATCAGAATTCTCTCCCCGACCGAACCGTTCCTGATTTTGCCCAGGCTGACGCATTTGATCAGAGACTTCCTCTTTGAAGTTGACGGTGATGTTTTGTGTCTCAGTGCGATAACCAGCATCTTGCAGAACACGTGCCAATGCCTGTCGATCACCCTTCAGCATATCTGCTGCTTCCCGGGTGTTCGTAACAAGAGAGATTTCCAACTCACCACCGCGCATTTGGATATTTGCACGAACAGCACCAAGATTGTCCGGCCGCAGCTGGATCTCGAGCGATTTAACAGGCTTTGCCGCTTTTGCATCAGCAGCTTGAGCTGCCAACTCCTGAGCTGTATTTGCTGCAGATGCCGCCTGAGAGAGTTGCTTGGACAAAGCACTGGCGACCTGTTGCGCAGGACGCCCCAACTCAGCAGGTGGAAGGTGTGTCTCAAGACTGACCACTTTAACTTCACCGCCCACTGCAGGCTTGCCAGCATTCTGGTTTATAGAGGCGTCTGGTTGCGATTTGCCTTGCTTTAGCAGAAAGTCAGCTGATAGCTGCTTAGCTCCGGTTGCATTTCCTTCTGCCTGAGGCAAGTTGATTGCACCGCTACCTTCGAGCTTTGGGCCAGCATTAGCAGACTTAAGACTGCCTACTTCTGAGGCACCCTGCCCCTGAGCAGTTCCACTCGTTTTCGCGGTACCCGATTTCGCATCGGCCTCGCCGCTCAAGGCCTTCAACTCTTTTGAACTTAACGCGTTCAGAACCTGAGCCATCGTCCCATCTCGACTGGTAACGGCGGATCCGCTCATATTAGCAAGGCCGGTCATTGAACTCATCTGCAATCCAGCTTTTTGCTCAGCTGTCATTGCTGCATTAACGACAAGCTGCTTGGCCAACAACTCATCCGTAAGCAATTCTGCAGCGCTTGAAGCCTTTTGAGCGGCTTCAGCCTCACCTTTCGCAACAGTTTCGTCGACTTCATCGGCGTCAGATGAACCTGCGCCAGCTTTTTTCAAAAGGTCTTTGAGAGCTTCTGAAGCATCAGCCTCGCCCTTATCAGACTTAGTCTCTGTTGATGCAGATTTTGTATCTTTTTTCTCGTTAGAAGTATCTCGGCGATCCGGTATTTTTTTGTCATCGCGAACTTTATCGATGACCTTATCAAACCCGTTCGCACGATCATCTTTTTCGGCACGAGCGAAATCTTTACGAGTATCTGCTGCATCTTTAGCAGAAGCACTACGATCTACATTGGGAAGAGTTGCATTCATCAAAACTCGGCCTCTTTCAGTGCTTCATCTGCATCGTTTAGTGCGTTTTTAAATGGGACTAACACTTCAGTGTCATAAAGCTTCTCATCCAGCCCAACGTGTGGAACGTAAGGGACATACTCGGAGGCAGCAGGCGTTTCTGGCTGTGGCCATTCTCGAATTGTATTTGCCATAGCGATTGCAGCAGCCTGGATCAATTGATTACCTGCACTTAAGTCTGCAGCCTTTACCTCAACCAAACCAGAGATTGCCTGTTCCCACTCTTCACCAGAAGCTTTGGCGGCTGAAAGGTAAAGCTTGGCTTCACTCACACGCTCTGCATCATCTGAATTCAGCTCAAGAAATGCGGCGCTTCCTTTAACTGCAAAAGCGGTATTACCACTGATCAAAGCAGCTTTGGCGAGGCGAAGGAGAAGGATGCTTTGAGATTCCTCGTCAAACTCCGATACCAGTTGGAACACGCGGTCCCACTCATCTTCTTGCTTCAGGTAATCAGAACCGCTGATCACATCAGCGACCGTGTCCCGAAATTCAGAGGCAAATACAGAGGAGCTATATTGGAACAGATACCGACGAGACAGTCTCTCGAACTTTTCTGTATCGCCCAGCTCTGCAACCATTGGCGCTTGTCTGCGCAATGCGCTCTCTTCCACAAGCGTCCCAGGCATCATCAAGCGCGCAAGATCAAAATAACGCTGTGCGCCTGCCGGGTCATTATTGGAAATCAAGATCGCCTGCGCGAGAGCCACCTGACCTGCAACAGCTACCGGAAGCGTTATTGGATCGACCTTTAACAACAAGTTCAACGCCATTTGGCGATTGCCTTGCGAATAGGCCATGGCGCCGGCAAACAGGTTTGGATCACCTGTAAACTTCACCCCCTGAACCGCAAGCTCCTGAAAAACTGACCCGGATCCGCCACTGAGCATAAATGACACAGCAGCACGTGAGTTTTTCTCCAACTTCCAAATCTCAGGATCCAGCCGAAGGAACCGACGGCCAATCACAATGAGAGAAGGTTGCAGCAAGTTGTAAGCTTCCAGATTCCCTTTAATGATCTCATCTTGAAGAATCTGCAGCTCCAGAACCATAAGATCAGGATCTGCTGTCGACACCATCTGAGCCGATGCTGGCTGAAGGTTTATCGCAACAGGACTTGCAGCCAAAATCAGCGCAGTGGTCAGTAGTCCAGACCTCAGGAGCGAAGTTCCAGCTTTTCTTGCAGCGCTAACCAGCATCAAGCCTTCCCTTTCATCAGCATAATTTCAATGCGGCGGTTCTGAGGAGCGTATGGCTCTTCGACGTCCTTCAGACGGCGGTCTGCATAGCCTTCAATGCCTACGATACGGTTTTCATCCAAACCACCCCGAGTGAGCATGAAATAAGCCATGTGGGCACGAGCCGTTGACAGGCGCCAGTTGTCGTTACGCTTGGATTTAAATGGCCGTGCATCTGTATGACCGCGAATGACGATCTCACCGTTCTCTTCTTCAAGAACCTTCGCAATCTGCTCCATCGCTTTCACAACATCCGGATGAGGTTCAGAGGACCCGACAGCGAACATTCCAAAGTCGTCATTGTCCATGATGCGGATCAGCACACCATCTTGAGAATGCGTGAATTCAATGCTCGCTCCGGTTTTCATTCCTTCAAGTGCTTCACCAACTGAGTTCGCCAGAGAGACCAGCTGTTTATTGCCTTCGTCGTCCTCATCATCGCCAGATTCGGACTTCTGAGATGGCTCTATAGGCTTTGCGGCAGGCATTACTGCAACAGCTTCAAGCTTGGCATCAGCCGGTTCAACTGACTCTGTAACAAGATCAGGCTGCTTTATATCAACCTTCATGCTGGCGTTTTTCTGAATTTCCTCAGCGTCCTCGATCAGTGTCGGAACTTCCTGTTCTGCATCGTCAGCGGCAGCTGTTCCTGCTTTCACTTCAGCGAAAACAAGGCGCGTCATCACAGCATCTTCGCCATCTGCGTCTGCCTGACTCTGAGCAAGCTGCTTCAGAATTTCTCCCTCGGCAAAACTCTCACCTTTACCGTCTGGAGCATCACCGATTACAATCACTGAATTCTCAGCGGACGCCTCGCCCGAAACTGCCGGAAGGCTCTTACCTCCACGCGCCAGTTCGGAAGCTTCTTCCAAGACTTTGATTTGCTCTGCGGTCAACTCATTCGCCGGAATACCTTCTTCTTTTTCATGAAGGATCGGAATTTGAGCAAGTAAAGGAGCATTTCCAGGCAGTTCATCTTCTTGCCAACCAGAGGGATCGAACGGATCGCGGAAACTGGTTCCGTCAGCCAAACCTTGCCCATCTGGATCACGGTTAGGAAGTGCAAAGAGAACTGGGGTCTTCGCCATCTTGAGCGAGCCTAAACCACCTGTTCCAGGTGAGCCGTCTGTCTCGACAGTAGATTCTGCTTCTGCAGCGAGCGCAGCAAGGATTGCATAAGGGTTATCAAAAAGCTGTGCTTCGCTGTAGCGGGCATCACGCTCATAATCACGACTAATGGCATTGATTGGCTTAACACCACCATCTTCGGCGTTCGCACCAGCGAGTTTTGAATTCTCACCGGTCTCCCGATCGGAAACAGGTTCTGGCCTGTCTGCGCCACCACCTGATGTTGGGCCCTTTTTCTCCGTACCGCCAGCACCTATAGGCTTACCATCATCGACACCTTCATCGCTATCAGTAATCGACGGCGTTTCTTCGGGATCTCGAATACCCTTTGGGCTTGCGGTAGAATCTACTAGTTTGATCGGATTGAAGTAACTTGCAATACCGCGCTGAGAAGCCTCATCGGATGCATTGACCAACCACATGAGAAGGAAGAATGCCATCATCGCAGTTGCAAAATCTGCATAAGCAATCTTCCAAACACCAGACTTAGGGACGGTGATCATGTCGCTGTTACGCCTGCGAACGATAATCAGTTCTTGTGGTTCCAACGCCATGGCTACTACTCTCCCAGCGTACTGCGAAGCTCCTCGCACCATTCCGATAGGCCGGTGGAAAGCGCCATGTCAGACACCTTCACCACGAGATCAGTGCTGGAGTTTTCAGAAAATTTAATTGTGTTTGAAAGTTCACCAGTTTTTTTGCCGAACAAATCAAATAAATATTCGGGCCCAGTTACCTCAAGCACGACTTCAGGCGTTTCAGAGAGTTGTTGACGCACGACCTGCACCAATGAAGTTACAGCACGATCCCGTGCGCTCTCTTCGATAAACGGAACCAGAATTTCGGAGACTGCCTTAGACAGTCTGTCTTCAATTTCGACGAGAGACTGCTGAAAAGCTTCCTTTAACTTCTCGCCCTCCCCCTCTTTGAATGCTTTTTCTCGCTCGATCAGCTCAACGTCTAATTCTTCACGCATCTTCTTGACGCGCTCATCTGCACCCGACTTGGCAGCTTCTTCTCCCTCTGAGAACCCATTTTCATAAGCCTCGAAGACACGGTTAACCCAGTCCCCACCTTCGCCATACCCTTTCGGAAGCATTGAGATCACTTCCTGCATATCCTGAAGGTCTTTGGTGGTAACGCCTGTATCTGTCGTAAAGTCTGCTAGATAGTCGTTGATGCCGCGTGTCATCCAGCACGCTCCTGATCATACATCCACTGTTTCAGAATGATTGCAGCCTGCATGTCATCCATCTCGACAGCACGCTCAAGCTTGCGAAGATTATCACGGTTTACAACGGTCGCATCAACGCCTTCACCAGACATGCCGTCCCCGTTTGTGTAATCTGGCAACTGGCCATCTTCGCCTTCAATTTCACCATCACGAACAGCGTTGGAGTTGGCACCAACCGGCAAACCTTCTTCAACCTCTTCAGATTTAGGAATAAGGAAGGCGACAGCTGGGCGCAGACCGAACCAAATAATCATCAGCGTAACAATAAGGATTGCACCAGCGTTGACCACTGATCCCATATTGCGCATCAACACATCCTGCCAGGTCCGCTCTGGAATTGCAGCGAGCTGCTCACCAGCCAGCATAAAGTTCACAGCAGAAACAGAAACCTTATCGCCGCGCGCGATATCAACACCGGCTGCTGTTGCGATAATTTCTTCGATCTCTTCGACCTTTTCGGTCAGATCTGCTTCGGCACCATCAACAACAGCATCGCCTTTTTGCCCTTCGACACGACGTGCTAATTCCTCAACAAGACGATCACGATTAACCAGCACAGCAATGCTCATGCGATCAATACGATAATCATCAAAGATAGTCTCGACTGTGCGTGATGAAATTTCGTAGTTCGTCAGCTCTTCACGGCGTTCATTTTCCTCTGAAGAGCGCTCACCGGATTGCGATGACACCGCCTCTTCAGGCAGGTTCTGCTCAACAGTGGTTGGATTTTCCAGACTAGCATTTTGAGCGCTCGCATTTTCGCGCACCACGCGGAAAGATCGCTCAACACGCGTCTCGGGATCATAGGAGGTTTCGGAAACCCTTTGATTGTCTGTATTCACAGAGGCAGAAACACTGACCTCAAAGTTATTTACACCGAGATAAGGTGCCAGCGCCTGGCGGATCGCATTTTCCTTACGCGACGCCAAATCAGCTTCCAACATTGCCTTACGGCCAGTGGACGCGCTCTGCGCATCTTCACCCGCGGCAAGAAGCTGACCCTCAGTATCAAGAACCGTCACCGCCTCTGCAGTAAGACCCGGAACGGCAGCTGCAACAAGGTAACGGATAGATTGCGCAACCGAGTTTGTCTGAACACCCTCGGTGCGAATAAGAACGGACGCTGTTGGTTTTTGGTTCTCGCGTCTGAACGTTGCTTTTTCCGGAAGAACCAAATGCACGCGAGCAGCTTTTACGCCCTGCATACTTTGGATTGAGCGAGCAACTTCACCTTCAAGAGCACGGACTTTGGTCACGCTCTGCATGAAGGACGTCAGCCCCAGGGAACCCATTTCATCAAAGAGCTCGTAACCTGCACCCGATCCGCGCGGCAGACCCTTTTCCGCCAGCAGCATACGAGCACGAGCCGTTGCGCCAACACCGACTGAAATCGACGTACCATCTGCGTTCACATCAAACGGAACACCGCTGGCCTGCAACGCCATGCCGATCTGAGTGACATCGTCCCTCTCCAGATTAGCGTAGAGAATTTCCTGCTCCGGACGGGACAAGAGATATGCTGCTGCGCCAATCGCAACAAACGTAAATAACCCAATAAAAGCGAGCACCATCAGGCGCTTTGCACCTAACTCGGCCAGATTACCATAGATTTTTTCGGCGTTTTCACGAGCTGCCATTGCGACCTCTGCAGGTGTATCAATGGCGCTACCTTCGCTTTTCAACCTTGCGCGAACGTGATCAGGATTTACATTGGGCGAAAATCCACGGTTTCTCCGAGGCAATACAAGTTATTTCGAAGAAAACTAACAGTATCAGGTATATGCGTCTGCGTGGGTGATGCGCTGAATACTCGGCAGACCATTTACAGTCAAACCACAGCCCTGCCCTTTTAAGCGCTTGCTCACCCGATCAGCCGTTGCATTGATTGCTACAATTGTATTTGCACCGCATTCGATCTGACGAAGCTGCCCTTCTTGCTCAAAAAGCACATCTCGCGCCAGCGCTACAACAGAACTCCAGAAGCGCTCATTGCCCCGCAGAGCAAACGTCAAACCTTCGAGCTTCTGCTCAGATGTGAGCACAGAAAGGTCGACCTGACCTGCCTCCTGATCTCCTTGCCTGGAGATATTCAACTGATTACTTAACATCAAGCACCGCACAACTCAAAACAACCAACACGAGACAAAGCTTAAGAAAGCTTATTTCAAATAATGGTATATTTTATTGAACTTGCCTTAACCTGACTTGTAACAATTTTATCTAAAATTTTATCGTAGTTAAAAACAAAGGCCCCGGCGATTAACCGGGGCCTTAAAGCTTCTAGGGTTCTCAAAGTTTTCCGGATTAACGGAACAGGCTGAGGATGTTCTGAGAAGCGTTGTTTGCGATGGACAGAGCCTGAATACCGAGCTGCTGCTGGGTCTGAAGTGCTTTCAGACGAGTAGACTCTTCATTCATGTCCGCATCAACAAGCTGACCGATACCACGATCAATCGCATCAGACAGATCACTTGCGAACTGCTTTTGCATGTCAACACGCGCCTTAGCCGAACCAAGATCGGTCGCTGCACCAGTCATGGTCTGAAGTGTTGCATCAACACGCTCATAGATCGCGTTCAAGATAGCTTTGTCAGAAACGGAGTCAGTCAGACCACCAACATCAAAGGTGAGAAGGCTATCTTCAGCGAGTTCAGTATACTTAGTCTCAATTGCACCAGCAGCTGTAGCCAAAGTACCTGTAAGCAATGCCGCAACAGCGGTACCATCCGCTGGATCAGTACCTGAGGCTGCAGCTTCAGCTATAACCAATGCTTCCAACTCATCAATCTCAAGGCCTTCATAGGCCACAGTACCATCAGTAAAGGCGATAGCCAAATCGCCACCAGCAGTGGAACCAGTAACAGTAATGTTTGCAGCTACAAGATCAGCAGGATCGACATTATTACCATCGATAGCACCAAACTGCTGGGAGAGAATACCGCTATTGGCAGCCGCATCAGTGTTAGTATCAACCAGAACGATAGAGCTTGTGTCTACGTCGATGTTCTGAATTTCAACCTGACCATCCGCAGTACGCGTAAAGGAACCAACAATCTCCTTATCAAGGTTGTCAGCGGCTTTATCCTGCTGCAGCCAGTTTTCGCCGGAGAAGTTTGCAGAGGATGCAATGGTCTGCAGCTGTTCCTGCAGCTGTTTGATATCAGCCTGGATCTTGCCTTTATCAACAGTACCATCTTTTGCAGTGGTCAGCTTTGCCTTGATTTCATCAACAACGTCAACTGCTTTATCCATTGCAGTGAAGGCAACGTCAACAGTAGCAGCACCAAGACCCAAAGCATCCTGAACAGCGCTCAGTGCTTTGTTATCTGATTTCATGGTTGTTGCAATAGACCAGTAAGCCGCGTTATCAGATGCATCACTCACACGCATACCGGTGGAGATACGGTTCTGAGTTTCCGCCATGTTGTTGTTGATACCCTTCAAAGTCTGAAGAGCTACCATTGCGGATGAATTGGTCAAAAGAGAAGACATAATACTTGCCCCTTATAGAATGATTTGGGACATTCCGGATTTACCCCCGGAGCTACAGAATTGCATCATGCACTTTGAATCCCAAAGCCTGTAACAGATCTAAAGATGACTCACGAAGCTTACGCGAAGCTGCACATATAGATAAAATGCAACACAAAAAAGAAGCCCCGGCAATTAACCGGGGCCTCAAAGCTTCTAGGGTTCTCAGAGATTTCCGGATTAACGGAACAGGCTGAGGATGTTCTGAGAAGCGTTGTTTGCAATGGACAGAGCCTGAATACCGAGCTGCTGCTGGGTCTGAAGTGCTTTCAAACGAGTAGACTCTTCATTCATGTCTGCATCAACAAGCTGACCGATACCACGATCAATCGCATCAGACAGATCACTTGCGAACTGCTTTTGCATGTCAACACGCGCCTTAGCCGAACCAAGATCGGTCGCTGCACCAGTCATAGTCTGAAGTGTTGCATCAACACGCTCATAGATCGCATTCAAGATAGCTTTGTCAGACACGGAGTCAGTCAGACCACCAACATCAAAGGTGAGAAGATTGTCTTCAGCGAGTTCAGTATACTTAGTCTCAATTGCACCAGCAGCTGTAGCCAAAGTACCTGTAAGCAATGCCTCAACAGCGGCACCATCCGCTGGATCAGTACCTGAGGCTGCAGCTTCAGCTATAACCAATGCTTCCAACTCATCAATCTCAAGGCCTTCATAGGCCACAGTACCATCAGTAAAGGCGATAGCCAAATCGCCACCAGCAGTGGAACCAGTAACAGTAATGTTTGCAGCTACAAGATCAGCAGGATCGACATTATTACCATCGATAGCACCAAACTGCTGGGAGAGAATACCGCTATTGGCAGCCGCATCAGTGTTAGTATCAACCAGAACGATAGAGCTTGTGTCTACGTCGATGTTCTGAATTTCAACCTGACCATCCGCAGTACGCGTAAAGGAACCAACAATCTCCTTATCAAGGTTGTCAGCGGCTTTATCCTGCTGCAGCCAGTTTTCGCCGGAGAAGTTTGCAGAGGATGCAATGGTCTGCAGCTGTTCCTGCAGCTGTTTGATATCAGCCTGGATCTTGCCTTTATCAACAGTACCATCTTTTGCAGTGGTCAGCTTTGCCTTGATTTCATCAACAACGTCAACTGCTTTATCCATTGCAGTGAAGGCAACGTCAACAGTAGCAGCACCAAGACCCAAAGCATCCTGAACAGCGCTCAGTGCTTTGTTATCTGATTTCATGGTTGTTGCAATAGACCAGTAAGCCGCGTTATCAGATGCATCACTCACACGCATACCGGTGGAGATACGGTTCTGAGTTTCCGCCATGCTGTTGTTGATACCCTTCAGAGTCTGAAGAGCTACCATTGCGGATGAATTGGTCAAAAGAGAAGACATATTGTTTGTCCCTTAATAAGAAGAATTGGGACATTCCGGATCAAATTCCCGGAGTTACAGAATTGCATCATGCACTTTGAAGGTCAAAGCCTGTAACAGAAGCTAACGATGACTCACTAGCCTTACGCCAAACTGACTCATTTACCTGAGTAGAAAAAAGCCCCGAAACGGGGCTTTTCGTGGTTAAGTTTAAGTAAACGATCTTATCAGACCACCCGTTAACAGGTACCACCCATCAATCAAGACGAAAAATAACACCTTGAAGGGGAGAGAGATGACTGTTGGGGGGAGCATCATCATGCCCATGGACATTGTGATTGTCGCAACAATCATATCAATGACGACAAAGGGCAATGCGATGAGGAAGCCGATTTCGAAACCGCGTCGTAGTTCTGATATCATGAAGGCCGGAATGAGAACGCGAAGGTCGAGCTCTTCGATGGGCGCATCTTTTTCGTAGTTGAATGCACTCACTGCCAGATCGTCGAAGAGGACTAGATCTTTTTCGCGAACATTGTCCAACATGAACCGTCGGAACGGTTTAGTCATTTCCTCGTAGGCGACTTCTTCTGTGATTTGCTCTTTGATTAATGGTTGCAGACCATTTTTCCACGCGGTGTCGAATGTTGGTGCCATGACGTAGAAGGTCATGAACAACGCCAGGGAGATCATGATGATGTTTGCAGGCGTCGTTTGCAGACCGATACCGGATCTCAGGAATGATAAAGCCACAACGAACCGCGTGAAGCTTGTTACCATGATCAGGATCCCAGGCGCTAACGAGAGCACCGTCAGGATCATGACGTATTGGATAATCCGGCCACTTGCAGACGCCTGCCCTGCTGGGAGCAGATCACTCAGGTTAATATCCTGAGCCGAGGCCGGAGCGACCCAAAACAGCGCAAATAAACTCAAAAAACCCGTAATAAACGCAAAATAACGCATTACTGAATCACCACAGATTCAAGGACGAGTTCCTTGACAAATTTGCCACCACGCATCTTGGCGCGTTCATTGAGATCATCACGCAAACGCAGCAAACCACGAGTGCCTTCGAGCTGGCGTGGCCCTAAGGTCCGGGCGTAGAGCAACAGATCCTGCTCAACCTGTTTGACCAGCAAGGAGTGATCTTGCTCTTCTATACCGCGCTGCATCAAAACAACTGAGGCTTCAATACGAATCCAGTTCTTAGAGGAAGACAACAGGTTGGTCACGATTGGCTTCAATGAGACAATCTGACTGCTTTCTGTATATTCCGGATTGATCAGAGCACCACTGTTGGCTTTTTGCTCTTCCAAATATTTGCCGTGCACCTGATCGACCAGCGTAGAGCCGATCCCCATTCCACCAGCACTTGCAACGGCAGTCACGACAATGGCCGCGACTGCGACGCCCACCCAAGAATTCTCGGAGGCTGGCAACTGTGGCTTTGGCAACTGTGGTTTAAGAGCCATAGAAGCCTCCTTTAGAGCGGGCTAATGATATCAATGATTTGCTGACCAACGCTTGGCTGCTGCATTTCCGTCACGCGGCCACGGCCACCGTAGGAAACACGCGCTTCAGCGATCTTGTCATACTCAATGGTATTTCGACCTGTGATGTCTTCAGGACGCACGATGCCAGCAACTGACAGGACGCGAACCTCATAGTTCACTCTGACTTCCTGTTGCCCGGAAATGATTAGATTGCCGTTGGCAAGTACTTTGGTCACGACTGCTGCGATGGAAAGTTTGATCTCTTCACTGCGGTCAATAGCGCCCTCACCTTTACTGCTGGTCGCACCTGTCCCTGAAATGCTTGCGTCTGCTTCTCCTGAATCAACACCAGCCCAGGAGAACGCTCCCTTCAAACCGGTAGATCGGGAGGAGTCACGCTTTCTCTCGCTGGAGTTGTCTAATTTGGCTTTATCGTTGATCTTGATCGCAACGGTAAGAACATCGCCAATTTGCTTTGCACGCGGATCGCGGAAGAAATCCTGCTCACCGTCGGCCCAAAGCCCGTGATAAGCGCGATTTGAACGGCCGCCACTTTTCGCTGGAGTTGCCGGCAGGTTTGCAACATTTGGCTGAAGCCCCTGCCCCAGCGGGGTCAGATGCGGCTCCTTGCCAACGTTTTTCATAGCATTACAGCCAGTGAGCGTAATTGCGGCGAGAATGCATACCAAAGTGCGCTTCACTGTGAAACTCCCATACTTTGCTTGGCGGCCTTTCGAGCTGTAAGTTCTGCCATCAGATCAGTAAGATACGCTGCGCGCTCTGAGGCCAACTCAGCAAGCACCGAACTGGCTTTCCGCGCCTTCATCTGGAGAAGAATTGAAACTGCTGTTTCATCATCCAGAGACGTTAACTGCAGCGCCGCTGCATCCGGACGCATGTTGGCATAGATGTTAACGACATGCCCTTCAGCTCTCTGCAGGATTTCATCACGACGTTTCACCCACATGCGCAACTCAGCAATCTTAGCGTCGAGTTCCGTAATCTTGGCTTTCATCTGATGTTCAACATCAAACAGAGCACGCATTTGCCAAGCAATCCGAGCGTCTTTTGCCTGATCAGCAATCGCTTCGCAGTAGTTCTTGGCCTGCTCAATTGCGGCACTCAGTTCTTCTGTCTCGGCTTCGTTCGTCTGGGCACTTGCGCTTACAAGCGACATGCACAAACCGAGAGATACCGCTGCACACTTAAGGGGAAAGAATTTCTTCTTAGAGAGCTTTAAGAGAGGCATTACAACTCAGTTCCAATAGGTTTAGCGGTACAGTGAAGCCACAAGCTTGCCCGTGGCTTATCCAATTGCCGTGCAGTCTTATTTGACCACGAGAGTTGCCTGGAGAGCCCCTGCCTGCTTAATCGCCTGAAGGATTGCAATGATTCCACTTGGCTTCAGACCAATACGGTTCAATCCTCTGACCAGAGTTTGCAAATCAGTTCCACCAATCAACTGCAACTGACCATCTTCCTGAACCACATCAATATCCGTGCGCGGCACAACAGTCGTTTCGCCCTGCTGAGCGAACGGTGATGGCTGTGAGACTTCAGGCCGCTCAGAAACACGAACCGTCAGATTGCCGTGCGTCACAGCAACTGTTGAAATCCGCACATTCTGACCGATAACGACGGTTCCAGTACGCTCATCCACAACTACTCTTGCTGGCGTATCCGGCTGAACCATCAGGCCTTCGATCTGAGAAATGAAACGAACTGAGCTGATACCTGCAGGGCGTTGTACCTGAACTGATCTATAATCAAGCTCACTGGCAAGCTTCAAACCATAGCGGTTCAGTGAAAATGCGTTGATTGCATCCGTCACTCGTACAGCGGTCTTAAAGTCTGGATTTTTAAGTTCCAGCACCAGCTGTGGTAGCGAAGAGAAATAATCAGGTAGCGTTTTCTCAATTAGCGCGCCATTTGAAACACTTCCGGCAGTTGGAACACCTTGTGTCAAACTACCAGCATCACCGGTGGCCGCAAAGCCAGATACAGAAACAGAACCCTGAGCAACCGCATAGACGTTGCCATCAGCCCCCATCAATGGCGTCACAAGAAGCGTTCCGCCTTGCAACGATGCCGCATCGCCGAGCGATCCGACAGAAACATCAATACGGGCGCCATTCCCAATAAAGGGAGGCAACTCGGCAGTTACAACAACCGCCGCTACATTTCTTGATCTTAAGTTAGACTCTCGAACGTTCACCCCCATGCGCTCAAGCATGGATTGCAAAGACTGCTCAGTGAACGGAGAATTCCTCATGGTATCGCCTGATCCATTCAGACCAATCACAATACCATAGCCGACAAGCTGATTAGAACGCATGCCGCGCAGATCAGCTATATCCTTGATACGGACGAGTGCAGACGCACTGTCAAACGATAAAAACAAAGCAAGAAAAGCAAGATAAATTGCCCCCAGAGAACGGCTTACAGAACGCACGGTGTTATTCCCCTTCAGCCAGCAAAGATCCGTTTTCTTGCACTTTGCCTAAAACACTTAAACCTGTATCAGGGTTCTTAGCCCTGATATTTGCACCAATTGCCCCAGATTCCTGCGCCTCAACAATGGCGCGGATTTCCAAGCCGTCTTCTTTAAAAACCAACAGAACAGAAGAACCGCGTTGTACTACAACAGGATCTTGAACCGCGTTTTTTGGAATTGGTTTTCCTGGAAAAAGGGTACGGCGCGCTTCCAGCCCAACTACATCTTGCATTCGACCTACAATCGAAAGCTGCGCAACCGACTTTTTGAAGAACCCGTGTTCACGAAGCATACCTTCTTCGATCTTATCACCCGGATAAATCATCATGGCCGGCACAGGAAGCTTTACAACTTCGCGTCGGCCAGCTGCTGATGCCGCTGTTAAGAACAACGGCACGCAGCACACTAGCAATGCCAGGCTACGCAGGCGCTTGGAAGCACTCATCACCGCGTCCTTAGCGAATGCCCTTGGACACAGTTCCAGCCATATCATCTGCTGCCTGAATCACTTTGGAATTCATCTCGTACCCACGCTGCGCGCTGATCAAGCTTGTGATCTCTTTAACGGGATCGACGTTGGCACCTTCAAGATACCCTTGACGAATAACTCCAAGCGAACCTTCGCCAGCAATACCGGTATTAGGCGCGCCAGATGCAATAGTTTCGCGGAAAAGATTGCCACCGATCGCCTTCAGGCCAGCGTCATTCACAAAGTTAGTCAGGTTCAACTGACCGATGCTTGTGGCTGGGTTTCCGTCGGCATAAGTAGCAAACACTTCGCCACTTTCATTGACAGTAACTTTAACAGCCTCGAGCGGAACAGTGATACCAGGTTGAACTTCGTAACCATCAAGAGTTACAAGAGCACCCTCACCGTTTACGTTGAATGCACCAGACCGGGTAAAGAGCGCTTCACCTTCAGGGCCGATAATTTCAAACCAACCTTGTCCATCGATCGCCAGATCAAATGCGTTATTGGTTTGCTGCAGCGCACCTTGAGAATGCAACTTACGAACCGCTGCGGTTTTCACACCAAGACCTTGCTGAATTCCTTCAGGAACAGGTGCAGCACCACCACGATTGGACACGCCAGCTGCACGATCAGTTTGATAAAGCAGATCGGAGAACTCAGCGCGAGATGCCTTAAAGGCAGTCGTATTCATGTTCGCGATGTTATTGGAAATAACTTCGAGATTTTTCTGCTGAGCAGACATACCCGTCGCAGCGATAGCAAGAGCCTTCATAGGAAAAACCTTTTCTCAAACAATTAAATACTCATACGAGAGAATTCTTGATAGGCCTCAACAACCTTGTCACGCACAGCTACTGCGCTCTTCAAGGAAAGCTCTGCCTTCATCACAGCCTCGACCACTTTTTGAGCCGAAACCTCGCCACGAACTGCCGCAACAGATGTCGCTTCAGCCGTTTTCAAATCGCCTGCAGTTTCACGAACCACATCAGCCATAGTATCAGCAAAGCTGCCCTGAACCTCTTGGGTCGCCTGCGCATTCTGCGCTCCGCCTACCAAGTACTGACGAGTACGAGCAGTAGACGAAACATCATTTACCCCACTGGTAAACGTTGAAACACGCGACACTGAACTCAACGCCGAAAGATCCGCCATCACCTACTCCTCAACAAATCGATTGTACGGGTAATCATTTCTCTGGATTTGACCATCATCTGCAGACCAGCTTCATAAGAACGCGAAGCTTCTCGCATGTCCGCCAACTCAATCAGAGTGTTTACGTTTGGATATTTTACGTTGCCATTCTCATCTGCCGCTGGATGCGACGGATCAAATTCAATACGGTAATCACCTTTATCCGTACCGATATCCTTAACCTCAACGAGATTGGCACCAAGCGCGCGATCAACCTCACTTTTGAAGGTAATCGTTTTACGCTGATAAGGATTTGCCCCAGGAGTGTCGCCTGTCGACTGAACGTTGGCCAGGTTCTCAGAGACAACGCGCATACGCTGTGACTGAACCCTCAGACCCGAGGAGGAAATCTTTAATGAAGCGACAAGTGGATCAATCATAATTTTATCTTCCTAAGCTGCTCTTCATCAAGCCATAGAAGGACCCAACAAGCTGAGTATTGAGTGAGTGCTGACGAGCAACCTCACCTGACTTAATCAACTCTTGCTCTAGGGAAACGGAATTATCTGAGACGGTAACTTGCCACGCCTCACCGTCATTCACCCGCACACGACGGGCATTCGTTCCATCTTCGCTGATATGACCTGACTGGGTAGCAGCCATCTGAATGCTGGTTTTATCCAGAATGTCCTTAAAAGGCTCGACATCCTTACTTGCAAAACCAGGAGTATCAACGTTCGCAATATTTTCGGAAATTGTTGATTGCCGCACTGACAACCAAGAATTTTGCCGCGAAACCAAACTAAAAAGATATACGGGCTCCAAAAAATCCACTCCGCTACAAAAACTGCTAAAAGTGGATAGCAGCGCAATCTTGTCCGTAGCTGGCGGAATCAATATTTCCGAAAAAAGCAAAAAAGATATACTTGGTTAGTCAAGCATATCTTTTTATCTTAAAATTTTAGGTAAATAAATAGTTAATATATTGTTTAAGAATTAACAGATGCGTCCGCGAGCGCAGTTTCCAACCTCTTTGTATTTTCCTGCGGGTCTTCAGAAGGCTGCTCAAATGCGATGAACTTGACATCAACTGCCGAGTTTAATGCAAGCAAAAACAAATGAAACATGACACTCACACCGTCATTTACGAACTTCATATGCAAGCAAACTGTAACATCGCCATTCCAGTTCAAATCGATTGACGACGTTCCAGCATAGGTGAGTGTGTCGGGCTTAAAATAAAGTTCCGACGAAGATTCCAGCAAATCTGTGAGATTGGCAGCTTCGTTAGAGAGAATATGGCGAGCTAAAGAAGACAGATCGCATAACCGTAACTCGGCTGCGATGGGCTTCATAGCGTTTGCAATCAATGCCTCGCGCAAAACATCTTCAGATTTTGCAGGCAGGTCGTTTTTCTTCAATGCGGTCTTTGTAGACAAAATACCCTCTTAAGGCAGAAACGCGTTTCGACAAAGTCTTTAGCGCTTTAAATAAACATATGAAATAATTTCTGCTACCGCTCGATAATATTCCTCTGGAATACTCTGATCTATCTCTACGGCGGCATAAAGTGAACGCGCGAGTTGTCGATCTTCTACAACTGGAACATCATGAATATATGCCAGTTCTTTGATTTTCAGTGCAATCAGGTCCTGCCCTTTTGCAACAACACGCGGCGCTTGTTCACCCTCACGCTCATAATACAGCGCAATGGCAAAGTGGGTGGGGTTCGCAACAACAACAGTCGCATCCTGAACAGATGACATCATGCGCTTGCGAGCCCTGTCACGAGCGAGAGAGCGTAAGCGCGCCTTGATAAGCGGATCGCCCTCTGCTTGCTTATATTCGTCCTTCAGCTCCTGGTGAGACATGCGCAAGTTCTTGCGCCACTGGAAACGCGCCAGAACCAAATCAAAACCAACAAGGAAGATGGTTGCGACGCAGATACCGGAAAGCAAAGTCATTGCAACAGACAAAATAAGCTGAGGCACCTGACTTGGGTCGCTGTACATCGCTGTCAACGCAACCGCTTGCTGCGATTTCAATACAAGCGCGGCAACGACGATCACAGTTACCAGTTTGAAGAGAGACTTCACAAACTCCATAGCGCCATTGACGCTAAAAAGCCTGCCCAGTCCCTTTTTCAAGGAGATTTTGCTGAGCTTCGGTTCAATTCGGTCCAACACCAAACGTGGCGTATTTTGCATGAAAGAGGAAGCCAAGCCAAAGAAAATCAGGACAGAAACGATAGGGCCAAGAAACCAGACAAGCTGGAAAGCCACAGCAGACATCAACTGCAAAGGCTCCGCAGCACTGACAAACTGTATTTCACCCGGATTATCCAAAAACCACTTCAGAAAATACACCAGGCCCTGCGCCTTATCGACAGCGATGAAGGAAAGCACAAGAAGAAGTGCAAGCATTGAGGCAAGCACAGACGCTTCCTTGGAGACTGGGATATTCCCTTTCTCCAAGGCATCACGAACCTTCTTCTCCGTGGGTTCCTGGGTTTTACTGTCGGGATCCTGGTCTTCAGACATGAAACCTGCCGCTTCTCAAGATGGTTTGACAAACTTAAAAAGTCATAGGGAAGCGTTAGACGTAGACTTCTTCTCCACGCCCAATCTCAAGATCGATCTCACCCGAATTTGCCTTTTCAAGGGCAAGGTCAGTAATCGCCCGACGCGCATCCATCACTTCACGCTGTGTCATAGGCTCACCGGAAGCCAGATCGTTCTCAACGATCCTACGGGCACGAGACGCCATACTTGCGAGGATTGACTGACGGAACTCTGGATTCGTTCCTTTAAGAGCTGCAGTGATAACTTCACTAGTAACATCATCAAAGATTGCAGTTCTGGTGCGAAGATCCAGGTTCTGGATATCATCAAAGGTGAAGAGCAAGGCATCGAGCTGCTCTGCAGATTTTGGCAGAGCTTCACGCAGATTACCCAGCGTATCTTCAAGATCGTCACGTTCCATTTTATTGAGAATATCTGCCATACGAACATGGGAATCTGTACCCACAGTTCTTGCAAAGTTCACCATGAAGTCTTCATGCAGTGTCTTCTGCACTTCCTCCATAATGTCCTCAACGATAGGCTTGAGTGTCAACATACGGCGGACAATCTGATTACGTTTTCTACGCGGGATCTGGGAAATCACACGCGCAGCACCACTTGCGGAAATCTTTGACAAGATCACTGCTGCAGTTTGCGGATGTTCTTTCTGCAAATATGTAGAAAGAACATGCTCCGAGATTTGTGAAACCTTGTCCCAGATCGAACGCTTGGAGTAGCCCATCACGTCCGACATAATTTCCGCGACCTGATCTTCTGGAAGAATACCTTTCAGAAGACTCTCGGCCCCTTCGGCTGTACCGAACAGGTTTACACCACCTGAGAAAAGCTCGATGAACTCTTCAATTAGCTCATCGAGTTCACTAGCAGGAACCGTGCCCAGATCTGCAGCTGCCCGAATGATCATCCGCATTTCGTCGTTATCGAAATGCTTCAGAACGCGGGTTGCCTTATCACTCCCCATAGCCAACAGCAAAGCTGCTGCCTTCTGATGGCCATTTTTTCTGGAAATGACGCTTCCCATTTCAGCTGGAACAACACTGTTCATTCTCTACGCGCCTCGGATACACATATAAAATCAAGCACAGCTCTTGTGCGGCTAGTTGTAGCTGCCTTTTGCGCCTACAATCTCAGTCAGCGACACACCAAACCGCGAGTTATCGTCTTCAACAACTACGATTTCGCCACGCGCTACAGTGCGGCCATTTACGACAATGTCGACAGGCTCACCAACGCGGTGATCCAGAGGTATAACCGCACCACGACCAAGCTTAAGCAAACTAGCCACAGGCATGGTTGCAGATCCAAGAACAACCTGCATATCAACCGGAATACCTAGAACTGCTTCCAGATTACGGTCAACGTTCTCGTCGCTCATACCCTTTTCAGGCGCGGAAGCAGCTGGCTGGGCTGCAGCAGAAGGCGCACCCATATCCATATCCATCTCGGCTTCAGAAGCAGCAGCTTCCCATTGCAACGCGAGGGCTTCATCACTCATTTCATTTGAGCTGCTCATTGCGGATCATTCTCCTTCTCAGGACTTTCGTCGTCCTTTACATTTACAGATCTGAATGTGGCGCTCTGGCCGAAAGAAACTTTTCTAACTCTGACATTCTGGTTATCTATTGCAGATACAGCAGTATTTTCTTGGTTACCTGCCGGTGCAGGCTTACCCATTCCACCAGCCAGCAACAACGCGGCGGTATTGGACGCTGCACTCGTAACGGGCTTTTGCTTTGCCTTGGTTGCAGCAGGCTTTGCAGCACGACCGGAACGTCGCCCGCGATCCCCACCTGGCCTTGGTGGCGCATCATTCATACTGATGCCGACTTCATCACTCTTCTTGCTCAACCACTCGATATGCTCCTGAAGCGCTTTCATTTCTGTTTGCGCCTGCAGGATCACACCAGAGATATCGACCGTAGCTTCACGAGCCTCATCAATCCGCTGCCCAAGATTACTCAGGATCTCCTCACCGCGAACCCGGATTTCCTGCAAGGACAAACCAATGTTGTCCATTGCTTCCGAGGTCTGATCAAAAATCCTTTGATACTCTTCATGATAGCCGGAGAGCCGCTTTAGCTGTCGGTACATGACCACAACACGCCACGTCGTAACCAAAAGAGCAAAAAGTAAAAATCCGTCAATTAGATAAGATATCATCGAGAAGTTCCCCTTCCTGCTCGATCAATTCTTCAACGCGTACTGTGTAAGATCCTGCAACCTGACCCAGGCGACAGTTAAACAATGGCTGACTGTTACATTCGAGCTGAACGGCAGTTTTTGGAGTAGCATTCAACTCAAGAACAAGACCAACCTCAAACTGCGCAACCTCTTCGAGAGTCATGCGCTGCTCTTCAAGAATTGCCGTAAGCTTGACTTCGGTACGCTGAACTTCCTGCTGGAACTGTTTAGTCCAACGGGTATCGCGACCAGCAACCTCACCAGACAACACCTGTGTCAGGTTTTCGCGCAGCGGATTCAGCACCGACTGAGGAATAATGATGAAGATCTCACCTTCACGACCGATGATTTCGGCAGTCATTTTGGCAAGCACGCACGGATTACTCTTCCTGCCCGTTTGCGCGAATTCCATACGGTTTTCGAGACGCTCAACCTTCAACGAGGTATCAGCAATCGCCTCAAACGCCGTTTCGAGCGCTGTAGCCGCCTCCTGGAACATCCTATAGGCAAGCCGCTGCTCGACATTCGTCAAAGCGCGATCTTCAAGAAACGCCTCTTCTTCACCATCACCACCAAGCAGAACCTCAACCATGGAAAAGATGAAGGTTCGATCAAACCCGAGCAAAATGCGCGCATCCCACTCCTGAGCATGAAGAACCGCAACAACTGCGCGATCCTCATATTGCTCAAGAGCATCACCAATACGCTCATTAGAAACCGATTGAACTGCTAAGTAAGGTGCAGTTGCCGCCATCTGCCGAAGTGTATCGATGTACTGGCGCGCCATACGGTCAAAGACCACATGCAGCATTGGGAGACGATCGACACCAAGGCCCGCAGCATCCAACAAACGAGAAGGCAAATCCACCTTTGCATTCTGAGCGCTGATCACCTCATCACTCATTTCCAGCTCTTGAGGCTCCATCAGGCTTCACTCCCAGCTGCAGCAGACACCACCGGACCAGCATTCATAGTTTCCGCCTCAACTTCATCAATTGTAGGACGATCGTCCGCACCGATGGTTTTACGACCGTGCTCCAATGCAATCTGAGGCGCTGCACCATTCATAAACGCAAGCAATGTCTGCTTCACCTCTATATAGAGACGATAACGCTGCTCACGAATGGATTTAATCTTCACTGCGACCGGGCTGACGATTCCGTAGGATAAAAAGATACCAAGGAACGTACCAACAAGCGCAGCACCAATCAGACTACCAAGAATTTCCGGCTCCTGATCAATAGCCCCCATCGCCTTCACGATACCAAGCACAGCAGCCACAATACCGAGAGCAGGCAAAGTCTCAGCAACAATACTGAGCGCTTGATACGGCTTCATCTCTTCACGACCAAGGGTGTGCAACTCTTCATCCATCAATGATTCAATTTCATGAGGACGAACATTACCGATGATAATGAGACGAAAGTAATCACAGATAAAACTTGTCAGAGATATGTTCGCGAGAACCCGCGGGAAACGCTGAAACAACTCAGAATCATCAGGATTATCAATGATCTGCTCAACATCATTACGCCCCTTTGCACGAAGGGTTCTCATAAGACCGTAGAGCACACTTAGCGTATCCAGATGGTCACGCTTTTTTGGCTTTGCATTCACCAAAGCTTCATGAATACCGCGCCCGGTATCCTTAATCGTCTTAAACGTATTCGCCACCACGAAGGTACCGAAGGCGGCTCCCCCAACAATCAGCAGCTCAAAAGGTTGCCATAGCACCTTCATATAGCCACCCATTGCAACATAACCACCAATTATGGATCCAATAACGATCACGAGGCCAACTAGAATATTCAATTTGCGCTCCACACACTTACCGGACAAGCACTTTTCTTATTTTGTGGTAGCGAGACTTACTTGTCCGAAGCTGGCGTAAAGACGTTGAAATCCTAACAAACACCCGTACAGCTTCAGACAAGCCCTAAAGAGCATTCTCTCGAAGCATTTGAGTGTAGATAGGTTTGCTATGATCAGCACATTAACGCGATATGCGCTTCTGACTTTGAGCATGGATACTACATTGGGAGGCGCAACTATGAACACCATAGAAGGCCGCGAACCACGCAAACCTGCAGGAAATATCAGCGATAGTAGCTTGATCGGATTTGGAGTCTAAATTTATGGTCGTCCCTTCTCTTTATGTCTCCCTTTCCGGGCAAATGGCCCTTGAGCGCCGACTTGAGACAGTTGCGCGAAATGTAGCCAACATGGAAACTGCTGGCTATCGGTCTACAGAAGTCAAATTCGATAGTCTCGTTAAGAGCCCGGGCAAAGATCCTGTTTCCTTTGCGTCCACTGGAGAGAACTATATCTCGACGCAGGCTGGCACGATCAAGCAAACTGGTAATTCTCTTGATGTCGCGATTGATGGCAACGGCTGGCTGGGTATTCAAACCGGCAATGGTGTTGCTTATACTCGAGATGGCCGTTTTCAGATCGGTGTTGATGGCATCCTCAGGAGCATCGAAGGCAATCCAATTCTTGATAGCGGAAATGCACCAATTATCCTGGACCCACTTGGCGGAGCTCCAGAGATTGCTAAGGATGGCTCCATCTATCAAGAAGGCCGTCAGGTTGGCGTACTCGGCCTTTTCTCCATTCCTCAGGATGCCAAGCTGAGCCGCGCAGGAAATTCTGCTGTAATACCTGACGCGCTCGCAGAACCAATTCAGGATTTTACAGAGAATGGATTCGCCCAGGGCTTCGTAGAAGGCTCGAACATTAATCCAATCTCTGAGATCACCAAGCTCATCACCATCACCCGTGCTTTTGAAAGTACAAATTCGATGATGCAGAGTGTGGAAAGTATTCGGCAGCAGACTATACGAAAACTTGGAGAGAGCTGATGGCTGTTAATCCGGTTCAATCAATTTCTGGCACTTCGGAAGATACTCGTGCCGGAAGCACCTCCAATAATACTAAGACCTCATCACCCAAACCATTTAGTTTGGGTGAGTTGCTTGATATCATCAATCCATTGCAGCACATCCCCGGTGTAAATACTCTCTATCGAGAAATTACTGGTGATGAGGCTTCTGTTCGCTCTCGCGTTGCAGGTAGCTCATTGTATGGGATGATTGCCGGCCCTCTGGGAATGGCGGGCCTCGTCGCTGGAAACCTTGCAGAAATGAAGATTTCTGGTGTGCTGGACGCGGAGAACGCGGCCACAGACAAGGCAACAGCTCTCAGCACCATTGAGAAAAAAATACAGGCAAGTCCAGCTGCACCTGCACCTGCTTCAGATATGGTGTCCTCACTGCAAAGGGGAACGCCAATCCTGCCCGTCCAGTCCAAAGAAATTCCTCCGCTTTTTGGCAATATCGCTTCTGCCGAAGCCATTTCTATGGGAAATGAGGACAAGCTGATTGAAGCTCTGGCTGGTAGCTCGAAGAACGAGGAAAAAACTTCTTCTGACTTGGAAACATCAACACTTCCAACAGTTGATAAGCTGTCACAGGATGCTCGGAACTTGCTGCCAGATGATTTGCTCAAGCAGCTACAAGAGCGGCATCGCAATACAATTGCACAAAGCTAATACTTCAAAAGGTTGTTTATGACCGCCCTTGCGCGCATTCAGGAACTTACCGCTCAAATTCCATCAAGCTCATGGAACATTGAGATAAGCGGAACCCTCTGTGAGGTTACCCCTAATCATCTTAGAGTTAAGGGCCTTTCAGGTGGCGTTAACTTGGGAGACCAGGTCTCCTACATGAGCAACAACGGTGAAGAATTTGGAGAAGTCATCCGAATTGAACCTGACAGTGTGCTTGTGAAGCCCTATGCATCCAGATCTGACCTCGGTCTTGGGATCAAGGTAAAGCGTTGCGGCGAACTTAGCTTTTATCCGGACAACAACTGGCGCGGGCGCATTATCAATGCGTTTGGACAGCCAATCGATGGTCTCGGTCCGATGACTGAAGGACCATCTCTTGCGTCATTTAATACCCTCCCCCCTCCGCCAGTTCACCGTGCGCGTGTTAAAGACGCTGCCTTAACTGGGGTACGGGTGCTCGACCTCTTTACACCAATTTGCCATGGTCAGCGCCTGGGCATCTTTGCCGGGTCTGGCGTAGGTAAATCAACACTGCTCTCCATGATCGCACGAAGTAACTCTTTCGACACTGTCGTTATCGGGCTAATCGGCGAACGTGGCCGTGAAGTTCGTGAGTTCGTCGAAGAGACACTTGGAGATCAACTCTCCAAATCCGTGGTGGTGGTTGCTACAGGCGATGAAAGCCCCATGATGCGACGGCTTGCTCCTAAAACAGCAATGACGGTGGCCGAGCACTTCAGAGATCAAGGACAATCTGTTTTATTGATCGTTGATAGCGTCACTCGCTACGCACACGCCCTACGTGACGTTGCATTGGCAGCTGGAGAGCCTGCTCTTTCTCGCGGCTATCCACCGAGCGTATTCTCGGAACTCCCCCTCCTGCTCGAACGTGCAGGTCCTGGCATCGAAGGAAGCGGCATGATGACCGCCATCTTTTCCGTGCTCGTTGATGGTGATGACCATAATGACCCTGTCGCAGACAACATCAGAGGTCTACTGGATGGGCATGTCGTTCTGGATCGGCATATTGCTGAGGAAGGCCGGTATCCTGCCGTCAATGTCCTCGGCTCCATCTCGCGACTTGCGCAAAGCTGCTGGTCCCCTCAGGAACGTGAGCTCATCCTGAAACTAAAGGCAATGATTGCGAAGTTTGAAGATACCAAAGATCTACGCATGATGGGTGGCTACAAAGAGGGTGTAGACCCCTTGCTCGACCAAGCCATTGAGGTTGCCCCGAAGGTCTACAATGCGCTTGTACAGGGCTTGGACGCCCCCTCAAGCCAGGATGCCTTTACTGAGCTGGCTCAGCTTCTGTAAAAGAAAAAAGATACGAGACCTAAACAACAAAAAAGGCTGCTCAAGCAGCCTTTTTTGTTGTTACAGAGAATTAATTATATAGCCGAGATAACGCTTTGAATCGATGGGATCATACCCCATCTGTGTGCGTAGTTTCTTTCTTAGCTTACTGATGTGACTTTCGATTACATTTTCGTCTACTTCACTTTCAAAGATGCCATAGACAAAGTTGTAAATCTGAGTTTTCGTCAGTCGCCGTCCGTTATTCTGAGCAAGGTACTCAAGAATACGACGCTCTCGGCGTGGTAATGCCAGTGTCTTCCCTTTGATTTCAGGATCCCGTCCATCAAAGTATACGGTAAGATCACCTAGCTCGACGTTAATGCTTTGGTTCGTTGTCCGGCGCTTGATTGCGTTGACACGCGCAAGTATCTCTTGCGGATGCACCGGCTTACGGACGACGTCATCTACACCAGCAGCAAACAACTTCAGTGTCTGTTCCAAAACCGGACTGCTATTCAGAACCAATACCGGTTTTTGAGAGCACCTACGGCGGATAATCTGCGGGAACTTTTCACGTTCCCCTATCTCACCAATCAAAATAGCTTCGACGGCCTCGAACTCGGTATCAGGTGCAGTATTTAACCAATCCCGAAAGTCATCCGGACTAAAGCCACTTGTCGAAATACCTTCTCGCTCAAATCCAGATGCATACCCATCGGTCACAAGCTGTTGTTCATCAACAATTAAATACATAACCCCAACCCATTCATTCCCAAATGAATACATCGCTGGTAAATCAGTGAAACACATTCTGTCAATTTCTCTTGAAGAATTTTTACCTTCAGCACCAAGTAAAACCTCACAAGAAACTATAGTAATTATAATAGAAAATAAGAATAAACTTTACTTACAATTTTAACTTAATGCAAAACATAGGTACCGGTTTCCGTCATTTTTCGAATTCTTTCGAATTTCAATCTTTATTTCTCATACCCTTATTTTTTGTAGGACAAAAATTCAAAGGCATATTTTTGCCACATCCTCTCCATATTTGAGTTCGCGTCATACGGGAAAAATCCTTGGGATAAACTATTAGCAATTTTAAGTTAGCTACTATTGGCACAAGGAGTAGAATCAAAAAGAAGCATTAAAGCCGGAGAAAAACGGGCGTACTTCTACTTATTCTTACAATTGTATATCTCATGTAATTTTATCTAAATTAGCACATTAACCATCCAATTCTTAGTAGGCAGCATTTTCCTACTTAGAAAAGAAATGTATTCTCCTAGAACTTTAGATAAATAACAGAGCTATACTCTCAAATACTCGTCACAATTCGACTACAATTTTACCACAATGCGTGTCTTTTTTCGGGCAAGGATACCACGTTATCAGGGGGATATACCTAACTGTGGGATGTGTTTCATCTCAGGTTATGTACTATTGCGTTTCAACTTAAACAAACCTATTTGCACATCCAGAAAAGATCGGCTCGTGCAGGAGACACAATGTTAATTACAGTAATAGGCAGCGGCTACGTCGGGTTGGTTTCAGGCACGTGTTTTGCTGATTTTGGTCATGAGGTCATCTGCGTTGATAAAGCAGAAGACAAGATTGAAAAGCTGAAGAACGGGCAAATCCCAATTTACGAGCCGGGTCTGGAAGAGCTGGTTGCCAGCAATGTGAAAGCTGGCCGCTTGAGCTTTACAACTGAGCTACCTGACGCGGTTCGTAAAGCCGACGTTATCTTCATCGCAGTCGGCACCCCTTCCCGCCGCGGAGATGGGCACGCCGACCTTAGCTACGTGTATGCAGCGGCTGAAGAGATCGCAACGTCCCTTAATGGCTTTACAGTCGTTGTCACTAAATCGACTGTTCCGGTTGGTACGGGAGATGAAGTCGAGCGCATTATTCGCGAAGCAAATCCAAATGCGGATTTTGAGGTTGTTTCAAATCCAGAGTTCTTGCGCGAGGGTGCTGCGATTAATGACTTCAAACGCCCTGATCGTATTGTTGTCGGCCTTTCTCATGAACGCGCAAAATCGGTTATGACTGAAGTCTACCGTCCTTTGTATCTCAACCACTCTCCAATTCTGTTCACCAGCCGCCGCACCTCTGAGCTGATCAAGTATGCCGGCAATGCCTTCCTTGCGATGAAGATCACGTTCATCAACGAACTTGCTGATCTGAGTGAAGCAGTTGGAGCAGACGTTCAGGATGTTGCCCGAGGCATCGGTCTTGATAATCGTATTGGTGGCAAGTTCCTGAATGCTGGCCCTGGTTATGGTGGTTCTTGCTTCCCGAAAGATACACTTGCGCTTGTTAAGACTGCGCAGGACTACTCCAGCCCTGTACGCCTGATTGAGACCACTTGTTCAATCAACGATCAACGCAAACGTTCTATGTCCAAGAAAGTAGCAGCGGCTATTGGTGGGGATGTTCGCGGCAAGAAAATCGCAGTGCTTGGCCTGACCTTTAAGCCAAACACAGACGATATGCGCGACAGCCCTGCCCTTTCCATTATTCAGGCGCTTCAAGACAAAGGTGCTGACATTCACGCCTATGATCCTGAAGGTATGGATTCAGCTGTAGAGCTTTTAGAGGATGTTACATTCGGAAGTAATGCCTACGAGATTGCAAAGGGTGCACATGCTCTGGTTATTGTGACCGAGTGGGATGCGTTCCGCGTTCTCGACTTCAGCCGCCTTAAAGACGAGATGGCGACTCCAGTGCTCGTGGATCTCAGAAACATCTACGGCAAAGACGAAGTTGCAAAACACGGCTTCTCTTACACCTGTATTGGACGTCCTGACGAAGAAGTCTAAACAATAAGGTCCCGGCGAATTATGTGTTTTGCCGGGACTTTTCTCGCCTCCCACAATCCATGCCCAATTTTTATGTGCTGTTACCAAAGAGGTGACAATTGCGGTTTGCTTTCAACACACCAATCATGCGAATTTTAATTATCGCGTGAGCAGATTCTCTCAGGGCTAATCCCAAGAGCTTTATGAGCTGAGAGCAATCTGCATTTTGGAAGATTGTTGGAGCCTATCCTAGTTGCTTTACAAGCATAAAAACAGACGAGAGCGTATAGCCTCTGGTTGGCCATGGAACGTCAAAATTCCTCGCGCTGTTGCTTTGCTTGTTTGCTTGTGCCTTTCATTCAGCAGCTTTTCGCAAGCCTATGCCTTTGAACTTTTCGGATACCATCTCTGGGGTGAAAAAGCCGAGAGTGATGAAGATAGCTTAGCTGGTGTGCCAGACCCGACACCTTACACGGTTGAGTTCCGTGTTGTTGGGGAACATGAAGACCAGCCGAGTGAACTTGAGGAAGAGCTGCAGTCCGTCAGTCTTTTGGTTCAGGACGTCAAGAAGCTTCCGTCTGGCGCCAGTGGCGTTCTCGCCCGCGCAACTCAGGACTTTGAACGCCTGATTGGTAAGCTTTATGAAGATGGATATTATGGTGCTCTGGTTCAAATCACCGTAGCAGGATCACCACTTAATCAAGCCATCCTTCATCCTGAGAAGATTACAGAGCGCCCTATTCCTATTCTCGTGGAGATTAACAGAGGTGTTCAGTTTCACTTTGGCAATGCAGATGTAAATTATAAAGGTTCGGCAACAGAGAATGATCTTGACCTGCCCAACGCGCAGTCACTCGGCCTTGTCGAAGGAATGCCAGCACTTTCAGCTAAGGTGCTGGAAGCAGAAAAGCTGGCTATTAAGTTCCTTAAGGATGAAGGATATCCATTTGCGAAAGTGGGGAACCGGCAGTTACTGGCCAATCACGCCAGTCAGACGCTCAAAGTTAAACTGGATATTGTCAGTGGACCATATGCGCGGTTTGGTCCGGTTTCTGTTTCCGGCACAGTCAAAATGGATCCTGAGTTTGTTCGCAGTTACGCAAACCTTCCTCGCGGTGCGCAGTGGGATGCCAAAGTTATCTCTCACGCACAGAGCAGACTGAGGGATCTGGAAGTCTTCTCCAGCATTCGCTTTGAACCTGATGACCAGCTTGATGCGAACGGTGAACTGCCTCTGACGATTGTTGTGGCAGAACGCCCACGGAAAGTTTTTGGAATTGGTGCCAATTACTCCAGTAATGAAGGCGTTGGTTTTGATGGATACTGGCGACACCGCAATCTGTTTGGAAAAGCGGAGCGACTTTCAGTCACCGGCGCAGTCGGCCAGCTTCTTGCCGTAAATAACGAGCAGATTGAGTATGCCGCCCGCGTCACCTTTGAAAAACCCGGTGCGATTGGACCGTTGACCGCTTTTTCAACCAGCGTCGCTGCCGTTCAGGAAAACCCAGATAACTATCGCAGCACGTCATTTACATACGATGCTTATCTATCCCGTGATTTTACAGAGGCTTTGAGCGGCCGAATTGGTGCAGAAGTCTATTTTGCCAATGAACGGGACGTTTTTGGCCAGAATGATTACTTCCTATTGGGAATTCCTGCAGACCTGACTTACGACACACGCAATGACGCTTTGAACCCGACCAATGGTATTGAAGCCAAATTATTCTTTGAACCAGCCTATGACGTGCTTGGTGATACCGAAAACCTGTATTCTCAAGGCTCGATTGCCAGTTACCTGCCGATTGTAGGTACGGACCGTGTTGTTTTAGCTGGCCGCGTATCAGCTGGTGCAATTATCGCCCCGTCGGTTCAGGATGTCCCCGCTGCACGGAGGTTCTTCCTTGGAGGTGGTGGATCAATCCGAGGGTATGCTTACAAAAACGTGGGGCCGCGTTTGGATGACGAAGTTACGGGTGGGCGCAGTTTCATGCTGTTTAATGGTGAAGTCAGAACAAGAATTACCGAAAACATTGGTCTCGTCGGATTTGTAGATGCAGGCGCTGCATATTTGACCCAGTTTCCAAACTTCGATGAGCCCTTCAGCGTAGGTGTTGGCGGAGGGGTGCGCTATTTCACACCTGTTGGCCCTTTGCGGCTTGATGTTGGTGTCCCACTTGAACCTCAGCGCAATGATCCGCCGTTTGCAGTCTATATTGGTTTAAGTCAGTCCTTCTAATCAGCACCGCCTACAGAAGGCATGCGTTAACAAGAGAAAGATCAAAGAGCGAATGCAACTGGTCCGACGTATCACAATGACCCTTGGCAAAATACTAGCCCTTCTTCTCGTGCTGGTACTTGTGGTTTATGCGGGACTTGTGGTGACAACTAGTTTTCAAGCAGGTCGCCAATTCCTCGGATCAACTTTGAGCTCTTTTTTGCCAGATGTGAGGATTGATCAACCTCGCCTGACCGCTTCCGGCAATCTGTTTGCAGATGGGGTCTATCTTTCCGATGCGAAGGGCACATGGCTTGAAATTCACAGTGCTTCAGTTCGATGGTCACCGCTTTCGATTCTTTTCGGCGCACTTGATATTCACGAAGTCGCAGCACAACGGATTGCATTAGCACGATTGCCAGAAGCTACGGAAAATCCGGTTTCTGAACCTATCCCTACTGAAGAAACAGGCATTACCCTACCTTTCAACACCATTGATCTCCAAAGCCTCAACGTCAAAGAACTTGCCCTCCCCGCTTCTATTGCCGGGATGTCTGCTCAGTTCGAGATCACGGGCACTGCGACTTATGCGAGTTCTCCTGACAAAATTGCCGGCAAGCTCAACATTTCACGCACTGGCGACGTTCAGGGCACAGCAAGCATTAACGTCGATTTTGATCCGGCAGATGGCGTAGTCAATTTCCGTGGCATGGTCTCTGAAGCAGCCAATGGGCTGACTGCCAATCTTCTTGACCTTCCGGATGCACCGAGTTTTGCGCTAGTTATGGAAGGTGGCGGCCCGCTGACAAACTGGTCGTCTTCATTACAAGTAGATCTGAATAGGGTTCGAGCCATTGATGGTGAGATTACTCTTGCGCAAAGTGGAACGCAGAAGTCACTAACTACACATTTATCGGGGGAACTCGAGCAGTTTCTTCCCTCTTCTATCTCCAGCCTATTTGCGGGGCAGACTACGTGGTTTGCAAACGCGACACTCAATGAAGATTATCTGCCGCTTTCAGCAACCGGAAAGCTTTCAACCGGTGCGATCTTAGCGCATTTGGAGAACACATACGCAACTGACAAGAACTCTTTGATAGCGAAGATCCAAATCCAGACACTTGAGAGCAACACTAAACCACTTCTCATCAAGACTGGCGAGCAGGCTGTTCAACTGGATACTTTGTCTGTGACTGCATCGGCTTCGGGACCGCTTGAGAGCCTGAATTGGGAGCTCTCTGTTCAGGCAGATAAGATTCAAACACAAGAAGCGGATCTGGGGGCGCTTAGCCTTTCTGCAAAAGGTGATGGTGCACACATTTCCGCGCAGATGATGTCCATCCCGCTTGAAGCGCTTCTCCAAGTTAGTGGTGTCCATCTTGCTGGAGCTTCACAAGACCAAAACATCAAGAATATAAGTGTTTCGCTCAAAGGTACAGTGTTTCCAAATCAGGAGAAACTAAAGCTAAGCGACTTACATTTGGAGAGTGATGCAGCGGCTGCACGGTTTAATCTGGTAGAACTCTCGCCGAGCAACGGACAGGCACAGGGCAATCTTTCTGTATCTGACTTTAGCCTTCTGTCAAGATTTGTGCAGCAAAACGTAAGCGGCTTTGTTGAGGCTCAATTATCTTTACTGGCGGATTTCCAAAAACAATCTGGAGAGATCAATCTCAAGGGAACCAGCAGCCGTGTGAGTCTGCAAAATGAGCGCGTTGACCGAATTCTCACTTCCCCGGGTAGGTTTTCTGCCAAGCTTGCAGCAACCCTTGATAGCACCGACCTGCTCGCTTCATATGGCCGACTGGAAGTCCTTTCCTTTGAGAACATGTTTGGACAATTTGAAGCTCATGGCAGTTTGCAAGATCGTCAGCTGGATGGTGCATTTTCTGCCCAAGTGCATCAACTCGATCTGCTGGAGCCCCGTGTAAGTGGGGCCCTCACTGCCAGCGGGAAGGTTTCAGGTAATGCTTCTGCACCTGAAGTGACACTTGAAATACACTCTGACCGGATTGAGATGGATGGCACTCCCTTAGAGAAGTTGCAGCTTGTTGCAGATGGGACGCTTTCTGAAACGGCCCCCAATGCGGACATCAATCTCACAGGCAGATTTAAAGGGGAAGAGCTTGTTGGCAAGTTCAAGCTGCTGAGTGAGGCTGGCAAACTGTCTGTTCCAACGCTGGATTTTGATTTGGGCGGAAACAAACTCAGTGGCAATGCACATGCTGCTGATCTTGCGCTTCTACCACAAGGTTTGGTTGGGCAGTTCACCATTGAAGCCAATGATCTGAGCACTTTGTCATCACTGGCCTTGACCGAGATGGAAGGTCAGGCTCATGGACAAATCGATATTGAGCAGGACAACGGAGATGCCAAGATCTCATTTGATCTTAACAGCGAAAACCTTCGGTTTGCGCAAAGTTCCATCATGTCCTTTGTCGCAAAAGGCTGGATAGACAAACCTTTCACACGCCCAGCTGCAAATGCGAACATTGCGCTCGATGGTGTTGAAGTGGAAGGGGTAAACCTGAGATCGTTGACATTAAATGCGACACCTGTTGAAGGCAAGGCAAGTGCAGAGGTTGCAACTGGCTTTTCCATTAATGCCGAATTCGCTGAAAACAACGACCAAGTTCAAAGCACAGGGCTGGTGCAAGCTGTTCCCGAAGGGATCATTCTTACGCTGAACTCTCTTAATGGCCGCTACAAGGGGATCCAGACAAACCTCAAGCAACCAGCAGTGATTTCGCTACTTGAAGACAAACGGACTGTGTCCTCCTTTGAGCTGGCTCTTGGCAGTGGCTCTTTAAATGTTTACGGGAGCAACAGCAATCAGCTCGACATCAACGCCGAACTGAAGCAGCTGCCACTTTCCATAGCGAATGCCTTTGTTCCAAGCCTTGCCTTGGATGGTGCTCTCAACGGGACCGTTCGCGCCTTTGGAGAGAACGACGCACCTCAAGTCAGCTGGCGGCTTGCGTTGAGCCAATTTTCAGCAAAGCCGCTTCAGGATAACCGCATCCTCCCACTTCAGATTGAGAGCACCGGCTCATTTGCTGACAACAAAATTGACCAGAAAACCACCATCGCCAACAGCTCAGGCTTGAACGTTGAGGCTTCAGGGGCAATTGGGCTTGCAGATGGTCAAGAAGTGTCTTTGACCACGGCTGGCAACATCCCCCTTGATGTGGTGGGAGCCAAGTTGATCGAGCAGAATTTGGGTGGCAGTGGTGGCTTTCGTCTCAGCGGCTCAGTTTCCGGCTCCCTCATGGACCCTCAGATCGCCATAGATATCCAGCCTGTGAACCTTGAGACCACGCAGCTCTCAACTGGCATGACGCTGACAGACTACTCAGGTGACATTAAGGTCACACGGCAAGAGATTGCGATCAATAAATTTGCTGCCAAGTTCAGCAATGGTGGCACGTTGGTACTTGATGGCAAACTTGGGCTGGGTTCAGGCCTGCCTGCTCAAATAGAACTCACGATTGATGGTGGCCGCTATGTTGACGGGACATTTGTTAGTGCATTGATTGATGCCAATCTTGCACTACAGGGCTCTCTTGCCGATGCAGGCGCCCCTCCTGCAATTTCGGGCAAAGTCACCATTAACCAGGCAGATATTGAAATACCGAGCTCCTTTAACTCCGGTATCAATCCTGTGATCGTCCGGCATTTGAATGCGCCCAAGCCTATCCTCAAACAAGCAAAGATCCTTGCTCAAGATGAAGGGCGGGAAAACGCCAAGAAAAACGAGCAACCCAGCCCGATCTCGAAAGCCAGTTTGAATGTTGACGTGGAAGCACCAGGCAAAATCTTCATCCGTGGGCGCGGCGTCAACGCTGAAGCTGGCGGATCACTTAACATTGGCGGCCAGCTCGACAATGTGAAAACCGTGGGCGCTTTCTCTCTGGTGCGTGGCCGTATCGATATTCTGTCAAAACGCCTGACACTCAGCCGCGGTAATGTGACGTTTAGTGGTTCTCTTGTACCAACACTCGATTTTGCGGCAACGACAACATCTGGCTCAACGGAAGTGACTGTTCTGGTGAGTGGACCTGCTGATATGCCGGTGATTGATTTCACTTCAGTCCCAAGCCTGCCAAAGGATGAGGTCCTTGCGCAACTGTTGTTTGGCGAGTCTGTCAACGATCTTTCGCCAATTCAGCTGGCAAGCCTTGCAAGCGCGATCGCAACGCTAACCGGAGGCACTGGCGTGGAAGGACCATTGGGCACACTCCGCAATCTACTGGGTGTCAGCGACATCGATATCAAATTTGATGCAGCAGGAAATCCAGAACTGGCCGTTGGTGGCTATATAAGTGAGCGGATTTATCTGGGCGTGACACAGGAGCCGACAACAGGTGACAATGCAGCAACTGTTGATATTGATGTCACGAAGTTCCTGAAGCTTCGTGGTGAAGCCGGCTCCGACGGAGATGCAAAAGCCGGCTTCTACTATGAGCGTGAATACGACTAAGTCGACGGCCCAGCGAGGCGGACGGCCTCATCGTAAATTGGCTTTGGCAGGTTGATACCGTATTGCTCTGCTTTTGCACGCGCAGCAAGGCGAGATGTTCCTGGCAAGCGAGCGCCCTGCTCCGCCTCAATCGCAGCGACAAGCGTTTGCATGCGTTCAGCGAACAAACCACCAGAGACAAGATCAGCGTTAATTGCCAGAATAACCTGACCAAGATCAGGGGCGTTGCCCTCTCCTGAGAACAGACTGGACGCTTCAAAACCAAATGCAGCTCCGCACAGGCCAGCTGCCATGATCTCAATCATCATGGCCAACGCCGCTCCTTTGGCCTCTCCAATAGGGATCATGGTTCCTGCAAGCGCCGCCTCCGGATCGGTGGTTGGCTGTCCGTCTTTATCCAGTGACCAACCTTCCGGGATGGATTTTCCTGTTCGCTGCGCTGCCATGATCTTTCCGCGCGCAACACGAGAGAGTGCTAGATCGATGACAAGTGGCTCTCCATCTCCATTAGGAGCTGCAAATGCAATTGGGTTGGTTCCGAACATGGGGTTCTTACCGCCATAGGCTGCAATTGCCTTCGGGCCATTGCCAAAAATGAAGGCAACCATTCCATCTCGCGCCAAGCGCTCACAGTGTGCCCCTGCTTGCCCAAAGTGGTGAGAGTGACGGATCGCACTCAAAGCCAGTCCATTCTGCGAGGAGGCGTCTTTTAAAAATGGCAATGCAACTTCAATTGCGGGGTAAGCAAATCCGTACTTGGCATCAATCCGCTGCACAACCGGAGTAACCAACTCTGCTTCCGGTTTGGCAAAGCCGTCTACTTTGCCGGTTCTGGTTTGGGCGGTGTAGGACGGAATTCTGGAAAGGCCATGCCCTGCCTGGCCATCTGCCTCTGCGTTCACCAGAGCCTTTGCAACGATCTTCGCAATTGCAGGATCTGTTTTGTTGGCAGACAAAGCATCCTCAGTAAGTTTGCGTGCTTCTTTTAATGAGAGATTGACCGTATCTGACATGGAACACCCTTAGCTATTTGAGTTCTTAAGCACGTCGCTCCTTACACATTTTGCGGATAAGCACAATTGCGCGCGTTTCTTGCAAAGACATAAATGCGGATTGGGTTTGCTCATTTGAGCGGAGCAGATGACATTTCAACAGGACAGGCACCCGCAAGTTTGCAGGAATGACATTATTCCATATTTTTCCGCTCGGCCCATCTCCATTTCATCCCCGTAACGGCTTATAACTGCATGAGTTTTGGTTCTATGCGTATTCCATTGAGAAAGAGACAATCGTTACGCCCCCTGATTTCCATTGCAGAATGGATCAATCTTTGTAAATCCTATGGGGACTAGGTGTTTTTCCTAGATCTACCACTTATATGTGTAGGTCAGATAAAGCCATTGTTAGGTCTTGTTTTTCTATCTCTCCTCATTGCCTGGCGAGATATGACTTCATCAGGAGATACTCATGAGTACGACACTCTCAGCAACCAAAGAAATTCCGCTCCTACGTGAAGCTTGTCTCATAGGGGGAAAATGGGTCAGCGGTGATGAAAGCCATTCCATCCTCGTAAACAATCCAGCTACAGGCGAAATTATCGGGCGTGTGCCGCGTTTTGGCCGCCCTGAGACTGCTGATGCAATCGATGCAGCTCATACAGCTTTTGCCATCTGGTCAAAGATGACGGCTGCTGAGCGCTGCAATCTGATGCTGCGGTGGGCAGACCTGATCATTGAGAACCAGAAGGACCTTGCGGAGCTGCTCACTGTTGAAATGGGTAAGCCGCTGGCTGAATCTACCGGTGAAGTTGCCATCACAGCCAACTACATTCGTTTCTTCGCTGAGGAAGGTAAGCGGGTTTATGGCGATGTGATCCCGTCCCCTTGGAAGGACCGCCGTATTATGGTGACCAAGGAGCCCATCGGCGTTGTTGGTGCCATTACCCCTTGGAATTTTCCAAGTTCCATGCTTGGACGTAAACTGGCTGCAGCTCTTGGTTCTGGCTGTACTGTTGTGGCAAAACCAGCAAGCCAAACGCCTTATTCCGCTTTGATCCTGGGTGAACTTGCGGAGCAGGCTGGAATTCCAACTGGCGTGATCAATATCATCACCGGCTCTGCTGCTCAGATTGCTGATGAACTTTGTGAGAACGACAAGGTCCGCAAGATCACCTTTACCGGATCTACTCCAGTGGGTAAGCAGCTTGCCTCCAAAGCATTGGCCAACATGAAAAAGGTCTCTATGGAGCTTGGCGGCAATGCGCCGTTTATCGTGTTTGATTCAGCTGATCTCGATAAGGCTGTCGAAGGTGCTATTGCATCCAAGTTCAGAAATTCCGGTCAGACTTGTGTCTGCGCAAACCGCATTTATGCTCAGGCAGGAATTTACGACGAATTCTCAGCAAAGCTGAAGGCTGCCATTGAAGATCAGCTGCGCGTTGGCGATGGTCTGAAGTCGGGTACCAACCAAGGCCCTCTTATTGATGAGCACGCTGTTGCAAAAGTCGAAGAACTGATCGCTGATGCCGTTTCTAAAGGCGGCACAGTGGTGACAGGCGGCAAGCCAGATGCTCAAGGTGGCACGTTCTTCGAACCGACACTCCTGCTTAATGCGACCCCAGACATGAAGGTTGCCAAGGAAGAGACCTTTGGTCCATTTGCCCCTGTCTTCAAGTTTGAGAGTGAAGATGACGTGGTCAAAATGGCGAATGACACAGAGTATGGCCTCGCCTGTTACTTCTATACCCAAGATTTAGGCCAGACCTTCCGTGTTATGGAAGCATTGGAATATGGTCTTGTTGGCGTAAACGAAGGTGTGATCACGACCGAATATGCTCCGTTTGGCGGATATAAAGAAAGCGGAATGGGGAACGAGGGTTCCAAATACGGCGTGGATGACTACATCAATATCAAGTACTCTTGCATTGGCGGGCTTGGCCTTTAACGCTCAATTTTAATTTTGTGGGAGCCGGAGTGTTCATCGCTTCGGCTTTTTCTTTTTGAGGACTGCTTTCGTGATTATCGAAGAAGAACACTGTACGGCTGCTCCAACACTTAACGGCGAGCGCATTATCATGCGGGCTCACCAAACTTCAGATTTTGAGGCATGCTGCGCCTTGTGGGCGGATCCTGATGTGGTTCGCTATATTTCGGGGAAGCCTTCCAGCCCAACGGATACGTGGGGGCGCATCCTCAAGTATGCGGGGCACTGGAGCCTCTCCGGTTTTGGGTATTGGGCTGTGATTGAGAAAAACAGCGGAGAGCTTATTGGCGACGTTGGTTTTTCTGACTTTAAGCGAGACATCACTCCGAGCCTTGATGGGTTTGCAGAAGCTGGCTGGGTGATCTCGCCTAAGTTTCATGGCAAAGGTTATGCTCGGGAGGCTGTTGAGCTGAGCCTATCCTGGCTGCGCAGTTCCAGACTGTTTCCTGAGGTTCATTGCATTATTGCCCCAGAGAACACAGCCAGTGTCAACCTTGCTAAGCGTGTTGGCTTTGAGAAGTACACGGATGGGTCTTACCTCGGACAACCGACCCTTTTCATGAAGCAAAGCTTTACTTAAACCAAAGAGCCCAACCTGTATCCGCCGGGTTGGGCTTGTTCATTTTCTGCGTTCCTGTATATCCTTTAGCTAATGATCCATTCAGGCTGAGTTATGCAGAAATACGATAAGATTTACGCCAAGGACGAAAGTTACTTCGGCCATACCTCCAAGCAGTTTACAACACTGTTCTCAAACCTCGACTTTGACAGCGGCACAATTCTCGATCTGGGTGCAGGACAAGGACGCGACGCGATCTTTCTTGCTAAGCGCGGTTACAATGTAATTGCTGTCGACAGCTCCAAAGTAGGTCTGGACCAATTGCAGGAACGAGTAGACACGGAGAATCTGCCGATTGAGGTTGTTCACGTGGATGCACTTGGTTACACGCCCCCGCAAGATCTTGATGCAATTGTTGCTGACCGTTTTTTCCACGAGTTGCCGAACAATGTGCGCGTCAAACTTCTGCAGCGTATGCTCAGTCACCTTCGCGTTGGTGGCTATATGCTTATCGCTGATGAAAAGAGCGTTCTGCCGAACCTGCGCGACACTCTGAAAAAGGAAAAGTTTGAGTTCCTACGCGATAAAAACGGCATTCTCTTCACTTACAAACCATAGGTACCTGATCGGAGGCGCATATGTGTGCCTCCCTTCCCCATTTTTATTACTAGAGTTTCTAACTGACAGATCACACACGAAAGTGTGATGTAAAACCCTTATATTTTTGCAGTTGTATCAGCTGGCTTTACAAACTCCATTATATTGCCACAGTGGCAACTCATTTCCGCAACAATGTTTGCAAAAATTGGCGATATTGCTGACTTCCTCGTGATTGTGCACCTGGGATGAACAATGCGTTTAATTGCAATTCCCAGAACATCTGCCAATTGTATGCCCAAGATTGAAATTCACAGTTCAACATAATTGGAGATTACAATGAAATCAGTTCGCTTTGGAATGCTCGCAGTCGCAGCTTCTTTCCTCGCTACAGCAGCGGTTGCTGAACCTGTTGCTTACGACGTTGATATGTCCCACGCAAATCTCGCTTTTGACTACAACCATCTGGGTTATTCCACCACAGACGGTCGTTTTGGCAACTGGACACCTACTCTGATCATTGATGAAGCAAACCCAGCGAATTCTAAGGTGGATGTTGAAATTGACGTCAACTCTCTCAACACATTCTGGGAAGCTCGTGACACACACCTGAAGAGCGCTGACCTGTTTGATGTTGCTAAGTTCCCATCAGCAACATTCAAGTCCACCAAGGTTGAACAGGTTGGTGAGAAGAAGCTGGAAGTGACTGGTGATCTGACCATCCGTGGCATCACCAAGCCAACTGTCCTTGAAGTTGTTGTAAATCAGCTTGGTGAGCACCCAATGGCGAAGAAACAAGCTGTTGGTCTGGATGCGACTACCACGATCAAACGTTCTGACTTTGGCATGGCGATGGCTGTTCCTTACGTATCAGACGAAGTGAACATCAACATCAGCTTCGAAGCGACTGTTAAGTAATGTTTCCGGCCTGTCGGATGCTGAGAACGCTCTGACGGGTCTGGTCGAACTTTGAGAAGGGGCAGCAATGTCCCTTCCCTCGATCAAAAGGCCTTTTCCATGATCAGGAACACTCGATCAGCCTATGGCATCGTGGCAATTGCACTACACTGGACCATAGCAACGCTTATCATTGGTATGTTGGGATTTGGCCTCTATATGGTCACGCTACCGATTTTCGAGCCTGCCACTTACTCTCTTTATCAGCTTCATAAGTCCATTGGTTTTGTCGTTTTGGCACTGATCTCATTGCGCATCCTTTGGAAAATCACTGGTATCACACCTGACTTACCTGCCGAAATGCCCGTTTGGGAAAAGCTTGCTGCGCATTTGGGCCACATCAGCTTATATGCTCTGATGTTGCTGATGCCGCTGACAGGATGGTTGCTGGTTTCGTCCAGCCCGCTTGGACTGCCGACAGTTTTCTTTAACCTCTTTCAGATTCCGCATCTACCAACACCTGAGTTTTTGGGGCAAAAAGCAGATGTATCTGCGTTCTTCACCGCAGTGCATGGCTGGGCTGCGTATGCGTTTATCGCAGTGATCCTTGCACATGTTGGAGCTGCCCTTAAGCACTACTTCATATCCAAGGATAAAGTCTTACAGCGTATGTTGTCCTCAAAAGCCTAATTTGAGGATCTGGAGAAAACCATGAAAC
The DNA here is from genome assembly GCF_001623065.1 of Pseudovibrio sp. Ad46. Taxonomy (NCBI): domain Bacteria; kingdom Pseudomonadati; phylum Pseudomonadota; class Alphaproteobacteria; order Hyphomicrobiales; family Stappiaceae; genus Pseudovibrio; species Pseudovibrio sp. Ad46. Next base: position 210,153 of record NZ_LMCG01000049.1, on the reverse strand, counting down.
GATTGACCGATATGTTCTTTAAAGCCGGCGTATTTCTGACCTTTATCTTGGTAGGAGCAGCTTCATCTGCCTTAGCAAATGAATGGTCAGTGGATCGCAATAAGAGCACGCTTGGCTTTGAGGTCATCAATAACGGAAACACCGTTACGGGCACTTTTGCCACCTGGAATGCTAAGATCATCTTCGACAAAGAAGAACTCGACAAAGCCCAGATTCAGGCAACAATCATCACTGGAAGCGTAAAAACAGAAGATGCGCAGGCAGCAGGTGCAATCACAACTCCACAGTGGCTGGATATCTCCAGCTTCCCTGATGCTGTGTTTCGCGTAGATAACGTGGTTCCTGCTGGTGGTGATCTCTATGAGGCTGCAGGTACGCTGGAGCTCAAAGGTGCAAAGATTGCTATTTTCTTGCCCTTCACTTTGACCATTGAAGGTAAAACTGCCCACGCGGTTGGTGAAGCAACGTTATCTCGCAGTGACTTCAAGATTGGTGATGGCGTGCCAGACAGCACTGTCAGCAATAAGGTGACTGTGAAACTGGACCTATATGCTACTCGTTGATGGATTGCGCCAAAGAGAGCCTTGCATTTTCCACCAAGTCTCTCGACAATTCGGCGTAATCTAACAAATTTGACAAGTTTTGAAGGCTGAGGGGCTTTGCCCCTCGGCTTTTTCTCTATAAAACGGCGCTCAGCAAATTCAACAGTGTACAGCGGTACACCAAAATAGCCAGAGAGTGCCAAGATGTCCGAAACACTTGCTCCCGAGTACGTTCACACCTCTCTTTTTCCATTGGGTAAAGACAAAACTCCTTATCGCAAACTGACCTCCGAGTACGTGAGCGAAGTTGAGTTTGACGGTGAGAAAATCTTGAAGGTGGAGCAAGAGGGTCTTCGCTTGCTTGCCGAAGAAGCGTTTAAAGACATCAACCATTTCCTGCGCCCTTCCCATCTGGAGCAGCTCCGTAAAATTCTCGACGACCCTGAAGCAACTGCAAACGATAAATTCGTCGCTTTTGACCTGATGAAGAACGCGAATATTTCAGCTGCTGGCGTATTGCCAATGTGTCAGGACACTGGCACTGCAATTGTGATGGGTAAGAAAGGCCGCAAAGTCTGGACTAACGGACATGACGAAGCAGCGCTCGGTGAAGGCGCACGTGACGCTTATTTCAAAAAGAACCTGCGCTATTCCCAACTTGCGCCGATTTCCATGTTCGAGGAAAAGAACACCAAGAACAACATGCCAGCTCAGATCGAACTTTATGCTGAAGGTGATGACGCGTACAAGTTCTTGTTCATGGCAAAAGGCGGTGGGTCTGCTAACAAGACCTTCTTGTTCCAAGGTACTCCGAGCCTGCTGACCAAAGATCGCATGATTGAGTTCCTGAAGGAAAAAATTCTCACTCTTGGCACTGCGGCATGCCCGCCATATCACCTCGCAATCGTCATCGGCGGCACATCTGCAGAGTTGAATCTGAAATCCGTAAAAATGGCTTCTGCCCGTTACCTAGATGAGCTGCCGACAGAAGGCTCCGAAGGCGGTCACGCATTCCGTGATCTGGAAATGGAAGCTGAAATTCATAAGCTGACACAGTCCAGCGGTGTTGGCGCACAGTTTGGTGGCAAATACTTTTGCCACGACGTGCGCGTGATCCGTCTGCCGCGCCATGGCGCATCCCTACCAATCGGCATTGGCGTATCTTGTTCAGCAGACCGTCAGGCGACTGGCAAGATCACCAAGGAAGGCATCTTCCTGGAGGACCTGGAGCGGAATCCTGAAGTCTACATGCCGGAAGTTACCGACACCGATCTTTCTGATGATGTTGTAAAGGTTGACCTCACGCGCTCAATGAGCGAGATCCTTGGCGAACTGACCAAGCATCCAACTAAAACACGGCTTTCGTTGAGCGGTCCGTTGATCGTGGCCCGCGATCTGGCCCATTCCAAGCTCCGTGATCGTCTCGAGGCCGGTGAGCCGCTCCCTGACTACATCAAGAACCATCCGGTTTACTATGCAGGTCCTGCTAAGACGCCAGAAGGTATGCCTTCTGGTTCATTTGGCCCAACCACTGCTGGCCGTATGGATGCTTATGTGGACCAGTTTCAGGCCGCTGGAGGCTCCATGGTGATGCTTGCCAAGGGCAACCGCTCAGCGGGTGTTCGCCGTGCATGTCAGGCTCACGGTGGCTTCTACCTCGGCTCTATCGGAGGCCCAGCTGCCCGCCTTGCTCAAGACTGCATCAAGAGTGTTGAAGTGGTTGAATATGAAGAGCTGGGTATGGAAGCCGTTTGGAAAATCGAAGTTGAAGACTTCCCTGCCTTTATCGTGGTGGACGACAAAGGCAATGACTTCTTTAAAGAGCTGAACCTGAGCTAACTGTGCTGGTGAGATAATACCGAGATTGGAGGGCGTTCTTAGGAGCGCCCTTTTTTCGTTGCCTGTATTCATGACAATTTGATTCAATCACAATTCAAATTAGCTAAATTCAAGCTTCTTTCATTATATTAAGTTGCGTTTTAGATAGATGCAAATCAAGCTCGATATGAATGTAAATCATCTTCGAATGACTCTCTAGTAATTTCCTTTTCCATAAGAAGTATATAGCAGCAGTTGTAGTCTGAATTACTTCAACAATTAATATATTTGACATTCTAAGCTGCGAGCGTCTCCCTACTCGCTGCATAAATTCCCTCATGCAAACGAGATAAAACAAACAACAATATCCTAGGGGGTATCAATGCGCATACTTATCGCGAGTGTTGCTCTTTGCTTCGCAGCACTATTTACCGGAACTCAGGCAGATGCCGCAGCATCTGGCAAGTTCTTTGATCATGCATCCAAAAAATGGGTTTCCTATGGTTCTGCTCACCACGGAAAATCTCCAATCAAACGTAAGCAGGTCAGGTACAACGGCTCATACGGTCCGAACACCATTGTGATCAGCACAAAAGATCGACGCCTCTACCATATTCGCGGAAATGGTACCGCGATGGTGTATGGCGTTGGCGTCGGTCGTCAGGGCTTCCAATGGTCAGGAACTCACCGAATTACCCGCAAAGCTGAGTGGCCAAGCTGGACACCGCCAAAGGTCATGATTGATCGTGAACGCCGGAAAGGACGTAACCTGCCTAGCTTCATGAAGGGTGGCCTTGATAACCCGCTTGGCGCACGCGCTATGTATATTGGCAGCACCATCTATCGCATTCACGGTTCCAATGAACCATGGACGATCGGTTCGGCAGTCTCATCTGGTTGCATCAGAATGGCAAATGAAGACGTCATCCATCTATATGACAATGTCAATATAGGCACGAAAGTGGTCGTGCTTCGCTAGAATGCATGGGGCTGGTTTTGTGCCAGCCCTACTTGCTGAGGTCTCTACTCAATCCACGGTCCTGCAGTTCACTCAGATATCGATTCCATAAAAATTCTTTTTGATCGTTCATTTCCTGAAAATAGGTCCACGTAAAAATTCCGGTATCATGCAGGTCATCAAATGTCAGCTTTACTGCATAGTTTCCAACTGGATCTACACCAATAATCGTTGTGTCCTGCTTCCCCGCGATCACTTTTCGTTGATCTGGAGTATGCCCTTGCACTTCTGCTGATGGAGACATTACTCGCAGAAACTCCGAGGTAAACGAGACTTCAAGGCCATCATCAAAAGTAATTTCAAGATTTTTGCCTTGGTTTTTTAGGTGGATTTGCGTAGGCCAGCGTGTATCCGACATATTTTTTTATCCTTGCCCAAGTTCATGGAACTCAGTATTGATGATTTAGGAATTATACCTGTGGTTCTAAGATATATTTCTAGTTAAATCCACTGGAACTCCTTACTGATGGATTGACGCTAACTCATTGCGTACTACATTAGAATTGTTAAATTCGTCATCAAAAGAGATACGTGAGTGGAGGTTTCCATGGGGCAGTATGCCGAGGACAAACAGCAGGGTGCCCACCCAGCATTGATTGACCCGTTCGGCCGCGCCGTGACGTATCTTCGCGTCTCTGTGACTGATCGTTGTGATTTGCGCTGTGTCTATTGCATGTCCGAGCACATGACTTTCCTTCCCAAGAAAGACGTTCTTTCACTGGAAGAACTGGATCGCCTATGCGCCGTTTTTATTGAAAAAGGCGTTCACAAAATCCGCCTCACTGGTGGGGAACCTTTGGTTCGCAAGAACATCATGAGCTTCATCCGAGGCCTGAAGCGACATTTGGACAGCGGTGCGCTTGATGAGCTCACCATTACTACGAACGGTACTCAGCTCGAACGCTATGCTGAAGAGCTATATGAAGCAGGTATTCGTCGCATCAACGTTTCTCTCGACACCTTAGATGCGCAAAAATTCAAAGATGTAACCCGGTGGGGTGAGATTCAAAAGGTTTTCGATGGCATCAAGGCCGCTCAGGAAGCCGGTCTTCAGATCAAATTGAATGCTGTTGCACTTAAGAATTTCAACGAGGATGAACTCATTCCGATGCTGGAGTGGGCACATGAGCGCGGGCACGACCTGACATTTATCGAGACAATGCCGCTTGGTGAAATTGATGGGGACCGGAATGAGCAGTATCTGCCGCTGAGCGACGTGCGTAAAGCACTCTCCGCCAAGTACACACTGACAGATATTCCATATAAGACCGGCGGCCCTGCCCGCTATATGCAGATTGAAGAGACTGGTGGGCGTCTTGGTTTCATTACCCCGATGACGCACAACTTCTGTGAAAGCTGTAACCGCGTTCGTGTGACCTGTACTGGGCAGTTGTTCATGTGCCTTGGCCAGGAAGATCAAAAAGACCTGCGTGCGGCACTACGAGCATCTGAAGGAAATGAAGTGCTTTCGGAAGCGATTGAATCAGCGATTGCACGAAAGCCAAAGGGGCATGACTTTATTATCGATCGTGATAACAAGTCTGCAACTGGAACGCGTCATATGAGTATGACGGGCGGGTGAAAACTAAGATTGGCTAAGCCCACCAGCGTTGTCGGTGGGCTTAGTTTCAACGATTTATTGTACGATTCCTTCAGCAGTCAATTCATCGGACACCGTCTGGAAAGCATTACCGAGCTGATCTCCAAGCGTTCCCACGACTGTGATAATTGCAACAGAAATTAATGCAGCAAGAATACCATACTCAATTGCAGTTGCGCCGGACTCGTCTTTGAGAAATTTAGCGAACATTGTTTTAAACTCCGTATTGAACCCTAGAAGCCCCACTCCTCATCGGGACTAACTGCAACCTAGGCCTTCATTTCTTGCCAATTTATGAATCAAATTTGCGGAGCAATTTAAGTTTGTTGGGCATAAGCACTATTATCAGCAGCGCATGTTTAACACTACAAATTCAACACGCACATAATGCCATTAACTTATTGATTTAAATAATTTTTTCATTAAGTAAAATTTATAATAATGCATTTACTATTCGTTTACTTTGTCTGATAGTTGTCAGTTTTCACAGTGCATAGTTTTATTTCTTCAGTTTAAATCGTTAATTCCCCTTTCTCTGCAGCTTCGAGTCTTTCCAAAAACCTCGCCAGAAGAGGTGAAATGCGTGTGATCGTGCGTAGCGGCCTTGCATTAAAAGTCGATGCATTAGCAGTTCAGTTGTTTCGTTTTCATCTTGGAAGGCTTCTTTCGCCAGATAGCTCATTGCCTTATGCTCCTTATCGCATTTTGTTGAACAATAGTCTTGTGTCGAAGATACTGACAAACGAGTAATTTCAAGCAATCGGATCAGTTTTTTTGAGGTGAAATGCGTTACTCTCTTCCTCCTCTCAACTCGTTCAAAGCCTTTGAATGCGTGGCGCGTCACATGAGCTTTGCTAAGGCGGCCAATGAGCTTGGGCTAACGCCGTCGGCCTTGAGTTATCAGATCAAAATGCTTGAAGATCAGCTGCAGGCCCAGTTATTTACACGTCTGAACCGAGCGATTGAGCTTACTTCAGCTGGACACCGGCTGTTGCCAGGCGTTGAAGCTGGGTTAGAAAACTTCAGCGAGGCTGTCGCTCGCATTAAAGGATTAGATCAGGATAAAGTCCTCGTTATATCCACGGGCCCAGGAACGGCGTCCAAAGTTATTGCACCTCGGATTTATCGTTTCATGGAGGCTTATCCTGCAATTGAACTGCGCATCTCTGCCAATTTGAAGCTTGTGGATTTTTTACAAGGACGATGTTGATCTCGGGCTTCGCTTCGGGCGAGGACCATATCCGGGTTTGCATATTGATTTTCTTGCTGAGGATTTTCTTACGCCCATGTGCGCACCTCGGCTGGCGAAAGAGATGCGTGAGCCCACCGACTTAAAGAAATTTACCTTGCTTCATGAAGACAGCATGGCGACCTTCTTGAACGCACCGGGATGGAAGGAATGGTTGAAGACTGCAGGAGTTTCCAGAGCCTCTTGGGCAGAGAAAGGAATGCACTTTTCTCAAATTGATCACGCTCAGGATGCTGCTATTGAGGGGGCTGGTGTTATTCTGGGTCGAAAAGTTTTATGCGCGCATGACGCTCGACTAGGTCTGTTAACCAACCCATTCGATTTTGAAATTCCCGCAACTGCTCATTATATGTTGGTTGGGTTGGAAAGTTCATTTCAAAAGCATAAGTCCAAGGCATTCATTGAATGGATAAAGGCGGAACTTGATGAACTCTGCCTTTCATAATTGCATTTCGTAGAACAGAGCACTGCAAACAGAAACGGCAGATGTCAACGAAATGACTACCTGCCGTCTAAGCGAAACTTTTTCAAAGAAACAGATTAATCCTGATCAACCAACAACGATTTTGGGTGCGGACCTTGCTGCATCTCCAGTGGGTTGAAGGACGCCCTGCCACAGGCCAGCAGCAATGATGCCGTATGCCTTTGAGATTGGGCTATCTGGATTACTCACTGTGATTGGGGTGCCTGTATCAGATTGCTCTCTGATTTCCATCGTCAAAGGCACTTCACCTAAGAACGGGACTTTCATCTTCTCAGCTTCTGCTTTTGCACCACCATGACCAAAGATCTCATGCGTGCCACCGCAATCTGGACAAACAAAGTGACTCATATTTTCTACGATACCCAATACAGGGATCGCGACTTTCTCAAACATAGCAATACCACGACGTGCATCCAGAAGCGCAAGGTCCTGTGGTGTTGAAACGACCAGTGCACCTGTAAGAGGTACTTTTTGAGCCATAGTCAATTGCACGTCACCCGTTCCAGGTGGGAGGTCAACGATAAGTGCATCCAGCTCACCCCAGTCAACTTCGCGCAACATCTGATTGAGGGCAGATACCACCATTGGGCCGCGCCAGATCATGGCTGTTTCTTCTTCTACAAGAAAACCAATAGACATCAACTTGATGCCATGGGCTTCCAGAGGCTTCATAATACGATTTTCAAGAACTTCCGGCTGCCCAGATGCTCCCATAAGCTTTGGAATGGATGGGCCGTAGATATCAGCATCCAGCAAACCAACCTTCAAGCCCATTGCAGAAAGAGCAAGTGCGAGATTGGCTGATGTTGTTGATTTACCAACCCCACCTTTACCTGATGCAACAGCAATAATGTGTTTTACGCCAGGCACTTCCTGCTTTGCTGGCATTGGGGCACCTTTCGGCGGGGCTTTGCGTGCAGCAGGTGGTGGCGTAGATGGAGAACCAGGTTGTTTTTCTGCTGTAAGTGCAACGAGGACCGTTTCAGCACCAGGAAGCACCGACACAACCTTCTCGGCGGCCTGACGAAGCCCTTCAAGTTCTGAAGCTCGCTCTGCAGGTACTCTGATAGAAAAGACGACACGACCATCTGATACAAACAGGTCTGCAACCAGATCCTGATCAACAATATTGCTCTTGCCATCAGGCGATTTAACCTGTTTGAGCACTTCGAGAACGCGCTCCTGCGTCAACCCAGCCATAGCCTCTTCAGTATCCTTATGGTTCTTGCCTGATGTGAACCCGCCTTTGAGGCGCCCCCACAATCCTTTAGATTTGTCGTTGTCCATTGTGCACACCCTGTGAAGCTCTGCATTGCAGAGAGGGATAATATGATCTTGAAGGTAAATATGCCTGCAAACTGAATGTACAAGCTTTTGCCTATGGTTCTTTTATATCTTGGTATACGTCTCAAGATGAATAGAGCAATACAGAATTCATCAAAGACGTTATTTGTCCTTTGCGCATTCGCAACCCGTTTTGCCAAAACTGGGCGCCATCAGTTGAGCGAAGTTCACGCAAAGTTGAGCTCACCAACACAAATTCACAGATATTTGCGGTTGGCGCAAAATCTTTCGTTGCAGATAAAACCTAACGTCTTCTGAGGATTAGCGCGCCACCTAGGGGATCTGCCTTACGCATTGGAGAACCTGTTTCATGCTCCTGATACATTAGGCCCACAAACTGAGGGGAATGCATGGTATTTAGGGGTCTAAGAACCCTCTTGCTGCTGCGACCAGAAGCTTGAGGGGCGGGCAAAATTCATGCTGACAATTATGTTCTGCATTTTCCACGGGCTAGGAGGCAATCGTGTCTAATCCTATTTTGATGAATCGTCGTAGCGTGCTGGGAGGCATGGCCGCTACCGGTGCCATTGCAATGGTGCATCCATATTCTGTTCTTGCAAAAGAGAACACAGCGCATTTGCGTTTGATGGAAACAACCGACCTCCACGTCCACGTCGCTCCATATGATTATTATGCTGACCGCCCAATGGACACAGCTGGCCTTGCTCGCACAGCAACTATCATCAAAAAGCTGCGCTCTGAAGCAACCAACACCATGTTGGTTGACAATGGTGACTTTCTGCAGGGCAACCCAATGGGGGATTACATTGCTTACGAGCGCGGCATGCGCGAAGGTGATGTGCACCCGGTCATCAAAGGCATGAACGTGCTGGGTTACGACGCTGGTACATTGGGTAACCATGAGTTCAACTACGGTTTGGACTTCATGATGAAGGTTCTTTCCGGAGCAAACTTCCCTGTTGTTTCCTCCAACGTGTCCAAAGGCACCACCCTGGCTTCCAATGGCCGTAAGGATGATCTCTTCCTGAAGCCGTACACAATTGTTGAGAAGAAGATCAAAGACGGTGCTGGCATCGAGCACACGATTAAAGTGGGCTTTGTTGGCTTCGTTCCTCCAATGGTCATGAATTGGGACTCCCGTCACCTGGTTGGCAAAGCGAACACTCGTGACATGGTGGATGCTGCGCGTGCATGGGTTCCAGAAATGAAGGAACAAGGCTGCGACCTCATCATCGCGTTGTGCCATGGTGGTATCGCTGGTGGCGAACATGAAGACGGCGCTGCAAACACTGCACTACACATCGCTGGTGTTGAAGGCATTGATGCTCTGTTTACGGGTCACCAGCACGATGTCTTCCCGGGTCCTAGCTATGAAGGCATTCCTGGCGTTGATGCTGTCAAAGGCACGCTGCAAGGAAAACCAGCTGCTATGGGTGGTTTCTGGGGTTCTCACCTTGGTGTCATCGATCTGATGATTGAGCGCGACGGCAACAACGGCTGGCGCATTGCAAACTTCACCACAGACGTACCGTCTATCTATAAGAAAGAAGGTCGTAAGCGTATTCCTCTTGTTTCCAGCGATGAAGAAGTGCTGGCAGCGGTTGAGGATGATCACCAAAAGACACTTTCTTATGTGCGCCGCGCTGTGGGCAAATCCTCTGCTCCGCTGCATTCCTACTTCGCACTGGTGGCTGATGATCCGTCTGTTCAGATCGTTTCCAAGGCACAAACCTGGTACACCAAGGAAATGCTTAAGGACACCGAGTGGGCTGGTCTGCCAGTACTTTCTGCTGCAGCTCCGTTCAAAGCAGGTGGTCGCGGTGGTGCGGATTACTATACTGACGTTGCTGCTGGTGATATCGCAATTAAGAACGTTGCTGACCTTTACCTTTACCCGAACACAACACGTGCAGTGCTGATCACCGGTAAAGACGTGAAGGAATGGCTTGAGCGTTCTGCTGGTATGTTCAACCAGATCGAAGCAGGTAAGAAAGACCAGGTGCTGCTGGACGCTGAGTTCCGTTCTTACAACTTTGATGTGATTGACGGTGTGACCTACGAAATCGACCTGACACAGCCTTCTAAGTATGACGGTAAAGGCAATGTCGCGCATCCAGATTCTAACCGTATCGTGAACCTTCAATTCGAAGGCAAGCCAATCGATATGGATCAGAAGTTTGTTGTTGCAACCAATAACTATCGCGCTGGCGGTGGCGGTAATTTCCCTGGCATCAACGATGATGTGATCATCTTTGTTGGTCCAGACACCAACCGCGATGTGATTGTTCGCTACATTGTAGATCAGGGAACGATCAACCCGTCTGCTGATGCGAACTGGAAGTTCACACCTGTAGCTGACACGACTGTTCTGTTTGAGACCGGACCTGCTGCTGAAAAGCACATGAAAGGCGTTAAGGGCGTTCAGATTGAGGCTGCGGGTGAAGGCAAAGACGGTTTTGCCATGTACCGCATTACGCTTTGATTTTGACTGGGGCGTAGCGTTATCCGAAAATCGGAACCACTTCGCGGCGATACGCTCTAAGTCTGAATGACTTACATGATTTTGGGAAGGCGGGGCCATGAGCTCCGCCTTTTCTTTTTTCGAAAAAAGCGAGAAGTATCAGTGTTTTAAACGCTGTATTTTACATTTTTAGAAGAATTTACTGTCAGGCTTTCATGAACCGGAGGATCTGACAATGAGTGTTACGCAATTATGTTATCGCAGCCGCATTCATTGGCCTGCGCTTCGCTATAGCCTCGACGAGGAAGTCGAGCGGTCGTTGACCCGTATTCGGCGCATCAATTCGATGGCAGGTGTTACCGGCGCTTTGATCCTGACAGACAATCATGTTTTTCAGCTTTTGGAAGGCCCTTGGCCCTTAGTGAAGCGAACGTTTGAGTGTGTGCTTGAAGATAAGCGGCATTCTGATCTGACCGTACTCTCCAATGAAGAGCAGGATTTCAGGCTCTTTCATAATTGCTGGATGCATTTCTGTGACCTTCGTGAGGAAGCAGATAGTCAGTATCCCAAGTTTTTCGGCAATCTCCTTGCCCATCCTGACCGCACCTGTAGCGAGGAAGTGATGGAGTTGCTGCTTCTGCTCTCAATGAACATGAGCGAAAGTCAGCTGACCAGCCGCCTTGCACTCATGTAGTCCCAATACTTGTTCCCCAAGGTAGCATGACCACCGCTCCCAGACGCTCTTAAAGGCACCTCTCCTCCCACTGCCTTTAGGAGCGTTTTCTTGTGGTTTGCGACTGGATGCCACTTTGCACTCTGCCCTATCCTGCTTCACAAGTAGCGCTGATGATTTGCGCGTCAGGTCTAAGTGGGAAATCAGGTATGTCTGTTGAAACAGAGAAGCGAAACAAAGTGATTGGTTGTATCCTCTGCGGTGGGAAGTCCCGACGCATGGGCGGCTCTGACAAAGCATTACTAGACCTGAATGGCACGGCTTTGCTGGAACATGTCGCTTCCCGCTTGCATGGGCAAGTCGCACAGAGTGTTTTGAGCGTGAATGAGCCAAGTGACCTTCACGAAAGCCTGGGACTGCCGATGCTTTCAGATGAGCTTGAAGGCCATCTAGGGCCATTGGCTGGTGTTCACAGTTCATTGAGCTGGGTAAGACAAAACGCTTCTGACGCATCCGATGTTGTGACTGTGGCAGTTGATACGCCGTTTTTTCCAACGGACCTGGTGGAGACGCTTGCTGCCAGCAGAAAAGCGAATGCTGGCGCCCCAATCATTTGCTCCAGCGGTGGGCGCGACCACTTTGCATTTGGCTTGTGGCCTGTGGCATTAGCAGACCCTTTGAAAGAGTACCTTTTGAAGGGTGGTCGTAGCATCAAAGGCTTTTTTGAAAACCATCCGCCAGTCATCGTAGAATTTGAACTTCAGAATGCTGTTGATCCCTTCTTTAACATCAACACGCCGGCAGATGTTCCCGTCGCACTTGAGCATCTTGCTCAATTACAGGTGCAATAGTCGTCAAAACGATCAGATGCCTGTGAGATCTTTGACTTTTGCCAAATCCTAAGGCGTGACTCTGGTAAATAAAGAAACACGCCCACTCAAGTTTCCGGAATAGACATGAACACGAAAACGCCCCTTCTGAGCTTTGACGAAGCCCTTTCTCATTTGCGAGGTTTAGGTCACTGCAAAGTCACTGCAGAAGAAACATCGCTTTATGAGGCGTATGGCCGTGTTCTTGCCGAAGACATCATTGCAACCTGCGACCTGCCGCCGCTTGATAACTCTGCAATGGATGGTTACGCGATCGCTCAAAGTGCGTCCGAGCAGACATCCTTTCCGGTGGTCATGGAAGTCTTTGCTGGCTCCATGCCGGAAGCCGCGCTGAAACCGGGAGAAGCTGCTCGGATTTTTACGGGAGCACCGGTTCCTGAAGGAGCCGATTTTGTTGTTCCTCAAGAAGATTGCTCTGAGAGTGAAAGCGATGGAGTACGTTTGGTTCAGCTGTCTCGGAGCTATCCGACTGGCTGCAATATCCGTCGCAAAGGAGAAGACCAGACCAAAGGCGCACCTATAGTGAAGGCAGGTACCGTGCTGCGCCCGCAGGAGATTGCTGCGGCTGCCTCTATCGGTATTGGCCAACTGCAAACATACCGCCAGCTGAAGGTTGGTGTTTTTTCAACGGGCAATGAACTGATCCGTCCGGGAACAACGCGGCAGGACGGGCAAATCTTCGACGCGAACCACTTCCTGCTGCGCGGTATGCTTGCCAATTTGCCGGTAGAGCTGGTGGATCTCGGCATTCTGGCAGATCAACGTGATGTCGTGGAAACTGCGTTAGAAGCTGCCTCCAAAGAATGTGATGTGATCCTGACCTCTGGCGGTGCTGGAGGTGGTGATAAGGATTTTGTCTCTGCAACGCTCTCCAAGCTTGGCAAGACCACCTTCTGGCACTTGGCTGTTAAGCCGGGACGCCCGTTCATGGTGGGCGAACTGCCTGATTGCGTCTTTATCGGCCTTCCGGGCAATCCTGTGGCAGCCACTGTCGCCTTCACATTCCTTGCGCGCCCGTTGATTGAAGCGCTTGCCGGGGCTGACTTCATTGAAGCACCACGCCAATACATCGCTGCAGATTTTGAGATTTCTGGCTGCAAAGCCGGACGCCGTGAGTTTTTGCGCGGGCGCCGTGTGGTTGAAGATGGCACTCTTAAACTGACCAAGTATCACAGTGATGGATCAGCCTTGTTATCTTCTCTAACTTTCGGCGATGGTTTCATTGAGTTGACAGAAGATATGACTTCTGTTCGCAAGGGTGATCTTGTTCCGTTCATCAGCTTTGATGAAATTGGCCTTAAGTAACTCTGCAGGCTCGCATTTTCAGAATCGCGTGCGAGCCATTTTTCCACGCCTAGATCACTAGTTGCAATTTTAACAAGTTTGCCCTCAAAGCTGCGAAATATTGCAAGATATTACCGCGAAGCATCGTCATTTTGCTATTAATTAGCCTAATATGCCCAGTATATAGGTTGATCTACGGATACTTTTAGTGAAACATAAGCTCCGGTTATGCAGGGGCCTACCTAAAGAAACCCTGCCAAGATAATTAATTCGGGGACATAATATGCGTATTATGCGTTTGGCAGCAGTAGCAGCAATTGCGTTGGCAGCAGTTTCTGGCGCGGAAGCAAAAGAATGGACAAAGGTTCGCATGGGCACCGAAGGCGCCTATCCTCCATTCAACTATACCACCGCTGACGGAACACTGACTGGCTTCGACATTGAGATTGGCAATGCTCTTTGTGACGAGCTGAAGCTTGAGTGCACATGGGTTACTCAGGACTGGGACGGTATCATCCCTGGTCTGGTTGCTGGCAAGTACGACACCATCCTTGCTTCCATGTCCATCACTCCAGAGCGTATGGAAAAGATCTCCTTCTCTGAGAAGTACTACAACACTCCTCCAGGCATCGCAGTACGCAAAGATTCCGAGCTGAGCGAAGCCTCTCCAGAAGGCCTCAAAGGCGTTCGTCTTGGCGCACAGGGTAGCACCACGCACTCTCAGTTCGCTGAAGAGATTCTGAACGGCTCCGACGTTGCTCTTTACCCAACTTCTGAAGAGTACAAGCTAGATCTGGAAAATGGCCGTGTTGACGCTGTGGTTGACGACGTGATGGCTCTGGAACAGTGGATCAGCTCTGACAAGGGTTCTTGCTGTAAGATCCTTGGCACGATGCAGTCCGTTGAAGAGATCCACGGTAAAGGCGCAGGCATCGGCGTTCGTAAAGGCGACGAAGACCTTGCAGCTCTGTTCACCAAGGGCATCGCTGCTCTGCGGGCAAACGGCAAATACAAAGAAATCAACGACAAGTACTTCAAGTTCGACGTTTACGGCGAATAAGAGTAACTTGGCACTCAGCTGATTTATCAGCTGACGGTTTTGAGACCCTCGGGTGCTTTTCCCCCGAGGGTTTTATTTTGCCAATTTGACCAGTCAAAGTCACCAGTTTGGCAGAATGGCTCATTTAGTCTCTCAAAATGGCAAATTGTAATTGATTCCGGGAAAGCTCAAACCCGCTCTTCTGAGTGTGAAGGGACATAGTTTTCTCACTTAACTCAGAAAGTGGGAGAAATATTTCTTCCACACAACCCGTCGAATTGACGGATATCACTTCACAATAACGGCACATGGCGCATTTTTCTTCCGATATCTCCGTTATTTCAGTTGAAGTCCTGCGCATTTTTTATAGTGTCCTTGGCAACAAATGCAGAGCACAACCAAAATGGCACTCTGCCAAAAAGAACAAGGATACACGGATGTCTTTTGCCCGTATGGCGCTTGCCACACTTATGAGCTTCACAGCAGTTTCAGCCCTTCAGGCAGATGAGATCACCAAACTGCGTATTGCGACAGAAGGTGCTTACCCTCCATTCAACTTCACAGGATCAGATGGTGTTCTGACTGGCTTTGATGTTGAGATTGGCAATGCACTTTGCGCTGAGATGAAGGTTGAGTGTGAGTGGGGCACGCAGGAGTGGGATGGCATGATCCCAGGTCTGGTTGCTGGCAAGTACGATGCGATCATCGCCAGCATGTCCATCACGGAAGAACGTCTTGAGCGCATTTCGTTCTCTCGCAGCTATTACAACACGCCATCAACCATTGCAGTGCCTAAGGATTCTCCCGTTTCCGATATCACTCCTGAAGCATTGGAAGGCCTGTTGATTGGGGCACAGGGCGGCACCACGCACTCTGTTGTGGCGGAAGAGATTTACTCCGACGCTGATGTCTCACTGTACCCGACCTCTGAAGAATACAAGCTGGATATCGAAAACGGTCGTCTGGATGCTGTGATTGATGATCTGGGTGTTTTGCAGAGCTGGGTGGATTCTGAAGCAGGTTCTTGCTGTAAAATCATCGGCTCTCTTCCAATCCAGCCCGAGTTACACGGTCAGGGCATTGGTGTTGGCGTTCGTAAAGGTCAGGAAGAGCTGGCGGATCGCTTCTCTCAGGCTATTTTCGCAATTCGTGAAAACGGCACCTATGAGACGATCAATGACAAGTATTTCTCTCAGGATGCATTTGGCGAGTAGCAGCTGGCAAGAAGCAATAAAGATTCGAAACTGGGGAAAGTTTCTGTGATGCATCACCGTTTTGTGGAACAACCATGCCCAAAACTGATCAGAATGGAAACTTACTCCTATCAAGATGGAATGAATTGGCTATTTTCTGCTGACACCCCTACTCAAATAGGTTGAAATCTTATTTCTTCCATTTAAATATGCGCCCCGGCTGTGCAGGGAGCCATCTTGATGACCCCTGCCAAGAATTTACAAAGGGGAATACAAATGGGCTTCATGCGCTTTGCCACTGTTGCAACACTCGCACTTCTTGCTTCAACTCAGGTTCAGGCAAAAGAATGGACCAAAGTCCGAATTGGTACTGAAGCCTCGTACCCTCCATTTGCCTACACCACTGCCGATGGCAAGCTGGTTGGCTTTGAGATTGAACTGGGCAACGCGCTTTGCGCCGAACTGAAGGTTGAATGTGAATGGATGCCGGTTGACTGGGACGGATTGATCCCTGGCCTCGTTGCAGGCAAGTACGACACGATCATGGCATCTATGTCCATCACACCAGAACGGAAGCAGCGCATTCAGTTCTCTGAAAAGTACTACCAGACCCCTCCGGGAGTGGCAGTACCAAACGATAGCAAGATCACTGAGGCATCCATTGAAGGAATGTCTGGTGCTCTTGTCGGCGCGCAGGTTGGCGCGACACACGCAGTGTTTGCTGAAGACATTTTGACTAAATCAGAAGTGTCTCTGTACCCTACTGCTGATGAATATAAACTCGATTTGGAAAGTGGTAGACTTGACGCTGCAGTTGATGACGTAGTTGTTCTTTCTGACTGGTTGAAGTCAGAGGAAGGCAATTGCTGTAAACTGCTCGGTACCATGTCACCTATTCCAGAGATACATGGTGAAGGCGTTGGTGTAGGCGTTCGTAAGAACGACCAAGACTTGGCAGACCTATTCTCCAAAGCGGTTATTGCTTTACGTGAGAATGGAAAGTACAAAGAGATCAACGACAAATATTTCGACTTTGACGCCTACGGAGAGTGATGGCGTCAAGCTGCAATACACTCTGACGGCGGGACCAGTTTCCCGCCGTTCTAAAAAGAATAGGGGCAATCCCCGTAATGAATGAAATTTTCACACTCTTGTCCTTTGGGGACATGGGCTGGGGCGATGAGATAGCACTTGGCGTTGTTATGACCGTCTCCCTTGCGTTGGCAAGCCTTCCCATTGGCTTGCTTTTGGGGTTTCTGCTGGCGCTTGCGAAGAAGTCCGAAGAGCCTTCTCTCCGCGCTGCAGCCAACATTTACACGACAATTTTTCGGGGACTTCCCGAGCTTCTAACCCTTTTCCTTGTCTATTACGGTGGTCAGATCCTCATTCAACAAGTGCTTGCGCTGTTCGGGGAATTCTATTTTGAGGTGAACGCATTTCTGGCAGGGATGATTGCCCTGTCGCTTGTGTTTTCCTCCTACGCTTCCGAAGCTTTCCTTTCTGCCTTCCGCGCAATCAACAAAGGCCAGTATGAAGGCGCGAATGCGCTCGGTCTGGGATACGTGCAGACCATGCGCCTGGTTATCCTGCCGCAGCTCGTCCGCCTGTCCTTGCCTGCGCTGAGCAATCTGTGGCTCATCTTGCTGAAAGAGACTTCTCTGGTCTCCATTATTGGTCTGGCGGACATTATTCGCTATTCCAATATGGCAGCGCGGACCACCAAAGAACCGTTCCTGTTCTTTTCGGTTGCTTGCGTGATTTATCTCGTTCTGGCTGTAATCTCTTCCGGTGGCATTTCCCGCCTTGATGCATGGGCGAAACGCGGGGAGATCTCCAGATGAGTGATGCATCTATCGGCGCTCCGGGAAGCTACGTTCAATCTCAGGCCATTCAGGCGAAAGCCCCTCCTCCGTCTCCGACATCCCGTCCGTGGACGCCAACGCGTATTGTCGGCACCACCTGGCTGACACTTTGGATTGTCAGCGGACTGGGCATTGTATGGTTCCTGCTGAATTCAAACAGCGTTGCATTGGTGTTTGGCGGCGAAGGTCTGCTGCCTGTTTCTCTCACCCACAATGCGAAGTTCTTGACCAAATATGGTGAGAAATTTGTTTCCGGCTTCATCATTACGCTGAAGCTTGTTGGTGTTTCCATGCTGCTGGGCGTTCTGCTCTCCATTCCGATGACCTTCATGCGGATGAGCAAGAACCGTGTTCTGGGCGGCATTGCGTATGGCTACGTCTATTTCTTCCGCGGCACGCCGCTGCTGGCGCAGGTGTTCCTGATTTATTATGGCGCGGGTACGTTCCGTGAGCCACTGGAATCCGTTGATCTATGGTGGTTCTTCCGTGATGCGTGGAACTGTGCTGTTCTAGCGTTCACGCTGAACACAGCCGCTTATCAGGTCGAAATCCTGCGCGGTTCCATTGAGAACATTGCGAGAGGACAGTGGGAAGCTGCGTCTGCGCTTGGTCTTCCGAAGTGGGTGACTTTCTGGAAAATTATTCTACCGCAGGCTCTGATCGTCTCTCTGCGCCCTTATGGTAACGAGATTATTCTGATGATCAAAGGCTCTGCGATTGTAGCGATCATCACCATCTACGATCTGATGGGTGAAACGCGTCGCGCGTTCTCACGGACCTATGACTTCCAGGCGTATGTTTGGGCAGCGATTGCCTATCTGGTGATGGTGGAGACATTGCGCCGGGCATGGGACCGTATTGAGGCTCGCTTGACGCGCCACCTAAAAAGATAAGCCAATAGGCCGAGACGAATACTTGAAAGCGCGGGTCCAAAAGCCTGCGCTTTTTTCATTGGTACACCTAGAGCACGTTGCGTTCAGTAACGCTCACGCATCGCGCTCTGGCATCTTTGGTGGAGCGAATTCCTGTTGTTTGGTTGAATACAATAAAACGGAACGCGCGCTCGTGAATTTACGTGGTATCTGCTGGTGAAACTGGTAGTGTTGCTGCGCTCTGATTCAAGATAATAAGGATAGTCCGATGGCAAAGGTCGCGTTTATTGGTTTGGGTGTTATGGGATACCCAATGGCGGGTTTTCTGGCCTCACGTGGTGGGCATGACGTTACCGTTTACAACCGGACAACAGCCAAAGCAGAGGCATGGGCCAAAGAATACGATGGCTCCTTCGCTCTGACCCCTCAGAAGGCAGTTGAGGGCTGTGACGTTGTTTTTGCTTGTGTTGGCAACGACAACGACCTGCGCTCCGTCACGACCGGCGAGAACGGCGCCTTTCACGGCATGAAAGCTGGCGCTATCTTCGTGGACCACACCACAGCTTCTGCTCAGGTGGCTCGCGAGCTGGATGAGGCAGCGCGTGCGGGGGGATTTTCCTTCCTTGACGCACCCGTCTCAGGTGGGCAGGCAGGTGCTGAGAATGGCGTTCTGACCGTTATGATTGGTGGTGAGGAAGACGTCTTCAACCGCGCAAAACCGTTCATCGATTGCTTTGCAAAGTTTGCCGGTTTGATGGGTCCTGTTGGCGCTGGCCAGCAGACCAAGATGGTCAATCAGATCTGCATTGCTGGTCTGGTGCAGGGTCTGTCTGAGGCAATTCATTTTGCGCAGAAGTCCGGCCTTGATGTTGAGAAAGCTATTTCAGCAGTGCGCGGCGGAGCGGCACAGTCCTGGCAGATGGAGAACCGCTGGGAGACCATGCGTGACGGTGAGTTCGAGCATGGCTTTGCAGTGGACTGGATGCGCAAGGATCTGAAGATCTGCCTTGAGGCAGCTGACGAGGTTGGCGCACGCCTGCCGGTGACAGCACTGGTCGATCAGTTCTACTCAGAGGTTCAGGGCATGGGCGGTAATCGCTGGGATACCTCCAGCCTGATTGCCCGGCTGAACAACGCCGACAAGAAGTAAGAAAACACAAAGCCCCGATCATATGACCGGGGCTTTTTTAGTTCTCAGCTTTGCCTAACAAGTCCTATGACATGTTCGCTTTTGGCTTTTCAGCGATGATGTAGGAGAGCGGCAGTTCGGTGGTGTACTTGATCTGCTCCATCGCAAATGACGTGGACACGTCTGCGATATTTACCTTTGCAATCAGCCGCTTATAGAAATCGTCGTAGGCATCAATGTCTGGAACGGCAACGCGCAGCAGGTAGTCTACCTGTCCGGCCATGCGGTAGAATTCCACCACTTCTGGGAACTCTCGGATGACATCTGCAAATTTGCGGAGCCAGTCGTCGGTGTGTTCGTTGGTGGTGATGGCGACGAAGGCGGTGACTTTGGCGTTGACCTTCTTTGGGTCAAGCACTGCAACGCGGCGGGTGATGACGCCGTCTTCTTCCATCTTCTGGATACGGCGCCAGCATGGGGTGGTTGATAAGCCGACGCGGCGACCGATCTCAGCTACGGGAATGGTGCTGTCTTCTTGTAGAATGGACAGAATGCGACGGTCGATCCTATCGATCATATTATACCCCTATCTCCCACCGGAATTATTGTTTGGCGCAAAATCATTGCAGGAAGCATAAGGTCATGTGAAATGTTATTCCAGCTTCAAACAGCAAGATTTATGCAGGAATATAGGTTTTCGTTCTACGTATAATTAAATTCATGAAATTTATTTTCATCAAGATGGATTTTAGCGGGAGCCAAAGAAAACCGTTCTCATAATTATAGGCACATAAAAAAAGAATCTCTCAAATCAGCTCAAAAGACGGCTTACTTCTTCTTTCAGGAGCGGAAGCAGCTCGTTTTCGAACCAGGGATGCTTTTTTATGTGTGCATTGTTGCGCCAGGAAGGATGAGGGAGCGGAAGAACGCGAGGGCCGAGGCCCTGGGCGTGGCGCTCGACTGTCCTGTCCCAGATTGATCGAAAATCAGCAATTGTTTCCCAGAGGCGTTTTTTGGTCAGCTCGGGCATGTGGTAGGCCTGTGCGTAGCCACCTATTGCCAGCAGCGTTTCAATCTGTGGCATATTGCTGAATATTTCTTGATGCCAGGTCTTCTTGCATTCCGGCCTCGGCGGCTTGTCGCCCCCTTTTGAGTCCAATCCCGGAAAACACAGGCCCATGGGGATAATTGCAAGTTTGGCGGGGTCGTAGAAGACCTCTTCACCTATGCCCATCCAGTCGCGCAGGCGATCTCCTGACGGGTCTGTAAACGGTTTGCCAGAGGCGTGGACGCGCGTTCCCGGTGCTTGACCGCATATGGCGATACGTGCCGTTGAGGACAGCACAACAACGGGCCTTGGCTCGTGAGGCAATGGCTGGCGGATGGGCTGCTCTACACAAACCCTGCACGCAGCAATGCGCTCTCTTAAGCGCTGGAGGTCTCTTTCATCACCTGAAGGGCTGCCTGCACGCCCGGACGCTCTGTCATCTTTGCATACCATCTGCGCAGATTACCAAGTTCCTCAGGGACTTGCAGCTTAATTACGCGAGCAAAGTTGATTGCTGCGAACAATGTGATGTCAGCGATTGAATACCGGTCACCGGCAACAAACTGATTGTCTGCCAGTTGCCTATCAAAAATGGCCAGTGTCTCCAGAACTTTAGGTCTGTTCGCCTCTCCCCATTCCTTGATCTGCGGCTGCTCCAGTGGAGCCATGGCCGGATTGGTGTGGCGGAATACCTGAGAAATCTGGTTTAACAGCCTCAGATCAGCGCGCCGGTTCCACATCTCAATCAGCGCTCTTTCCTTGGCCGTCTGGCCCAGCAAAGGCTTGAGTGGGTTCATTTCTTCTATGTAGCGACAGATGGCACAGCTTTCAGATATCGCTGTTCCATCCTCCAGCACGAGCACGGGCAACCGCTGGAACGGATTGATCGCTTTAAACTCATCTGCCTTCAATTCGCCATGCATGAAATCTACGTAGGCAGTGTTAACCTTAACGCCCTTCTCAGCAAGGAATAGAGTGACGCGAAAAGGGTTAGGTGCTTGCCTATGGCTATAAAGTTTCAACGGTGCCTCCCAACAACCACGAGCTGTTGCCCCTACAATCTAAAAGAGAATCTGTCCCAAAATGGGGCAAAAACCTAGCATTTTTTAGACCCTGTAAACTCAACATTAACCTTATGAATCAGAGCAATCTTAAGAGATCATGTTCATTCTGGTCAAAAGAGCAAGTATCCCGTCAATCTATTGGCACACAGAGGCCGAGAATACATGAACAACGGATCGTCGCAGAATAGTAAGGACAAAACAACTATTAATCGTGCCCGAGCAAATCGCCGGCGCGAGGTTGCACGTACCGTAACGGATGCTCGCGAACGTCTTGGCACCGTTGAGGGCGTGAGACCCAGTTTTGAAGCTGATCTTATTTTGATGTTCGTGAAGAACAGATTGTCCGTGGCCTACGCCATGCCGATGATCGCCATTGTGGCTGCGACCATCTCAAGTGTATGGCTTCCTGTGGAAGTGGCCGGAGGCTGGCTAGCCGCCATGCTGATCGCTCACTCCCTTATTCTTCTTTCTACAAAACGAATGGAAAAAAGCTTAGCTCAGGAAGGTGATCTGTGCTCAATTCGCAGAGAACTTTTCGCTGGTGATATGCTCTATGGCATTGTTTGGGCTATCTTTTTCATCGGAAACCTGCAGTTCAACACGGATTACGGGTTTGGCGTTTTCCAGTTTGCGACCATGCTGATTGTCATTGCCATGGCGACCATGTTGTCGTCCCCTCTCCCCGGCGCTTTGCTGGCTGCCACGGCCCCGATTACGGGGGCACTGATCTTTAGTTTCTGGCAGTATGACAGCATGCCTCATTACGCGATGGGGATGATGGCGATAGGAGCGCAGCTGTTCTTTTATATCCTCAGCAAACAGCTGCATAACTCCGCTTTGACCTTGCTGGAATACCGTGCAGAGAAGGACCATCTGATCTCCGAGATGGAACAGGTGAATGCAATTTCTCAGGAAGCGCGGCGGCGGGCTGAGGAAGCAAATCTGGCTAAAACACGTTTTCTTGCGACAATGAGTCACGAATTACGCACACCTCTGAATGCGATTCTCGGGTTCTCTGAGGTGATGAAGGACGAAGTTCTTGGCCAGATGCATAATAAAACCTATCTGGATTACTCCAAGGATATCAATCAGTCTGGTGAGCATCTGCTCAATCTGATCAATGAGATTCTGGACCTGTCGCGCATTGAGGCAGGCCGTTATGAGTTGCAGGAGGAACCAGTCTGTCTGCGTGACGTGGCAGCGGCCTGCAAGCACATGATGCATATGCGGGCGGCGGCGAAGAACATCGAGATTCATGAGATCTACGAGAGTGGTCTGAGCAAAGTCTGGGCCGATGAGAAAGCCCTGCGCCAAATGGTGTTGAACCTTTTGACCAACGCCGTGAAGTTTACGCCTCCTGAGGGGGAAATCTCAATTCATGTGGGCATCGACAATTCAGGCGGTCAGTACATCAGTGTAAGCGATACAGGTACTGGTATTCCTGAGGAAGAGATCCCTGTGGTGCTGCAGGCTTTTGGTCAGGGCACGCAGGCTATCCAGGATGCGGAGCAAGGCACCGGCCTTGGCCTTTCCATTGTGCAAGCATTGGCGCATATGCATGAGGGCGAGTTCAAGCTGGCCTCCAAACTGCGTGAAGGAACGCAGGCGACAATCTCGCTGCCAGCCAAACGCGTGCTGAGCCATATCGACCCGATCCCCACACCAGACCCGAGTACACGCAAGGATAGAGAACCCTTGCTTCGTGCTGGTTAAGGGTATACGTTCCTAATTTGTTCTAGGTGCGTATATTGGGGGGATGTATGCTTCGTGGTTCATGCCATTGCGGTGCAGTTAAATTTGAATTTCGTGAAAATCCAGAATGGCTGACAGAGTGCAATTGCTCTGCCTGTCGTCGTTACGGCACTGTTTGGGCGCACGGATCACCCAGGAATGTGAGCATTGAAAAAGCTCCTGATGCGACATTCACCTATATTTGGGGTGATAAGATGATCGCGTTCCATACCTGTAAAACCTGCGGAAACACCACTCACTGGTCCGATCTGGACGAGGATTATGACCGTATGGCAGTCAACACACGCCTTGTGCCGATTGAGGATGTGAAAGACATCCCCATCCGTCATTTTGATGGCGCTGATACGGGGCAGTTTCTGGATTAAACCCATTCCCTTTTCATCGTGATCCTGCACCCTGCTTTGCTTTGGGTTTGCGGATCGACGCTTCTATTCATTTACCGGGAGAAACACATGTTACGTGGCTCATGCCATTGCGGTGCAGTTAAGTTTGAATTTCGTGAAAAACCAGAGTGGCTGACGGAGTGCAATTGCTCTGCCTGTCGTCGCTACGGCACCATCTGGGCGCATGGTTCGCCCAAGAACGTGAGTATTGAGAAAGAGCCGGACGCGACCTTTACGTATTTGTGGGGCGACAAGGGCCTTGAGTTCCATACCTGCAAAACGTGCGGGAACACCACGCACTGGGCACCGGTTGATCCTGACGGGGATAAAATGGCGGTGAACACACGGCTGGTGCCTGCTGAGGATGTGAAAGACATCCGTGTACGCCACTTTGATGGTGCTGATACGTGGCGCTTTGTCGATTAGCGCAGCTCATCAAACCAACGTTTGCGTTGCTATGTGCGTTGGTTTGAAAGGAAAGCGTTTTTCCTGCGTTATTTGCTGAAATTGAAAAAGGCCGCCTCAACTCGTCTGAGTGAGGCGGCCTTTTTTTCAATTTATTCCCCTCCTCGGCGGAGGGGCTATTCTCAACTTAGTCCTGAGCTGCAACGCCTGCATCAGCGAAGGTCGCCATACCTGCATGCGTTGCTGCTGCTGCTTTGATGATGCCAGCTGCGATGGCTGCACCGGAACCTTCACCCAAACGCATGCCCAGATCCAGAAGAGGCTTGCCACCCATCTCGGTCAGAGCGCGGCGGTGTGCAGGCTCAGCGGAGGCATGAGAGAACACACAGTGCTCCAATGCGGTTTTATCCATCTTGTAAAGGATGGCAGCTGCGGCGGAGGTGACGAAGCCATCAACAACGACAGGAACCTGCTGCATGCGCGCTGCAAGAATAACACCGGCCATTGCTGCGATTTCGCGGCCACCGATCCGGCGCAGAACTTCCAGAGGCTCAACTTTGCCCGGTCCGCCGATCCGCTGCACAGCTTGCTCAACAACGGCAATCTTGTTTTTCAGCGCATCACCCTGAACGCCAGTGCCTGGGCCAACCCACTCTTCTGCAGTGCCGCCGAACAGTGCGTAGAAGATGGCAGCGGCCACGGTGGTGTTTGCGATGCCCATTTCGCCAAGGCAGAGCAGATCCGTCCCGCCGGAGATCGCTTCCATGCCGAAGGCCATAGTTGCTGCGCACTCGGATTCTTCAAAAGCGTCTTCCTCGGAGATGTCCGGGGTTGGCATTTCGAGCGCCAGTTCAAACACTTTGAGGCCAAGGTCATAGGCAATGCAAAGCTGGTTTACGGCTGCACCGCCCGCTGCAAAGTTGGAGACCATCTGTGCGGTCACTTCTTTCGGGAAAGCAGAAACGCCTTTGTCAGCAACGCCATGGTTTGCGGCAAACACAGCAACCAGTGGGCGGGTGACTTTTGGCATTGGCATGCCCTGCCAGGCTGCCAGCCATTCCACCAGCTCTTCCAGACGGCCCAAAGAGCCTTGAGGCTTCGTCAACTGCGCATCGCGTTTCTTCACCGCCTCAATCGCTTCAAGGCTTGGACCGGGCATTGCGCCCACCAGGTTTCTGATATCATCGAATGGCAGTGCAGACGTTGCAAGAGACATACGCTTCTCCGAACTTAAAGCAGTTCTCATTCAGGTTGGATCAGTTGAACTGCTTTAGCTTTTGTTTCCGCGCATCTTTAATCCGAAAACCGATTTCCACTTTTCGGAGATACGCATTAGTTGACCCGCAAAATGAATTTTTGCGCCTTCTTGTTTGCGCAGATCTATAAGCCACTGGAGGCAGAATACAAATGAGACTTATCAACTATTTGTGGTTTCCACGGCTTTGCAAACTACAAATTGTTGTTCTAACTGAATCCAGCGGTATTTCATGCCTGTTTCATTTCTGTGAGAACCCATCATGTCCGACGACAAACATTCAGAAGATTCTCTTCCCACACCTTCCTCCATTTTGGCCGAGGTGGCGGAACTGGTGCGCTTCTTCTCCCGCATTCCCCTGCCGAAACTTGGGAGCTGGGATGATTTGAACACAGCACCGGATTTTCGTATGCGCGCACGCAGCATTCCGCTGGCGGGTATTGTCATTTCACTGCCAAGCATGCTGGTGTTGCTCATACTCTCCCAGAGTGCTCTGTCGCCTGCCATTATTGCGCTGCTTGCGGTTGCTGTGGCTGCAGCTGTGCAGGGCTGCCTGCATGAAGACGGCCTTTCTGATGTGGTTGACGGGTTCTTTGGAGGTCATACGGCTGAGCGGCGGCTTGAGATCATGAAAGACAGCCGTATTGGGGCTTTTGGCACTGTGGCACTTGTGCTTTCCCTGAGCCTGCGCTGGCTGCTGCTTTCCATGTTGCTGGAGAGGTTTGGCGGCATGGGCGCGGCGCTTGGCTATCTGGCAGCGGAAACGACTGGCCGGGTTGGGATGATCTGGATCTGGAACACGATGCCACCTGCTTATCATGGCGGACTATCCACCCGCTTTGGCATCCCCCAGAACAGTGCCGTCTCCTGGGCCGCGGGCTTTGCCTTGCCACTGTTGGTCATCAGCTTGTTCTACCTGAGCTTCTGGCAGGTGGCGTTTGGGGCAGCATTCAGCTTTGTAGTGGTCGGCGCCTTAGCAAAACTGTCTCTGGCAAAAATCAAGGGCATCACTGGTGATGTTTTGGGGGCTGCGCAACAAGTTGGTTCACTGGGCTTCCTGCTGGGCGTCCTTGCTCTTTAGAGCCTGCTGCATGTTCTTGCCTGAAAACCGGAGCGGCGCTTTTAAGAAACCATCATTGTGCAATCTTTTGCTAGCATTTTAGCTTTATTCTACGCGCATTGATTGCCTAGAACACGTTTGTCTTACTGATTGAACCTTACGGGCTCGGAGAAATCATGAAGCTTTCTTTTGCTTGCGCACTGTCTGCATTAAAACGCGCTGCCACTGTTGCACTGGCCGCTGCCGTCCTTGCTGGTTGTGCCTCCCGGCCCGGACCAGATGCCTTGCGCGTTTCTTTAGAGGAAGCGCCGGGGACCAGAGAAGTCAGCATGCTCATCGCCACCACACGCGCACGCTCTGACGTTCCTCACCAACTTTACTCTTCAGAACGCTCTGAAGGCGTGGACTTTGGGTCGGCAACCATCTCCATTCCGCCAACCCATAAACCGGGTCGGATTGCATGGCCTTCGTCCCTTCCAGGCGACCCGAACACTGATTTTGTGGTGCGCCAAGCCTCTTACATTGATGGCAATGCCGCCTTTCAGAAAGAGATAAACCGCGAGCTTGCAACCCGCACCGGGAAAGAGCGTGAGGCAGTGCTGTTTATTCATGGGTACAACACCCGCTTTTCTGAAGGTGTTTTCAGACTGGCGCAAATGGCAGCTGATGCAAAAGCAAACCGCTTGCCCATTTTGTTCACCTGGGCCTCAGCGGGTTATCTCACAGACTATATTTATGACACCAACAGTGTTGCCATTGCGCGAGATGGACTGGAGAAAGTCCTCATTGATCTGACCAATTCCAATGCGCAGCGTATCACCATTGTGGCTCATTCTCTTGGAAACCTGCTGCTTCTGGAGACCTTGAGGCAAATGGAGCTTCAGGGCAAAGGGCTTTTGAAGAATAAAAAAGTCACCGTTGTCATGGCATCTCCTGACATCGATATTGATGTTTTCGAAACAATGATTACCTCTCTTGGGTACAGAGCAAACCCTATTTTCGTTCTGGTCTCGCGTGATGACCGGGCACTGCGCTTCTCTCGCAGGCTTGCGGGTGGTAAAGCGCGTGTTGGTGATGTGGAAGACGATGAAAGGCTGACCAAACTTGGCATTGTTGTTATTGATCTGACAGAGGTTGAGTCACAAGATTCGATCAACCATGACAAGTATGCGCAGCTTGCTCAGTTTGGCCCTCAACTTGTGAAGGCGCTTGAACAGGGCAAGCAGAACAGAAACAAACAAGGTATTGGCGGGCGCCTTGGCAATGCCGGACGCAGCTTTACCGAGTTCCTTGGCCACACAGCCAAGATTGTGGTGAGCACACCCGGATCAGTTTCAACGCGCCCTTAAGACGCGCGTTGGAGCCCCAGCGATTTTGTAGGACTTTATTTTGTCAGTCACTTTAGAACCACCCGCCAGCCCTTGTTTAAAACTGTGTAAGCTGGATGAAGACCGGAGGATGTGCGTGAGCTGTTGGCGCCTTTTGAGTGAGATCGCCGGATGGGGTTCCCTCTCCACGCAAGCTCAACATGATGTGCTGGCAAAGCTCCCTGCCCGGAAAGCCAGATTTCTCACAGTAACACAGGAGGATGTGCAATGCGCTGGACGATAGGCCTTGTCATCCTTATTGGCGCAATGGTGATTGGCGTTGCGACTGGTTACCTTGGAACACCTGAGTTTTTGGGCGATAAGTTTCAGGAGGACGGGCCGCGCCTCGTTGCCCTGCTCGCCATGGGAATTGTGATTGGGATGGGCGTGCTCATCCGCCGCCCGAAATTTCGCGAAGTTTTTGGTGCAGTCGCCTTCTGGGGTGGCCTGGCTCTGCTGCTGATTATCGGCTACTCGTACCGCTATGAGTTGATGACCGTTCGTGACCGTGTGATGTCCGAGCTGTTCCCCGGCTCCATTTCGCAAACAGCAAGCGGCGAACTGGTGATCTCTCGCGGCATCAACCATCAGTTCTTCATTGATGCGCAGGTGGATGGCACCTCTGTCGATATGCTGGTGGATACAGGTGCCTCCCATATCACTCTGTCTTATGGCGATGCCCGCCGGGTTGGCATCGATACGCAAAACCTGTCCTTCACAACACCGGTTTCGACTGCCAACGGCATGGGTTTTGTGGCCCGTGTGCGCTTGCAGGACATGCAGATTGGAGACTGGGACCTAAACGATGTGCCTGCCTTTGTGGCGCAGGAGGAGATGCTCTCCACCAGCTTGTTGGGCATGAGCGCCCTGAACACGTTTGCCAGTTGGCGCGTGGAAGGCAATCAGCTGATCCTGAAGGCTCGCTAAACAATCATCTGATGTCAGATAAAAGAAAGCCGCTGACATCACTGTCGGCGGCTTTTCTTGTTTCTACAAGGGGCTGGCTTACAGCAGGCTGAAGGTGAACCGGGCGCAAGCGATGAGCAGGAAGACACCGAACGCGACTTCCAGCTTGCGCTTTGGCAGATTGTGCGCGAAGTGCGCGCCCAGTGGAGCCACATAGATTGTGATTGGAATGATCAGCGCCACGGCCAGCAGGTTGATGTAGCCAACAGAGAACGGTGGAAGATTGGGAGCCCCCCAACCTGCGGCGACCATGCCAAAGACCGCCGGAATGGAAATCAGCACTCCAACACCAGAGGATGTTGCAACGGCCTGATGGATCGGGCGGCCAAACAAGGTCATGAAGGTGTTATTCATAACGCCGCCGCCGATGCCCATGAGCGTTGAGAAGAAGCCTATCAGCACGCCAATGAGCGCACGCACCGGATTGCCCGGAATATCGTTGCCCAGCTTCCAGCTTTCACGGTTGAACAGCATGCGCATGGCGACCACGAACGCGATCACAGCAAAGATGCCCTTGAGCGTATCCCCTGAAACGAGCGCAGCAACATAAGATGCCAGCAGCACGCCAATAGGCACCGGAATAATCCAGCTTTTCAGCAAGGACAGATCCACAGCGCCCTTCTTTTTATGCGCGAAGAAGGACCGTAGAGACGTTGGGACGATCACTCCCAGAGAGGATGCCACCGAGATGTGGACCACGACGTCAGGATCAACGCCCACTTCCGTTAAAATGGTCACGAGAACCGGCACAAGGATCGCGCCGCCTCCGATACCAAACAATCCTGCCAGAAAACCTGCTAGTGCGCCGGAGGCAACCAATGCCGCTCCGAAACCCAGCATAGACGCTGTAATCATGTCCATGCTGCCCCTCCTCAATTCCAAACAAATTTTTCTACACGTACCCTTGTCCGAAAACTAGCGTCCATTCTTCGGGAATACGCATCCCTCAAGCGCACTCTTGTCCGAAAACCGGTAGCCACTTTTCGGGAGTGCGCTTTAAATCAATGCGGCCTCTTTTTGCTCGCGTGCTTCGCGCATTACACTTTGATGGTGTAATACGGCGGCCAATGCATCTTCCAGCACCTCAATGCCAGCGCCTGTCTTGTTTGCATCCACCGTCATGATACGGCGGAAATGACGAGCACCAGGAACGCCTTGGTATGTTCCTAAAATATGGCGGGTGATTGACGCCAGCTTTGTGCCAGCGCTCAGTTCATCCTCAATATAACTGCGGTAAAGGTCCATCGCCTCAACAGGAGAGATTGCAGCAGTTTCTTTTCCGTAGACCACGCGGTCCACTTCAGCCAGCAACATCGGGTTTTGATAGGCTGCGCGGCCCATCATGACGCCGTCCAGCATTTCCAAATGCGCTGAGGTCTCTTCCAATGTGGCTACACCGCCGTTGACGCCGATAAACACGTCCGGCAAGCGCTGCTTCAGGCGATAGACAAGGTCATAATCCAGCGGCGGCACATCGCGGTTTTCCTTCGGGCTCAGGCCTTTCAGCCAGGCCTTGCGGGCATGCACCCACAGTGCGTCCGTGCCAGCTGCGATGACTTTATCTGCCAGCGCATTCAGCGCTTCCTCCGGCTCCTGAGCATCCACCCCAATGCGGCATTTGGTGGTGACGGGAATAGACACAACATCCTTCATGGCAGCAATGCCTTCCGCTACCAATTCAGGTTCCAGCATGAGGCAGGCACCAAACTTGCCGGACTGTACCCGGTCAGACGGGCAACCCACGTTGAGGTTGACCTCATCGTAGCCCCAATCTTCCACCATCTTGGCGCACTCGGCAAGCGCTTTGGGATCAGAGCCCCCCAACTGGCAGGCAACTGGTTGCTCATCTTTAGAAAACCGAAGATGACGGTCCCTGTCGCCATGGATCAAAGCGCCAGTAGTGACCATCTCAGTATAGAGCAGCGAGTTCTTGGAAAGGACACGATGAAATGCACGACAATGCCTATCCGTCCAGTCAAGCATCGGCGCGACTGCAAAGACAGGTTGGTTGATATTATAGAGTTTTTTTGTTGCTTCAGTCATTCATGACGGTCTCAAACTGCCTCAAGTCGCAGTCTTTTGCCCTTTCTGCACCAAATTGGCAAGTCAGCCCCACCAGAAACGTAGGAATGGACTGCTATGACGGAATGAATGGGGCATCACTTTTGGGCTGCCGTCCTTATCAAACATCACCGGGTCCTACCCTCTCCACACACAACATTGTGGGGTGTGAGTGATTGTGGGATCTGGTAGGGTTTTGGGTGTGTTTGGAATGGAGAAAGGCTGAGATATGGGTGGTGGTGTGACACAACCGGAGGCTTCGCGGTCTTTTCAGGAGTTGGTGATCCTGGGCGTGCAAGTGCTGCTTGGGGTTGGGTTTATGGTGTTTAGTGCCTACGTGTTTTATGAGGCGGCGCTAGCGCTTTATAAGCTGGATCTGGTGCGCATGGTTGGTGCTTATTTCCTGTTTTTCTGCACGGTTGGGCTTGGGCCGTTTTTCTGGCCATTTTCATGGCCGTTTGGTGAGGGCCATTAAAGAAGCCAGATTACCCCTACGCCATATTATGTCTTATGTTTTGAGCGTATCCCGGCTTGAACGCCATGTTCATTCTGGTTGATATGCTCTTTCTTCGTCGTTCAGGCCTCTTCCTTTTCCCGTACAGCATGATCGATGCCCCAATCGCGCAGTGCGGTGATAATAGGGCGGAGAGTTTCGCCTTTTGGTGTGAGTGAGTATTCTACGTGAGGCGGAACCACAGCGAAGACTTTGCGGGAGACCAGACCGTCGGTTTCCAGCTCTCTCAATTGTTTGGTCAACATACGCTGAGTGACTGTTCCGACTTGTTTTTTCAACTCGCCAAAGCGCTGTGTCCCTTCCATCAGATGGTAGAGAATAACGCCCTTCCATTTGCCGCCAATCAGCTCCAGTGCAGCTTCTACCGGACATCCCTGACTGCAATTGTATTGCTCGAAGCGTTGGTTTTTATCACTCATATTATCTCCTGAGAGCAGGTTGCTTTCATATGCATTCAAGCAACAGGCTCTAAGCCTTTTTTGCACGTACTCTTATCCGAAAACCGGAACCACTTTTCGGGAGCACGTCATAGTATACTTCTTGTACCTATAGGCCAAAATTGTGCGTACTTGTTATTAATATAGCGACTATATAGGTTTTCTGCCAGCAAAACAAAAGAGAGGATTGCTCCTATGACCTTGACCATCGTCGCCAACATCCATGCCGCTAAGGGCAAGGAAGATCTTGTGAAGGCAGAGCTTGAGAAGCTGATTGCGGTAACGCGCGCTGAAGCTGGTTGCCTGCAATATGACCTGCACGTGGATGATGAAAATTCTGGTCACTTCATGTTCTATGAGAACTGGGAGACCCGTGAGCTGTGGCAGGAGCACATGAATGCCCCGCATCTGGCTGCTTACATGGTGGCAACAGAGGGCGCCGTTGACGCGTTTACTGTGAACGAGATGACACGCATCTAACAGCTGCTACGAGTATTTTGCAGAGTCTTTCCAATGTTGTGAGGGCTCTGCATAATTTTATCGCACATTGTAAAAACCGAAACCTTCTCAGACTAATCCCAGCAAATCCCGCTGGTTACCTCCTTCCCTATGCGTTCTACACTTTTCATTTCATCCTCCAAAATCGATAGTTTGTAGAGCCCCACAACATTTTAAGCTTGAACTATCTCCCTTCGCAGATATCATTGTTTTAAGTTAAAAAAAGAATCTATCCAGACTAGGTAACTATTTACCTCGCAGATGCGAGATAAACCTAACCAACGCCGCCTGAGTGCCTAGTATTTCTATGTATTCATGACGGAGGTATTGCGGGGATAGATTGATAATTTTTCAAAACAAATAATCAGAGCTAAGCAGCCACTTTATTCTATTGATGAGGAGGGAAATTATGTCTGATCAAGTCTTGATGCCGGAAGGTGCTTTGCAAGGTGTGACGCTTGTGGGGGAAGGCCTTAATGACAACACCAGCTGGAATGTTGTTGGCCATACATACACACCTAAAGTGCTGACCGAGAACGTGTTTATCTGGCATGCAACTATTCCGGACGGGACCTTTGTGCCACCGCACATTCATCCAACACAGGATGAATGGATCACAGTTTTGACTGGTGCGCTTGAGGTGGTGTTTGGGGAAGCTTGCCACAAAGCGGGACCGGGAGACACAATCAGAATGCCACGCGGAATTGCGCATGGGATCTTCAACCGCTCCGGCGATGAAGCAACCTGTGTGTTTGGCGTGGCCCCTTCCCGCAAGCTTTATGATCTGTTTGAGGCCCTGGACGGCGTAACAGATCCAGAAGAGCTTGTGCGCATCTCTGCCTTGCATGAAGTCGACTTTTTACCGCCACCAGCGGAATAAAGGTGGCTGACATGGTGAAGAAGAAGAAAGTTGCTGTCATTGGCGGCGGCGTGAGCGGTCTTGCGGCTGCCAAAGCCTTTGACGAACGTGGGCACCGGGTGTTCGGCTATGAGCGCACCCACGATTTTGGCGGGGTCTGGGAGCTTTCCAGATCCTATCCGGGGGTGCAGACCCAGTCTCCAAAAGATCTGTATTGTTATACGGATCATCCTATGCCCAAGGAGTATCCGGAATGGCCCAAGGGGCCGCAAGTGCATGCTTATCTGCATTCCTACGCTCGCAAGCACAAGCTGCATCGGTTGTTTCAGCTGAATACGTCGGTCCTTTCCATGGACCGCCGGGAGGACGGCCAGCCAGGATGGACACTGACGCTCGATGCTGCGGGGCAGGTTCGCAAAGAAGACTTCGATTTTGTCGTCATCTCAACGGGACAGTTTTCTGAAAAGAACATTATCAGCCATCCGGGACAGGACAGTTTCGAGGCGCAGGGCGGACATGTCATGCACTCATCCGACTATACCGACCCCACTCTTGCTAAAGGCAAACGGGTGGTGGTGCTGGGTGGTTCCAAGTCGGCAACAGATGTGGCGGTGAACGCGGCGAAAAACGGGGCGTCTCAGGTGACATTGGTGTATCGTGAACCAGTGTGGCGGGTGCCGTACTTTGTGGGCGGCATCAACTTTAAGCGGCTGCTTTACATGCGGGCACAGGAGTTGCAGTTCAACAGCTGGGGCAGAAATCCGCTGCAAAAGGCAATGGCTGCGATTGCTAAACCGTTGATTTGGGCGAATTTCCGCGGTCTTGAGATGTTGCTGAAGCTTCAGTTGGGGCTGAAGAAGTGGGATATGGTGCCGAAAGTGCCGATTGAGAAGGACATTTCCTGCTCGATTCCCATTGTCACCCCAGGACTGTTTGAGGGGTTCAAGAGCGGCGTTATCAAGCCGGTTCAAGGCACGATTGATCATTATGAAGATGGTCAGGCAGTACTGACAAGCGGCGATAAAGTGGGCTGTGATGTTTCGGTGCTTGCTGTGGGGTGGAAGCTGGGCATTCCGTATCTGGCAAAAGAGTTTCGTGACAAGCTGATTGAAGAGGACGGGCAGTATCGGACCTACCGTCTTTCTGTAAACCCTGACCTGCCAGAAATGGGGTTTGTGGGCTTCAATTCCAGCTTCTGCACGGTGCTTTCTGCAGAGATGATTGCCAACTGGCTGGTGCGCTATGCGGATGGGCAGCTGGAGAAGCAACCAACGGATGGACAGATGCGTCAGAATATTGATGAGATGCTGGATTGGCGGCGCGATGACCGACCTGCAGCTCAGGTTTATGGCGGATTGTGCTCAGCTCCATTCCACTTCAAGCATTTTGACGAACTGCTGGAAGATATTGGAGCGGCCAAACGCAAGCGCAGTAATCCTGTTGCGGAGCAGTTCTCTTATCCCAATGCGCAAGCCTATGGGGGTTACCTTAAGTCAGCTCCGCAGTATCTTGCACAATAACAACATCGTGAGACACCGTCATCTGTTAAGCCTGTAGCGCTAAATGGTTGTTTCTCGCGTATAATCTCTAAATGTCTCTCCAGTGCCTTCAGTTTTGCTGAAGGTGCTGGAGAACCACCTTTAAACGGTGATCAGCGGCGTTTTAATCAAACCACTTGCAACATAACAATGCCGATATAACCATTGTGATCTTTGTGAACGCCCCTCTCAACATTTTATCGATTATTTTAAACCCCATGCAACACGGCCCAGACATTGTCGTGAGATGAGAATAAATGGTCATCTGTCTGAGGAGTGTGTCGATGCTGGGTGGTGCACAACAACAACCTGAGAGTTCAGGAAATCAAGACGAGCTGAGCTGGGCGAAACGCGTATGTCAGCATCTTGGTATCGATTTTCCTGATAGTGTGCAGCAGGCTGAGCAAATAGAAGCCAGCATGCCCAAGGCTGATGTGCTGAGCGTTGCTGACAACAAAGCCGTTGAAGCATCGATGGCGCAGATTGCTTCTGATAGTCCGGCAGCACACAAGACAGCTGACAGTCTGATCAAGAGCATTGTGACCGTGTTCACGCGGCTTGAAGGTGACGACGAGCTCAAAGGTATGATGGATGCCATGCAGGCTTATACGGGCGACAATCCGAAATACGGTGTTGTCGGTCAGCTGGGTGCTGGTGGTTTTACCAAGATTGTCGACGGTGCCAAGAAGGGCAAAGAAGATAGCGACGTGACAATCCGCGAAAAAGGCACGGCCTATTTCGATTTGTCCAACTCCCCCGCTTTCCGAAAGGCCATGGAGAAGATCTATCACTCCCCCGAACTTCAGGAGAAGATGAAAGACATCATCGACATCGATTACTTGCACAGCTTCAAGTTTGGCCGCCCTCGTGGCGCTGGACCGGACAGCACTGCTCCAGATGAGTTGAAGCTTTACACTTATCGGAACGAGAACAAGCAAAACGCCTCGGAGAACCCAGAGCTCTACGGCGAAGTGCCGGGCAGTGACCAAGTTGACGGACCCGTTCCGCAGAATGATGCACTGGCAGGTCAGAGCCTGACAGCGAACCAGCGGAAGTATCGTGAGCGCGGCAAGAAAGGCGGCGATGGTGCGTGGGCAACGGCTGCTGATCTGGAAGCGAACAAACGCCTGACAGAACGCGAGATTAATTTTGCGAAGACCAACCCGCGTAATCGGCACGACAGAGAAGACTACCAGTTCAAAGAAAACAAACCTGTCAAAGCCGGTGAGATGCCGAAGGACAAGGTTATTGTTGAACACCAGCCCGGTTTTTCTGTTTGGGATGTTAAAGACGGCACAGGCTTTGCCAAGGATGCGGACCTGCACAACAAACCAACCGTTGCTGGTCCGTCCGGTACCACAGACCGCTTCCTCACCGGCATTCGCCTGCTGGGTAAAGGGGTGATGAAGGAACTGGGGCTGGAAGGTGACAATGCCGAGAACCAGGTGAAGGAACTGGGCAGATGGCTGGCGACCGGATATCTGGTTGGCGATGAGCACCACTCTGCTGTTGAGGTAAACCTGGGTGCTGCCAACCACGGTTTGAAGCCTCAATGGGGGTCTGATCTTTATACCGA
The DNA here is from genome assembly GCF_001623065.1 of Pseudovibrio sp. Ad46. Taxonomy (NCBI): domain Bacteria; kingdom Pseudomonadati; phylum Pseudomonadota; class Alphaproteobacteria; order Hyphomicrobiales; family Stappiaceae; genus Pseudovibrio; species Pseudovibrio sp. Ad46. The sequence continues at coordinate 173,951 of NZ_LMCG01000049.1, read as the reverse complement.
ACCGTTCTCCGAGCCGATCAAGGGCAAGGGCTTTGAGATCTCCAGTGAGGCAGTTGTTGATCAGCTTGAGACTAAGCTGGAAACAGCCGAAGAGGATGCCGTGAACAGAGACGCCTACCGCTTCGATCTGGAAGGCGGTTCCAAAGGTACGGTCTCCCCAGACGGTAAGGTCAAGGCGCCACCAAAACCGAGCAGATAATCTGGTTTTCCATGCAAGACATCGCTTAAGACGTGGTGTTTGGGAACAGAAAATTTCATCAAAAAATGAGCAGCCCAACCCCGTGTTTGGGCTGTTTTCATGCCCTCTCAGATTTAATCCTTAACATCCGTTAGGAGAATTTTAATGGAATCATTTCACAATGAGAACATAGTAAGAACATCGGGTGTTAGATAACTATGTCCAAGAAGTTTCAGTGGCGACAGCTTTGGAGAAATGTTCCGGATCACACTGTAGGGACAGGCGTTCTCAATACCGAGATGAGCATGCGGGTTCATCGCGAAGGTGATGATGAAGCCCGTAAGCCATGGCGGTGGGAGCTGCATCACAATGGTGTTGTGTGCAAAGGAGACGTCAACGACAAGGTTGAGGCCATGCAAAAAGCGCAGGATGCTTATATCGCTTACCTGCGCTAATCCTTAGTTTTTCAATTTGGAGCGCTTATTCTTATCTGAAAATCAGAGTCCCCTTTCGGGAATGCGCTCTAACTGGTTGCAGCCGCATCTTTGGTTTGTGCCGCGGCCTTTGCAGCGCTGGGTGTCTTCAGCGCAAACACGATACTTCCCAATACGATGAGAATGCCGACCCACTGGCGTAAGCCAAACTGCTCCCCAACCAACAGTTGACCGCACAAAACCGCGGATACCGGATTGACCAGAGACAGGAAGCCAATGGTTGTTGGGTTGAGCTGTACGATCCCCTTCAGCCAGTTGACCGAAGCCAGACCCATTCCCAAAATGCCGATCCAGAAGAATGCCAGTGCCATGTTCAGGTCCGGCACAGGAGCTGCGCCTTCCAAAACAAGTGCGATTGGTACGGCATAGAGGCCGCCTAATGTGACGTGCCAGCCTGTGTACGTTACCATGCTGACATCTGGTCTGCCCCATTTGCCGCTGAGGTAAACGCCTGTGAAGGTGCTCAGGCAGGCGGCCATTGCCGCACCAATGCCGATCCAGTCCAGTTCAACAGCACCCAGCAGCAGCATGCCAACACCGAACAAACCGATGAGAGATGCAATGAGCTGGCGGGCAACCGGCGTCTTGCCGTCCAGAATCCAGATGTAAAAGATGATCTGCAAGGGCAGTGTTGCCATAAGAGTTCCGGCCATTCCGCTTGGAAGGCGGAAAGCGGCGATGAACACAAAGAAGATCATGGAGAGATTGGTCAGGCCGATGGTCATCGCTCTCTTGACCCAAGGACCTTTAAGCAAGCCCGGAGCAAACGCCAATAACAACAAGCCTGCGGGCAACAGGCGGTAGACCACCATCCAGACAGGGTCTTCTGCTGGCAAGAGCAACGTTGTAACGGCGTAGGTGGTGCCCCAAATGGCGGGCGTAAGCGCCGTGCGCAGCTGAACAAGCATATATTTCGACCTCAATTATCTTGATCTCAAATTAATTCAATCTGATGCTTAGGATATATACGCAGATCCGTCAAGTATCTTGATCTCAAGTAATTCCTCTGCAATATACCTCTGTAATGCTGCAAGCCAGATTATTGAGAGTGACCATGACTGATCACGTTGCGCGCGTCGTGCGCCAGTGGAAGAGCGAATATCCTGAGGTGGATGCCAGCCCGATGTATGTGCTGGCCCGGATGATGCGCCTCAACATGCAGATCAACAAAGATCTTTCTGCAAACTTTGCGAAGTTTGGTCTGGCAACGGGTGATTTTGATGTTCTGGCAACGCTGCGGCGAAGCGGTGAGCCTTACGCACTGCGCCCGACCGAGCTGACCAAATCCAGCATGTTGACTTCTGGCACCATGACCAGTCGCCTCGATAAGCTGGAAAAGCTGGGGTTGGTGCGCCGTAATCCCAATCCGGAAGATCGCCGGGCTCTGATGATCCATTTAACGGACAAAGGCCGCTCTCTGGTGGAGGAAGCAGCCGCCGCGCACTTTGAGATGGAAGCAGAGATGCTCAAGATTCTGGATCCAGAAGACCGGGACGCGCTTGAGGGTATTTTGGAAAGATGGAGCCACAGGCTTGAAGAAAACGGCACGATGTAATCTGCCTTAAGCATGGGGCAGGCAAACTGCCTTCGCACGTTTCTTTCTAGCACATTCACTTGCTAAAACTGGCACTTGCTAAAACTGGCACTTGCTAAAACTGGTGAGGTCTTTGCAGTTGCGCTGGCCGCCTGTGGCTGAGTTGGGGGTATACAAAACAGACAGTGCTCGTTCACATTGCACTGCCTGTTCTGACCTATTGTTCTTGTTATCTCTTAGAATTATGAGTTGCCGGAAAGGCAGGTGTTGAAGGCACCACCCATTTGCTTAAGCAGCTTGGTGTATAGCTGTGGGCCTGAATCCAGCGTTGATCCAAGAGGGTCGAGTTCTGCAGAGTTGACGCCTGTTCCCTCTTTCAGCACTGCAACCATGCGCGGATTGAACTGAACTTCAGAGAAGACACAGCTGACGCCCAGCCCCTCCAGTTTCTGGCGAACTTCAGACAAACGCTTTGCTCCCGGCAGCACTTCCGGGCTGACTGTGACTGAGCCAACCGCATTAAGGTTATAGGCCTCTTCAAAATAACGGTAGGCATCGTGGAACACCACGAAAGGCTTGGTCCGGTTGCTTTTCAGATCAGCCTTCAGCGTCTCGGAGACTTTGGTGATCTCCTCTGCTTCCGCCTTTGCATTGGCTGCATACTTGGCAGCGTTTGCAGGGTCGGCCTTGGAGAGAGTTTCTTCAATCTCATGCAGCATGGCGATCGCATTTTGCGGATCCAGCCAGATGTGCATGTCTACGGCTTCATCACCACGCTCATCGTGCGCCTCATGGTCAGCATGTTCCTCATGCTTTTCATGATCAGCGTGTTCTTCGTGCTTCTCATGATCGTGGTCGGTGTGATCTTCATGTCCTTCGTCGGTGTGTTCTGCATGTTCTTCTGCAGTTTCACCAGCGTGCTTGGCATGCTCTTCAGCGGTTTCGCCAGCATGATCACCGTGGTCGTGACCTTCAAAGTTGCCACCTTCACGGAAGTTCAGGAGCGTGAGACCATGGGCATCTTTCAGTGTCACGATGGTTGCGCCGTCGGCAAGGTTCTCAAGCGGGGTTTCAAGGAAACTTTCCAACTGAGGACCTACCCAGAAAACCACATCTGCGTTGGCGATCTTGCGAGCTGTTGACGGACGCAAGCTGTAAGTGTGCGGAGAGCCTGCCCCTTCCACCACCAGATCAGGCGTGCCCACGCCTTCCATCACGCTTGCTACAAGAGAGTGAATTGGCTTGATAGATGCCACCACATTGACCTCGGCCTGAGCCAGAGCAGGAAAGGATACGCTACCGGCAAGAAGACCGAGAATGCTTAGTGAACCTAAGAGATGCTTCATACGTCCCACAACCACTTTGTTATAATATTACATTCGATTTGTTACTTTATAACGTCACATATTTTGGAGTGCAACGGCCTTTTTGCGATTTATGCAAGACTGGGCAAAACTCAAAATGACGGGGTAAATACCCTATTAATCTCAGCAGGTTCACTCAGCTCTCAGCCAGTAAACTGTTAGTTTTGCCTGATCCTACTGCCAAATTAACGAGATGCCTGTTATATTGCCGCAAAATTCAAAGGACTTTCTATGGCCGAGATTAAGGATGAGCTGGACCGCAAGCTAATTGCCATCTTGCAGGGAAACGCTCGGGAACCGGTGTCTTCTATTGCACGCCGGCTGGACGTTGCCCGTTCAACGGTTCAAGAGCGCATTGCCCGGCTTGAGCGCAAAGGCATCATTATCGGCTATACGGCGATTTTGGGAGACCAAGAAGACCAGAAGCGGGTTCAAGCTCTTGTGATGCTTTCCGTAGCGCAGCAACGCTCACGCGAACTGATTGCGCAGTTGGAGTCCTACCCTGAAATCCGCAGCTGTCTGACGATTTCTGGTGAATTTGACCTCTGCCTGATTGTGGAGCCTGACCGTCTGGAAGAGCTGGATGCCGTGCTGGACGAAATTGCCGCCATTCCAGGTGTTGAGCGCACGCGGTCCTCTATCGTGCTGACGAAGAAGTTTGAGAGGCAACGGCCTTTCATGCCTCAAAATACCTATAGCCTTGAGAAATAACAGCTCCTGCGCATTCGTATACTTCACCCATTCGATTTAATTGGCACTCCTCGCATGTTTTCTCAAACACGAATCGTGTGAGCACCGCACGTAAAAATCGTCATATTTACAATTTTAATGTCAATATGACATAGTTACCGTCATTTACACGAAATAAAACGTCATTTCGTCAAGTTGCCCCATAAACTCCGGCAGTGTTTTCACGTAGACTTCTCGTCAATCGAAACAAGCTTGGAGGGGCTTATGAGCCGACATCATGTTGCTGTTGTGGGTGCAGGTAAGATCGGTGGGATGATCGCTGCATTGTTACAAGGTTCAGGTGATTATCAGATCAAGGTACTGGACCAGAGTGTGGAAGCGCTGAGTGCGCTGGACGTGCCGCATGTGACAACAGAAGCACTGGATGTGAGTGATCTGGGAAAACTCACAGAAGCTCTTAAAGGATGCGACGCAGTTATTTCAGCTGCACCGTTTTTCCTGACGCCGGTGATTGCGCAGGCCGCAAAAGATGCAGACTGTCACTATCTTGACCTGACCGAAGATGTGGCCAGCACTGCTGAAGTGGAGAAGATTGCAGAAGGCGCCAACAAGGCGTTTGCTCCGCAATGCGGCCTCGCACCCGGTTTTGTATCCATTGCCGGATATGATCTTGCAAAGCAGTTTGACAGTCTTGAAGACTTGCATCTGCGTGTGGGCGCCCTGCCCCGCTATCCGACCAACAAGCTTAAGTACAATCTGACATGGTCCACCGATGGCCTGATCAACGAGTACTGCAATCCATGCCTCGCCATCGAGAACGGTGAGTTGACCAAGGTGCCAGCTTTGGCCGGTCTGCAGCATTTCTCTCTGGATGGCGTTGATTATGAAGCCTTCAACACCTCTGGTGGCTTAGGCTCTCTTTCTGAGACGCTGAAGGACAAGGTGCAGAGCCTGCGTTATCTCTCCATCCGTTATCCGGGGCACCGGGACATCATGGAGCTGCTGCTGAAGGATCTGGGTTTCATCAACAAGCGTGATTTGCTGAAAGAAGTGATGGAAGATTCCATTCCGGTCACCATGCAGGACCGCGTGCTCATCTTCATCACCGCCACAGGCATGAAAGATGGTCGGTTCCAGCAGAAGTCCTACTCTCACGTGGTCAATGACCGCGAGATCATGGGCAAGCACTGGAGCGGTATTCAGATCACTACGGCAGCCAGCATCTGTGCCACGCTGGATCTGCTCATGGATGGTAGTTTGAACGCCAAAGGCTTTGTGAAGCAGGAGAGCATCAACCTGGATGACTTCCTCTCCAATCGCTTCGGCGGCCTTTACAACAACGGTGGTTCTGATCACGAAACACCGGGGCGTCAGATCGCAGCTTGATGCTGTTTATCTGATCCGTTCCGCAATCTTTGAGAGAACAAAAAAGCGCAGCTTCATTTCTGAGGCTGCGCTTTTCTTTTAAACTCGGTTTCCCGGATCAATCGTCGCGGAGGCGACCTTTGATCTCCTCAGACAATGGCAGGGTGACTTCCCCCAGCTTGCCGTCTTCAAGCACCAGAACGCGGTCAGCACCTTCCAGCTCGCTGGCACGGTGGGAGACCATGAGGACTGTTTTACCTTTGGTCATGACGCGGAAGGATGCGAGTACTTTGTCTGCAGTTGCGTGGTCCAGTCCTTCCGTCAGCTCATCCGCAATCCAGATTTCCGGATTACGCAAGTAGGCACGGGCCAATGCCAGACGACGACCTTCACCACCAGACAGACCCAGACCACCTTCGCCCAGACGGGTTTCCAGTTTTTCCTGTCTGCCTTCGACAAGCTCCTTCAAACCAGCGTGGGCCAGTGCTTCCCAAAGCTCTGCATCAGTTGCGTCTTCACGGGCAACGCGCAGGTTCTCCGCGATGGTGCTATGGAAGATTTGCGTGCGTTGACCGACAACTGTCAGAGCAGCACGCAATTTATCTTCTGCCATACCGTTCAGCTCGACGCCGCCAATCTGGATTGCACCAGATTGCGGAGTTTGCAGGCGTGCAACAATAGCTGCGAGCGTAGACTTACCAGCACCGCTTGGGCCGATCACGACTGTACGGCTGCCAGTTGGTAGAGCGAGGTCTACACCGTCCAGAATAGCAGCTGCCTTTGGTGTGTAGGCGAAGTGGATGTCTTTCAGGTTCAATGCGTCTTTGCCAACCTCAAAAGAGGGCGTTTCAGAATTACTGCGGGCGTTCTGAAGTGCTTCGCTGTCCTGCCCTACTGTGAGCAGGGAGCGGACGCGATCAGCAGCCCCAGACATTTTGCTCCAGCTGCCTGCGCTGTTGGCGAGAGAGATGAGCAGTTCTGGCAGAGCAAGAGCTACAAACGCGAACAGAGCTATATGCTTCAGTTCCATTTGGCCTTGCTGATAGGAATAGGCGGCGAACAGGAACGTGACAGCGACCATCACCTGGCTCATGGTGCTCACCACAGCCTGATTTCGCATGTCTGTCAGTTCGTTCTGCTCTTGCACATCATCCAGCTGGTTCACTGCTTTGAGTGCAGCAACACGCTGCTGTTCAAGACCGCCGAAGACGGAAAGGTCACGACGTCCCCGCACCAGATCTGACACACGAACGCGCAGGGCGTCACGGGCTGCATTGAGCTTGCGTGCCTGTGCCTTTTGGCGGTGACCACCAGATTTTGCCAGAACAGTGAGGCCTGCTGCCTGAACAGCGCCCAAAGCAATGGATGCCATTGGGGAGTACTGCCAGAGGATAACCAGTGTCAGGCCAGTGATTATGGTTGCTGAGGCAAGAGGTACAACGAGACGCAGGAACAAGCCATCAAGCTGGTCCACATCACTCACCACGCGGGAGAGTGCCGTTGCGGAGCGTTGGCTCAGTGTGCCGTTGCTTTCACGGGCTACAAGACCACGGAATACGCCGGAGCGCAGGTTTGCCAGAAAACGGAAGGTCGCATCGTGTGTGATCACGCGCTCGATGTATCTACCGAAGATGCGCATGGAGGCATAAAGACGGATGCTGCTTGCCGCAGAAGATGTGTTGAATGCGATTGCGCCTGCAGACAGGCCAGCGATTGCTGTTGCGGTGATAAAGTAACCAGAGACGGCGAGCAAGGCGATGCCAGCAGCGGCTGGTAGGAATGCCAGAAATAAGCCGCCCCAGAATGCGAGCGGTTCTTCTGTTTGCAAAAGCCAGATGATGCGAAGGGACGATCTCATTGTTCTTCTCCTTCACGTTCATTCAGCTCAACCAGCACACCTTCTTTCAGGGTCAACACGCGGTCGGCTGAGCCGACAACGCGCGGATCGTGAGTTGCGACCAGAACTGGCTTATTGTGTGCCAGCTTTTTAAGAGCCGCGACAACCTTTTGCGCGGTTGCACCGTCGAGATCGGCAGTTGGTTCATCTGCAATGATCAGTCTAGCATCCTCACGCAGGGCAGCACGTGCCAACGCAAAGCGGCGACGCTCCCCTAATGACAAGCCCTTGCCGTCTTCACCGATCTGGCCTGAGAGGCCTCCCGGGATTTTGGCGAGCAACTCATCAACTGCAGCAAGCTTCAAAGCTTGTGTGAGTGTCGCATCGTCTGCTGACTGATCAGCGCGGCGCAGGTTTGCCCGCAACGTGTCGTGGAACAGCTCAGGATTTTGCGAAAGGACGGAGATAGACTGTTGCCAGTTGGTCAAGCCGTATGAGGTGAGCGGCAGTCCGCCATAAGCAATCTGGCCCTGATCAGCTGGCAAAAAGCCGAGAATGCAATCCATCAGGGTTGATTTACCGGTTCCACTTGGGCCTTTGACAACGACCAGTTCCGGCTCTCCCAGAGACAAGTTGACGTCAGCGAGGATCTTGCGATGGCCGCGTGAAACACTCAGGTTTCGGATCGTCAGTGCGCCGGTTGCTGGCAGTGGCACAACATCGAGGCCAGTTCCGATGATATCTGCCTGACCGTCGTCCTCCAGCTGTTTTTGCAGTTCAACGATATGATCTGCTGCTGCAAGGCCTGCGGCGCGATCATGATACGCTGCAGCAAATGCACGAAGTGGTGCGAAATATTCAGGAACGATCATCAGAACGAACAGGCCACCGGCCAGTGTGAGCGGTGAGCCATATGTGCCGAAACTCCAGTCTCCAAGGAGAGAGAAGCCGACATAGATTGCGGTGATGGCGATTGCAGCGGCACTGAACAGTTCCAGCGCAGTGCTGGAGAGGAAGGCAATACGCAGAACACGCATGGTGGATGTGCGGAAGTCACCACCCAGTTTGCGGATATCGTCCTCAGAGCGTTTCACCGCACCAAACAGACGCAGGGTTTCCATGCCTCTGAGGCGGTCCAGCAGCAGCCCACCCATATCGGCAAGAACACCTAGCTGACGGTCGCTGGCTTTCTTGGCGCGGATACCAACGATTGCCATGAAGACCGGCACCAGCGGGCCAAAGATCAGCAGACACAGCGCTGCGAACCAGCTGACATAGGCGACAGACGCAATCAAGACGAGAGGGACGAGTGAAAGGCGCGCCTGAATTGGGAGAAAACGGCCAAGGTAAGGGCCGATTGCCTGAATGTGCTCCACCGCGATGGACGCGATTTTACCACTTGCAGGCAGTTCGGTTGCCGGTGACAGGTTGGTTAGATTGCTCAGCAGACTGGTTTCCAGTCTGTGGCGCGCCTTAGAGGCTGCGCGAACTGCGATCTCACCGCCCCTGATGCGCAGAAAATGGCGGATCACGGCTAAGATAAGTATAGAGGCTGTTGCATAGAATGGATCAAGGCCCGGTCCGTGTGGATCGATCAGGCCAGCGATTGCCAATGCCAATAATGCTGCCTGCGGAATCCAAAGGAGTTCCGAGAGGCCTTGTAACATTGCACCGCGTTTCACCAGTTTCATTTCCGGGCGAACCGCATCCTGCAGCCAAACCTGACCCGCGGATTTTTTGCGTCCACGTTTCTTAGCGGGGGCATTTGCCTCCGCGACGTCTGCATCAGATAGCTCTGTTACGTTTGCTAGGTTTTCAGTCATTCCGCTTGTCCGGTTCCCTCTTCGCCGGGGCATCTGCCTGTAATTCATAAAGACAATTTCCGAAAAAACTCTTCAATTGCCTAGACTTGCTTGCGCAATGGAATCGACCCGTCCGGTCTGTGATTGCAACACGCTCGTTAGAATTACTCCAGTTTTTTAATAAATCGCAACAAACTCAGAGGCGAAGACCCCCCAATTTGTATGGGACATAAGCGCACAGGTGCGCATATTGAGAGATCATAGGTGCCCCGCAGAGCGTTGCTTCGCCGAGGTTTACGGGGTTTTACCGAAGAGCTGCCACGATAAAAATCAAAATGGCTCATGGATCCCCGAGTTTTCGGGAATATTAACTGCTTTCCGCTAGGGTCCCCGAGTTCTCTTATAGCTCTCAGCCTACATCGAACTAACGAGTTGATATTGCTGAATAACAACAAAAAGGAGAGAACCTGCCATGTTTTGCTCTTTTCGCCGCCTGTGTCTGGCGGCAATTTGGGGCCTGGGCCTTGCCTCCTCATCCTTTGCCTCTGAAAAAGCCGGATTTACTGCAGAACGGGATGATGTGATTCCGCCATTGGACATTTTCAAGACGATGGCAAGTGATCTGGAGCCTGAGGGCTGGATCACCTTCCAGACTCTGGACAACAAGCAGATCATCAACTTTGCCCCCATCATGTCACTGCGCTGCAGGCTGAAAGAAATTAAGTATTCGATTGACTCCAAGGATCTGGATAAGAGCTTTCCTATTCCTGATTGCGATCCTGAATACCCCTTCCGCGTAGAAGCACAGAGCATTCATAAGCCGTACGTCATGGAGTTCCCTGGTGGGACAGTGCAAGCCCTTGCAGTGCAACTGACGTGGGATGACGGAAGCACCAGCAACACTGTCTATTATGAACCCTGCCGCGCGGTTGGTGCCGCACCTTGCGCCTATCCTCTTGGTAGCAACGAATAAAAAAGGCGCTCCAAAGAGCGCCTTTCAAACTGTCAATCCGAAGGTTTAGCCCATTGTTGGGATAGAGAATTCTGCACCTTCCTTCACACCTGAAGGCCAGCGGGATGTCACTGTCTTGGTGCGGGTGTAGAACTTGAAGCCATCTGGGCCGTGCTGGTTCAGATCGCCAAAGCCAGAACGCTTCCAGCCACCAAAGGTGTGGTATGCGAGCGGCACAGGAATTGGAACGTTGATGCCGACCATGCCGATGTTGATGCGGCTTGCAAAGTCACGTGCAGTGTCACCATCACGGGTGTAGATTGCAGTGCCGTTGCCGTACTCATGATCCATTGGTAGGCTCAGAGCTTCTTCATAGGTTTCTGCACGTACAACAGTCAGAACCGGACCAAAGATTTCTTCTTTGTAGATGTCCATGTCTTTGGTTGCGTTGTCGAACAGGCAAGGGCCAACGAAGTTACCGTTTTCATAGCCCTGCAGTTTGAAGTCACGTCCGTCAACAACAAGCTTTGCACCCTGCTCAACACCGGAGTTCACCAGACCGAGGATACGCTCACGTGCCTGTGGGGTGATGACCGGACCGAAGTCAACGTCGTCGCCTGCAGTGTAAGGGCCAACTTTGAGAGCTTCAACGCGTGGGATGAGTTTCTCGATGAGGCGGTCTGCAGTTTCCTGACCAACAGGAACAGCAACGGAGATCGCCATGCAGCGTTCGCCAGCAGCACCGAAGCCTGCGCCAACCAGAGCGTCAGCAGCCTGATCCAGATCAGCATCCGGCATGATGAGCATGTGGTTTTTCGCGCCGCCGAAGCACTGAACGCGCTTACCGGAAGCTGTACCACGGGTGTAAACGTACTCAGCAATCGCGGTGGAACCAACGAAGCCAACAGCCTGAATGATTGGATCATCAAGGATTGCGTCTACGGATTCTTTGTCACCGTTCACGACGTTCAAAACGCCGTCTGGCAGGCCAGCTTCCTGCATCAGCTCAGCCAGCATCATTGGCACTGACGGGTTGCGCTCGGATGGCTTGAGGATGAAGGAGTTACCAGCTGCGATCGCAACACAGAACTTCCACATCGGGATCATTGCCGGGAAGTTGAATGGCGTGATGCCAGCAACAACGCCCAGTGGCTGACGCATGGAGTACATGTCGATGCCAGGACCTGCGCCCTCGGTGAACTCACCCTTCATCATGTGTGGTGCGCCGATGCAGAATTCTGCAACTTCCAGACCACGGATCACGTCGCCTTTAGCGTCCGGGTGTGTTTTACCGTGCTCAGCAGACAGCTTGGATGCCAGCTTGTCCATGTCGCGGTGAAGCAAAGTCACGAACTTCATCATTACGCGAGCGCGGCGCTGTGGGTTGGTTGCAGCCCATGCTGGCTGCGCTTTTTCAGCGACGGCGACAGCTTCCTGCATTTCTGCTGCAGTTGCCAAAGCAACCTTTGCAGTTACTTCACCGGTTGCAGGGTTGAAAACGTCTGCAGTGCGGCCGGACTTGCCAGCAACGCGCTTACCATTGATAAAATGACCGATCTCTTCCATGAGGTCCTCCCTCTCCAGGTCTATTCTTGCGGCCCGCAAACACATGCGTTTTACAGGTCTGCGAGCGAATTTCTTTATGCCCCTAGCATGAACTATATTTTTCGCATATCAATGAGATAATATCCGAAACCGTTGTGCAAAAATTAAAGTACGATCCGTGCAGCATGTGGACTGGGAGCTATCAAAAATCATGAACTGGGATGATGCAAGAGTGTTTCTTGCTGTGGCGCGCTCCGGACAGATTTTGGGCGCTGCACAGCGGCTTGGCCTCAACCATGCAACGGTTGCCCGCCGCCTTTCCGCGCTTGAAACTGCTCTGCAGGCCAAGCTCATTGATCGGCGCACCACGGGGTGTGCGCTGACCAGCGAAGGTGAGCGGTTCTTTGAGTTTGCTGAATCGATGGAAACGGAGATGCTTTCCGCCCGCGCCGAGATCGGTGGGACGGATGTGGAGCTTTCCGGTGCTGTGCGCATTGGTGCACCCGATGGCTTCGGGGTGGCTTTTCTGGCGCCGCGTCTGGGTGCACTGAATGAGCGCTATCCTGACCTTACGCTCCAGTTGGTGCCGCTGCACCGGGCTTTCTCTCTTTCCAAGCGCGAAGCTGATCTGGCAGTTACGGTTGGCCAACCTGAACACGGACGCCTGGTGAGCCGCAAGTTGACTGACTACTCATTGGGTCTTTATGCATCTCGCGCTTATGCCGAACGCTACGGGCTGCCGGAGAACGAGGAAGAGCTGAAAGAACATCGCCTGATTGGCTATGTGGACGATTTGATCTTTGCCTCTTCGCTCAACTACTCCGCAGAATTTTCCAAGGACTGGCAGTCTCGCCTGGAATGTGCCAGTGCACTTGGCCAGACTGAAGCAGTACGAGCTGGTAGCGGGATCGGAATCCTTCACGGATTCATTGCAGATGGCAATGATGATTTCGTTCCAGTGCTTCCCAAACGTCGTATTTCGCGCAGCTATTACCTTGTCACCCATGAAAGCGCACGGCACCTGCGCCGTATTAAAGCGGTTTCTGATTTCATTGGTGACTTGGTAAAGCAGGAGAAAGATCTCTTTAGAAATCATCTGTAACGCTTTGATTTGGAATCCGAATTAAGCCTTTAAAATTATAAATTGTCATTTTTGATAATTTATAATATACAGTGCGGATCACTTCCCGACTGTAACTTGAAGGCAAAATGAGATGATTGGTAAGCTTGCGGAGTTCGTTGGCGTTCCTATGATTGTTGTCGCGATTGTCGCGACCCTGCTTTACTTTGATTTTGGCGGATCCCTCACACAGGAAAGCCATGCAGCTGATGGCAAAGGTCAGCAGGTTCTCCTAGATACTCTTGCACCGGATATCCCTTCCCTGCCTGTGATCAAGATTGAATTTCCGAATCTTTACAAGGACCTGCAGAGCCAGATTGAGAAAGAGATTCAATCAGGGGCAGATGAGCGCGGGCTGGCTAAGCGTCTGCATGACTTGCTTTACCGCGCACTTCAGGTTTATCGCCCACTGCTAAAATATGCTGATGACGATAAGATCATCACCGTCCTCAAGGCCAAACGTGCTCTCACCTTAAAACTGAAGAAAAGCAAAGGTGAGCTGGTTTGTGCTCAGTTTTTTTCCGGTTCCACTGGTGCGTTTCTGGACAGCTACGCCGTGGTGGAGAGCGAAAGTACGCAGGAAGGGCTCGCGCTGTTCCAGTTGCTCGCGGATGCTCAGGTTAAAGCCAAGGACGATGGGCTCGTGATCCATTACACCGCTGAGCCTGCGCAGAAGAAAGTGCGTGTGATTGGCAAGCCTGCGGATAAGCCGACTGATGCAGATTTGTATCTGCCTGCGAACCCGGCATTTGATACGCTGATGAAGGTGTATCCAATGGATTCCCTAAGCCGCATTTTCGCTGCTGATCCAACCGATAAACAGCTGTGTGATAGTGAGGTCCGCCTTTACGATGCTCTTGTTGGCCTACCCGCACCACATGGCCCTGCAATGCGCAAATACATCGTGGACCTGCTCCACTTCGCTGGTTACTAACCTGCCCAAGGTAAGCAGAGCGCCTAAAGCAAAAAACGCCGCCCCATACAGGTCGGCGTTTTTTAGTCTGTTTTTTAAGGTGGTATCTTAAGCGAGTTCTGCCAGTGTCTGGTTGTAGTCACCAACCTCTGGGTTCTCGCGAAGAACTGCATCCATTGCTTTGAACATCTCGTGCAGGCGCACTTCTGAGACCGGGCTTTCAACAACAACAACCAGTTCTGGTTTGTTGGAGGATGCACGGACAAGGCCCCATGTTCCATCTTCACACACAACACGGACACCATTCACGGTGATCAGATCAGCTATATCCTGACCAGATACCTTCGCGCCGTCAGCATGCATGGATTTGAAGCGCGCAACCACACGATCAACTACATCGTACTTGATCTCGTCCGCGCATTTGGCGGCCATGGTTGGGGAGCCCCAGGTCTTTGGCAGATCACGGCGCAGGTCAGCCATGCTCTTATCCGGATTGCGGTCCATCATATCCAGAATGGCAATCGCAGAGACAACACCGTCATCATATCCACGACCGATTGGCGGATTGAAGAAGTAGTGGCCGGACTTTTCAAAACCAGCAACAGCACCAAGCTCAGTTACACGGCGTTTGATGTAGGAGTGGCCTGTTTTGAAGTAATCAGTCTTTGCACCATTGGCCTTGAGGACCGGATCGGTGTGGTACAGGCCGGTTGATTTTACATCAACCACAAATTGGCTTTCCGGATGAAGAGCGGAGATATCGCGAGCCAGCATGACGCCGACTTTATCAGCGAAGATCTCTTCGCCTTCGTTGTCGACCACACCACAGCGGTCACCATCACCATCAAAACCCAGACCGACTTCAGCACCGGTTTCCAGCACTTTGTCACGGATCGCATGAAGCATCTTCATGTCTTCCGGGTTCGGGTTGTAGTTCGGGAAGGTATGATCCAACTCGCAATCCAGCGGAATAACATCTACGCCCAGCGCTTCGAGAATACGCGGAGCAAACGCACCTGCGGTGCCGTTGCCACATGCGACGACAGCTTTGATTGGACGCTTGAACTTTTCGCGTTCTGTGAGGTCTGCGATGTAGCGATCGGTCAAATCAGGATGGTATTCGTAAGCTCCGCCACCGCGTAGGTCACTGGCCCCTTCCAACACAATCTCTTTCAGGCGGCCCATTTCTTCCGGACCAAACGTCAGTGGACGGTTTGCACCCATCTTCACACCAGTCCAGCCGTTGTCGTTGTGAGACGCGGTGACCATGGCAACGCATGGGACATCCAGATCGAACTGCGCGTAATAGGCCATTGGAGACATGGCGAGGCCGATGTCGTGCACTTTGATGCCTGCAGACATCAGGCCGGTGATCAGTGCCATCTTGATGGATGCGGAGTAGCCGCGGAAGTCGTGACCAGTAACGATCTCAGGACGTACGCCAAGTTCATGAATGAGGGTTCCAAGTCCCTCGCCCAGCGCCTGAATGCCCTTCAGGTTGATCTCTTTTTCAAAGAGCCAGCGTGCATCGTACTCGCGAAAACCGGTCGGCTTGACCAACGGTGTCGTTTCATAGGCCAAGGTGTTTGGCGTTAGCTGTGAAACCGGCTTAACTGACATAATTTCTCCTAGACAAGCTTCAGGTCACTGGTAATGCAGAGACGTGACGCTTTTATCAAACTCCGTTTGGTTGTGAGACGTTTCTCACCCAACGGTTTTCAAATTCACGTTATACTCGCAGGATATCATCCTCGGCGATGTATGCGCCGGACTGGACTTCGATCATGCGAACCGGGATTTTTCCCGGGTTTTGTAGCTTGTGCCTTGCGCCAAGCGGGACAAACACGGACTGATTTTCTGAAATCAGCTCATCTTTTCCATCAATGGTCACTTCCAGCGTGCCACTTACAACAACCCAGTGCTCTGCACGGTGGATGTGGCGCTGCAAGGTCAGGCCTTTGCCGGGCTCAATCATCATGGACTGGACGCGGAAGCGCTCACCTTCAGAGATGCGCTCGCTCCAGCCCCATGGACGGTACACGCGGCGGTGCTGTACGGTTTCCGGCCTATTGGCCTTGTCCAGCTGTTCCACCACCTTCTTCACGTCCTGTGCCTTATCTTTTGCGGCAACCAGAAGCGCATCCTTGGTGTTGACGACCACAACGTCTTCAAGCCCTACAACACTGACAAGGGCATCTTCAGAATAAACGAGGCAATTTTTGGACTGTTCGAAGATCGCTTCGCCCAAAGCCGAGTTACCCTCATCATTCTTCGCCATAGACTCCCAAATGGCAGGCCATGAGCCAAGATCGCTCCACCCCGGATCAGTTGGAACACAGGCGACGTTCTCTTCATTTTCCATAATCGCGTAGTCGAAGGAGATGTTGCGCACCTGAGCGAAGGCTTCTTCTTCAAGCCGCAGGAAGTCCAGATCGCGTCGTGCGTTATTGGAGGCCTTAGCAACTTGCTCCCAGATGTCAGGCGCGTGTTTTAAGAAGGCGTCGCGCATGGCAGCTGCGGAGTACATGAAGATGCCAGCATTCCAAAGGTAGTTGCCGTCCTTGAGGAACTCTTCAGCCGTTGCCAGATCAGGTTTCTCGACAAAGGCATCAACTTTGCGGACGGAAGCGCCGCCTTCACAGAGTTTTATATAGCCGTATCCGGTGTTGGGTTCACTTGGCTCAATACCAAATGTGACGATCTGACCAGCTTCAGCGGCTGCATGAGCGGCATCGACAGCACACAAGAACTCCTTATCATCAGCGACCAGATGGTCTGATGGTAACAGGAGGACAATTGCGTTTTTATCTGTTTCAAGCGCCATGAGTGCAGCGAGTGCAGCGGGAGCAGCCGTGTTTCGTCCGCATGGCTCCAATACGATAGCCTGTGGCTCTATCCCAAGTTCGGCCATTTGCTCACCGATCAGGAAGCGATGGTCTTGATTTGAGATAACCAGCGGTGCATGGAACTGCTGGGAGCTGACACGCTCACATGTCTTTTGAAAGAGACTTTGACCTGAAAAGATTGGCAAGAATTGTTTTGGCCTTTCTCTACGGGACAGAGGCCAGAGGCGAGATCCAAACCCACCCGACAGAATCACAGGTGTGATTTTGCTTATGCTATTGCCAGTCATATTTTCAGGATCACTTTCAAACAAACGAATAGACTATTCGTAAACTTAGATGCTGTAGCCCAAAACCCTCAAAACACGTGGAGTTTCAGTGTTCCACACATTCTCTCGAAAATAATTAAGGCTTTTTACCAGTCTGCGCGCTCCGAGATACTCCATTATTTTTCAGGGGTATTCAGTCGATTTGGGAACGGTCACGATATCATTTAATTCATTTAAGCATTTGTTCTGGGGGGAAGATGCGGGAGGAATTAAGCCAATCCGTTGAGCGGAAAGTGGATGAGCTTGTTGCGCTCACTCGTGACCTGATAGCTTTTCCGACAATCAATCCTCCCGGAGAAGCTTATCGTCCCTGTGCAGAGTTCATCGGCGAGCGCTTGAAGCGTAAAGGCTTTGCTGTCGAGTATGTCAGAGGAGAGAGCACCCCCGGAGACTCTGACCGTTACCCGCGTATCAATGTCATTTGTCGCTATGAAGGTCGCGGTCCCGGCCCTTGTGTCCACTTCAACTCCCATATTGATGTTGTCGAGGTGGGATATGGCTGGACGGTTGATCCCTTTGCTGGCGTGGTAAAAGACGGAAAGGTCTTTGGGCGCGGTGCCTGTGATATGAAAGGCGGTCTGGCCTCTTCCATAATCGCGGCAGAGAGTCTGATTGAATGTTTCCCTGAGTTTTGTGGTGCCATCGAGATATCAGGAACGGTTGATGAGGAATCCGGCGGCCTTGGCGGTGTGGCTTATCTTGCCAGACATGGCTACTTTTCCAAACCGCGTGTCGACCATGTGATCATCCCTGAACCTTTGCACAAAGATCAGGTTTGTCTTGGGCACCGAGGGGTATGGTGGAGTGAAATTGAGACGCGCGGCTCGATTGCTCACGGCTCAATGCCGTTTTTGGGTGACAGCGCAATTCGTCACATGAGTGCTTTCCTGAATGTGCTGGAAAACGAGCTTTACCCTGCGCTCAGCAAAAAACAAACACAAATGCCGGTTATTCCTCCGGGCGCCCGATCATCCACGTTAAATATCAATTCTTTACATGGTGGGCAGGATGAAGGACACGATGGTCTTCCCTCCCCTTGCGTTGCAGATAGTTGCCGCATCATACTGGATCGTCGATTCCTGATTGAGGAGCCGCTGGAGGATGTGAAACAAGAGATAGTTGAAATATTAGAAAATCTGCGTAAAACACGTAGAAATTTCGAATATGAACTTAAGGATCTCCTTGAAGTTCTCCCCGTGATGGCAGAGAAGGACTCCCCAGTCGCTCGCGCTGTTGCAGGCGGAATTAAAGACGTGCTTCAAAAGGATGCATCATATGTTGTCTCTCCGGGGACTTATGATCAGAAGCACATAACACGATTGGGCCACTTGCACGATTGTATTGCGTATGGTCCAGGCAAACTTGAAATGGCGCATAGGCCGGACGAATTTGTTGGAATTGAGGATCTCGTTGACAGCGCCAAAGTGATGGCACTGGCCGCGTACTCTCTTTTGACGGAGCCTGATGCAAGACCAATAACAAGAACACTGTCTGATCACGTGCACTCTTAAAGTATAAGGGACGGAATGGAATGCATGCAAAGTCATTAAAAAGCCAGCTGCTTTGCCTTGCCGGAGGCGCGGCCCTCGTCCTTGCTGCACTAACAGGTGCGCACGGTTCTGCTGAAGCCAAATCTTCCCTGTCTTTGGGAATGGTACTCGAACCACCGCATCTTGATGCAACTGCAGGGGCTGCAGCTGCTATCGATGAAGTGGTCTATCAAAACGTTTTTCAAGGCCTGACACGTATCGGGCCAGACGGAAGTGTTCTGCCCTCTCTCGCCAAATCGTGGGATGTGAGCGAAGATGGCATGACCTATCGCTTCCATTTGCAGACGAGTGTCCTCTTTCATGATGGAACGCCGTTTTCTGCCGATGACGTAAAGTTTTCCTTGGATCGTGCTCGCGCTGAAGGCAGCGTAAATGCCCAGAAGCCGCTCTTTGCAGCGATCTCTGATGTGGTTGTCGTAGATCCGCAAACCGTTGACATCAAGCTCACTACGCCAAGCGGAAATCTTGCTTACAATCTGGCTTGGGGCGATGCGGTAATTGTATCTCCTAAAACGGCTGAGACGAACAAGACGCAGCCTGTGGGCACCGGACCGTTCAAGTTTGACCGTTGGATGAAGGGGCAGGAAATTCGGATTTCCCGTTTCGACCAGTATTGGGGTGAACAACCGAAGCTGGATAAAGCCTCTTTCCGTTTCATCTCTGATCCCAATGCCGCCTTTGCTGCAATGATCTCTGGCGATCTGGATGCGTTCCCGACATTTTCCGCTCCAGAAACCATTATTCAGTTTCAAGCGGACCCACGCTTTGAAGTTGCTATTGGCACGACTGAGGGTGAAACCATCCTTGCGATGAACAACACTCGCGACCCGCTCAAGAACAAGCTCGTGCGTCAGGCAATCTCGCATGCGGTCAATAAGCAAGCCTTGATTGACGGGGCAATGTTTGGACTTGGTACGCCAATTGGAACGCACTTTGCTCCGCACCATCCCGCTTATAATGATCTGACAGGGCTTTACCCTTATGATCCGGCAAAAGCGAAAGAGCTTCTTGCCAAAGCTGGGTATCCAGATGGCTTCAGCGCAACGCTGAAACTGCCACCACCGACCTATGCCCGTCGTGGTGGTGAGCTGATTGCCTCCGATCTGAAGAAGATCGGCATTGATTTGAAGATCGTGCCTGTTGAATGGGCGCAGTGGCTTTCCGAGGTCTTCAAGGAAACCAATTACGATTTCACAATCGTTTCTCATGTTGAGCCGATGGATATTGGTATCTATGCGCGCGATAAGTACTACTTCAACTACAACAGTGATGCTTTCAAACAACTGATTGAAGAGCTGAATGTGACTGTTGACGAAGAGAAGCGGTATGAGCTTTTGAAGCAGGCACAGCAAGTCATCTCCGAGGATGCTGTGAACGTCTACCTGTTCCAGTTGGCGAAATCTGCTGTGTGGAATGCCAATGTGAAGGGGCTTTGGCGAAACTCCCCTACACCGGGTAACGATCTGTCGCAGGTCTATTGGGCGAATAACTAAAAACACATAGCAAATACACGTAGATATTTGCACAGGACTGCGGTTGCAACCGCAATCGCAGTCCTTCTCAATTGCTATTCCAAATTATATGGTTTAAGCGGTTGCCAAACTGACAGTTACTTTAGGGGTAACCCTTTTCTCTCATTGTGCAATTTGCTTGTGCAACGCAAGTTTGATTGGTTTAGCGGATTTGTCCGATGCTCTGGTTTGCGTTCCTTCGTCTCATAGGCTTACTGACAACTCTCCTGGCCGCAAGCCTCGTCATCTTCGTTGTGCTTGAGGTTATTCCCGGTGATCCGGCTGAAGTGATGCTTGGGCTGAATGCGCAGCCTGACACACTCGCAGCTCTGCGCGCTGAACTTGGCCTCAACGCTCCTTTATCCACCCGCTATGTGAACTGGTTACTGGGCATGTTGCGGGGTGAATTTGGTGTGAGCTACACATATTCAGTTCCGGTTTCTGAACTGATCGGCGAACGCATTCAGGTCAGCCTTCCGCTTGCAACTGGCGCACTGATCCTCTCGACAATCATTGCTATACCGATCGGCGTTTACTCTGCCCGCTATCATGGCAAGGTCATCGACACAGGTATTATGTCCATTGCCCAGATCGGCATTGCTATCCCAAACTTCTGGATTGCCATTTTGCTGGTTTACGTGTTTGCGATCGTGCTGCGGGTTTTACCATCTGGTGGTTTCCCGGGTTGGGATGTGAGCTTCTTCGGCTCATTGCAGGCGCTCTTGTTGCCCGTTATCGCGCTGGCTCTCCCCCAAGCGAGTATTCTGGCCCGCGTGATGCGCTCAGCCTTGCTGGATGTTTTGCATGAAGATTATATCCGCACAGCGCGTGCCAAAGGGCTCTCCAACAAAGCCACGCTTTGGAGACACGGCGTACGCAATGCTCTTATTCCGGTCCTGACTATTCTGGGTCTTCAGTTCTCTTTCCTGATCGCAGGTACGGTGATTATTGAAAACCTCTTTTACCTACCAGGCCTAGGGCGTCTGATTTTCCAAGGCATTACTCAGCGCGATCTGATCGTAGTGAAGAGCAGTGTCATGTTGCTCGTTGCTCTTACAATCTTTGTGACATTCCTTGTCGACATCGCCTACGCAGCCATTGATCCGAGACTGAGGCGACGTGCATGAATCAGGAACTCCCAAGTTATCCGCCGCTTGCCAGTTTTGACGAAATCTCCATCTGGAAGAAAGCCTTTCACAGTCGTTCTTTCGTTATCGGGGCAGTGCTTGCTCTCGTTATTCTCATTGCCGGGGTTACTTCCGTCTTCTGGACACCCTATGCCATCGATGTTCTGGATGTTTCCAAGCGTCTTAAGCCGATGAGTTCTGAATTCTGGTTTGGGACGGATCAGTATGGTCGCGATATCTTCTCCATGCTGATGGTTGGCGCCCGCACCTCCATTATTGTAGCGCTGATTGCCGTTGGCATCGGCATGCTGATTGGCGTGCCATTGGGACTACTGGCAGCGGCCCAAAAGGGTTTTCTGGAAGAACTGGTGATGCGCACCAATGATCTGATTTTCGCATTTCCGTCTCTGCTCTCCGCCGTGCTCATCACATCCATTTTTGGACCAGGAACAATCAACGCTGTAATTGCGATTGGCATCTTCAATATTCCGGTTTTTGCCCGCGTTGCTCGCGGTGGCGCCTTGTCTCTTTCAGGACGCGAGTTTTTGCTTGCCGCCCGCATTTCCGGCAAGAGCTCGTTTTTGATCACTCTGGAACACGTTATTCCGAACATTGCTAATTTGTTGATCGTGCAGGCAACCATTCAGCTTTCTCTTGCAATCCTTTCAGAGGCAGGCCTCTCCTATCTTGGTTTGGGGACGCAACCACCCATGGCGAGTTGGGGCCGCATGTTGTACGAGGCCCAGACCATGGTTGCCTTTGCACCACAACTGGCGCTTTATCCGGGATTTGCGATTATCTTTTCCGTTCTTGGTTTTAACCTGCTTGGCGATGGGCTTAGGGATTTGCTGGATCCCAAGATGCGGAGGAGAGTTGCGTGACCTCTGTTTTTTCCACCACTGACCTTTGCGTTTCCATTTCTGGCAAGCCGATCCTGCGCAATGTGAGTTTTGACCTTGAGCAGGGCAAAATTCTCGGTCTCGTCGGCGAAAGTGGCTCTGGTAAATCCATGAGTGCGCTCTCAGCAATGCAGCTTTTACCAGAGGGTGCTCATCAGATTGGCGATCTGATGTTTGAGGGCAAGAACCTCACGCGCGCTACAGATACAGAGATGACCCATGTACGTGGCAAAGACATCTCTATGGTCTTTCAGGAGCCGCTGACCGCTCTCAACCCAACCCGCACCATTGGCGAGCAAGTTGCTGAAGGCCTTCGCTGGCACCAGGGTCTTACGCGCAAGGAAGCGATGGACCAGACCATCGATGTTCTGGAACGGGTTGGTCTTGGTCTTGAATATGGTTTGATTGATCGTTTCCCTCACCAGCTTTCCGGCGGACAGAGGCAGCGCGTTGTCATCGCCATTGCCATCGCCTGTAAGCCCAAGGTGTTGATTGCTGATGAGCCGACCACCGCACTTGATGTGACGGTTCAGGCGCAGATCCTGACATTGCTGAAAGACATCGTGCGCAAAGAACAGATGGCCATGCTGCTCATTTCGCATGATCTGGCAGTTGTTGCTGACATGGCGGACACTGTTGCGATTATGAAAGACGGGGTGATTGTTGAGCGCGGCCCGACTTGCGAGCTGTTCGACAACCTTTCTCACCCCTATTCCAAGAAGCTGTTTGAAGCCTCCAACCACGTACCTGTTCCACGGCAAGAGCCAGTTGACGAGGTCACACAGCCACTCTTGCAGGTGAGCAATGTGCTGCGGGAATATCCTCTCCCTCGCGCCAGCATCTTCACACGCAGACAGTGGCACCGAGCCGTGCAACATGTCTCCTTCCACGTCGCCCCGCGTCAGAGCATGGGTCTGGTGGGTGAAAGTGGATGCGGTAAATCCACCCTTGCACGCACTATTTTGGGACTGACGCCTCCGAACGCTGGTCATATCCAGTTTCTTGGCAAAGATCCTTACTCGGTTTCACGAAAAGACCGTCAGGATTTGCAGCTGGGTATTCAAGCCGTGTTCCAGGATCCTTATGGAAGCTTTGATCCGCGGCATACGGTTGAACGTACCGTGGGTGAGCCTTTGCACCTCATGCGCAACGAACTGTCTCGTTCTCAACGTAAAAAACGCGTTCATGAGGTTTTGGAAAGCGTGGGGCTTTCTTCTGCAGATGCCAACAAATATCCGCACGAATTTTCTGGCGGACAACGGCAGCGTATCGCGATTGCGCGTGCGCTGGTCACCAATCCAAGCCTGATCGTCGCGGATGAACCCGTTTCTGCGCTTGATGTTTCCATCAGAGCACAAATTCTGGATCTCTTTGCAGATTTGCGTGATCGGCTAGGTATGGCTTATCTGTTCATTTCACACGATCTTTCTGTTGTGCAGGCTATCACTGACCGGGTGATTGTGATGAACGCAGGCCGTATTGTTGAAGAAGGTCCAACCGGAGAAGTCTTTTCCAATCCCAAACATCCTTACACACGTATCCTTGTTTCTGCAGCACCAGACCTCAACGAAGCCTTGCGCAGGCGCAGAGAAAAAGAGAACAAAGATACGCATTGAGCGCTATTGCCTGAAGCAAACCAGTGCAGCTAGCCTTGCATTTGCTCAGGCTACAGCTATCGGAGACATGTTATGACAACAGCTGAGAACCAGCTTCGCCGGGAAGTTATAAGAACGGCGCGTGCTTTACAAAGCACTGGTTTGACACATGGAACCTCCGGCAACGTGAGTGCACGATATGAAGACGGTATGCTCATCACCCCTTCTGGCATTCCTTACGAAGACCTGGAGATCAAGAAGATTGTCTTCATGGATCTTGAAGGCGGATACTTTGGGAATTACTTGCCTTCGTCCGAGTGGCGCATGCATATGGACATCTACCGGCACTACAAAGAAGCAGAGGCGGTTGTTCACTGTCATTCAGCCAGAGCGACTGCGCTTTCAACCCATAACAAAGGCATTCCGGCCTTTCATTATATGGTGGCTGTTGCTGGCGGTGATCAGATCAAATGCGCAGATTACGCCACGTTCGGAACCAAAGCCCTATCTCAAGCAATGATCAATGCGCTAGAAGACCGGAAGGCTTGCCTTTTGGCACATCATGGACAGATCGCTTTTGGTCCATCGCTGCACAAAGCGTTTGGCCTTGCCGGTGAAGTGGAAGCATTGGCTGATCAGTACTTGTCTGCGCTGGTTCTGGGAGAACCTGCACCTCTTTCTCCAACTGAGATGAAAGAGATTTTGAGAAAATTTAAAAGCTACGGCAAACAGCTGGATGCATTGGATGGAAACGACGCGGGTGCTTTTGAAATGCCCCAGCGACGTGACTAATCCAGAAAAGAACAAAGAATACAGAGGCGAATGCCTTTTATGATTGTAATGGGGGAATAACTGGAACATGCGAATTGGACTTGACTGGGGTGGTACTAAAATTGAAGCGCTGGCACTTTCTAACGAAGGTGAAGAACTGTTTCGCAAACGCGTTCCAACTCCCAAGAACGACTATCAGGGTTGCGTAGAAGCTGTTATCGGACTGGTTGCTGCAACGGAGGCGGCGACTGGCGAAGTCGGCACAGTGGGCATTGGCATTCCGGGTTCTATCTCGCCCAGCACGGGGCTGGTTAAGAACGCAAACTCCACCTGGATGAACGAGAAACCTCTCGATAAAGATCTTACAGATGCGCTTGGCCGTGAAGTGCGCATTCAAAACGATGCCAATTGCATGGCGGTATCTGAGGCCATTGATGGAGCGGGAGCAGGATGCGGAGTTGTTCACGGCATCATCATTGGCACTGGCTGTGGCTCAGGCATTGCGATTAATGGACGTCCCCATAAAGGCGCTAACGGCATTGGCGGCGAATGGGGCAACGTTACTGTGCCGTGGATGCAGGAAGGCGAGTTCCCAGGGCCGCTCAACTGGACCGGACACCACGGTACGATTGACCTTTTGTGCTCTGGCACAGGTTTCCAGTGGGATTATGAGAATGCCACCAGCAAGGTTCTTAAGGGCCGTGAGATCATTGAGTTGATGCGCTCTGGTGATGAAGCTGCCATGGGCACCTATCAGCGTTATGTAAGCCGCTTAGGCCGCGCCTTGGCGATGGCAGCCAACATTTTAGATCCGGACTGTTTTGTACTCGCTGGTGGAATGTCCAACGTGGAGGAGATTTACAAGGATCTTCCTGCTGCGATGCGTCCTTACATTTTCTCTGATGGTTATGATTTTGATATCCGCAAGGCCAAACACGGCGACAGCTCTGGTGTGCGCGGAGCAGCATGGCTGTGGGGTAAAGGCGAAACAACGCTACGGCATGTCAACGAAAGCTCGTAAACGTACTTTTCCTTATGGATTTCTCTTTCTATAGTCAGAACTCACGATTCCGATTTCCTGAAAGAAATTTCCATGACAATGACAAGCCAAGAAGTCCTTGCAAAGCTGGTTAGCTTTGACACGGTCAGCGCAAAAACCAATCTCCCCCTGATCAAGTGGATCGAAGAGTATCTTAATGATCTGGGGGTCTCCTCTTCCATTCTGCCAGACGAGACAGGGGAGAAGGCGAGCCTGTTTGCAACGATCGGCGGAGATGGGGCCGATGGTTACATTCTTTCAGGTCACACAGATGTGGTGCCGGTTGAAGGACAAGACTGGAGCAGTAACCCGTTCTCCCTTCGCGAGGAAGACGGCTTGCTTTACGGTCGCGGTTCTTGCGACATGAAAGGCTTCGTAGCGTGCTCTCTTGCCAAAGTGCCAGAGATGCTCAAGGCGCCGCTGAACAAACCGTTTCACCTGATGTTCTCCTATGACGAAGAAACTGGTTGTACTGGCGTTCAGCCTGTGCTGTACAAACTTGCAGGTGAAGGATTTCAGGCGGAAGCATGTTTCGTTGGTGAGCCGACTGAAATGCAGGTTGTGGTGGCACATAAATCCAAAGCCTCCTACCGCGCTGTGTTTACCGGCCTTTCCTGCCACTCCTCCCTTGCACCACAGGGCGTAAACGCCGTGCATTATGGCGCTCGTCTTGTTGCAAAACTTGAAGAGATGGCACGGGAACTGGCAGCGGGCCCGAGCGATGATCTGTTTGACTTGCCATATTCCACGGCTCACACAGGTGTCATGAAGGGCGGCACAGCACTCAACATTGTGCCGGAACACTGCGAAGTCATATTTGAGTTCCGCGTGCTGCCAACTGAAAGCCTTCAGGCTTGCATGGATGAGATCAGGCGTTATGCCACAGAAGAGCTTCTTCCTGAAATGCGCCAAGTTTCTGAAAAAGCAGATATCGAGCTCATTCCTTACTCTGAGATCCCAGGACTGGATACGGAAGTGGAAGCGGATGTGACTGTTTTGGCGAAGAAACTGGCTGGCCGCAATGATCATGCAAAAGTTGCTTATGGCACGGAAGCTGGCCTGATCCAGACCATTTTGAAAGTCCCAACCGTGGTGTGTGGCCCAGGTAGCATCGAGCAAGCTCATAAACCGGACGAGTACATCAAACAGTCCGAACTCGACAAGTGCGACGGTTTCCTAGACCGCCTGATCCAGCACGCGTGTGCTTAAGTTGATGATGGGGAGCTCTTCACGATGGGTTGAAGGGCTCTTCTTTTCATTGCTGGGTGCAATTTTGTTTCAGGAGTTGCACCTATGAGCTCCTTAGGTTATGAAAATCGCATGATGACTATGCAAGTACAAAACATGCTGTGGTGGTGGCGCCGGTGACGGTGGCTGAACACGCATGTCTTGTTGACCTGTAATTTCCAAGCCGCCGCATTTTCTGCAGGCGGCTTTGTTGTATCTACCGCCTCGCAAACATCGGAAACAGGTGTGCACGACCCGGAGGATTGACCATGCCGATTACGGCAGAACGGACTTATAAGAGCAAAGGCGGCGTTATCATCCGCCGTAAAAGCCGAAATGCTGATTATGCCGCTGGTACAAGCGAATGGATGGACAGGCTGGACCGTCAACGCGGTGCTGTGCTTTCCTCTTCCTACGAATATCCGGGCCGCTACACGCGCTGGGATATGGCGTTGGCCAACCCACCGCTGCTGATTGAATCCAATGATCGCAAGATTACCATTCAAGCGCTAAACGAGCGTGGGCGCGTGCTGATGCCTGCCGTTCATGGCGCATTGGATGGTCACGAGGATATCGCAGATTTCAATGCAGATGAGTACCGCATTGATCTGACTATCAAGACGCCGGACAGAGCCTTTTCAGAGGAAGAGCGTTCCCGCCAGCCTTCAACCTTCTCCGTGGTGCGTACACTTGTTGATCTGTTTTCCTGTGACGACGATCAGCTCGGGTTGTATGGTGCATTCGGATATGATTTGACGTTCCAGTTTGAGCCGATTAATCAGAAGCTGCAACGTCCTGACGACCAGCGGGACATGGTGTTGTTTCTGCCCGATGAAATCCTGATTGTTGACCACTATGGCCGTAAAGCCCATGTGCTGGAATACGATTTTGAGTTCAATGCCAAAACGACAGACGGTCTGCCGCGTGATGGTGAAGAAACACCCTACAAAGCAGCGACTGAAACTCCAGCACGGGGTGACCATGAACCGGGTGAGTACGCTGATCTGGTGCGCTCTGCAGTCGATTATTTCAAGCGCGGTGATCTGTTTGAGACCGTTCCGGGACAAGTGTTCTATGAGCCTTGCAAAAACCCACCATCCGCTGTTTCTCGCCGTTTGCAGCAGATCAACCCTTCGCCTTATTCCTTTTTCATCAACCTAGGCAACGCCGAATATCTGGTTGGTGCCTCTCCTGAGATGTATGTGCGAGTGACTGGTGGTCGCCGTGTGGAGACATGCCCGATTTCTGGCACGATCCGCCGCGGCAAGAACGCGATTGAAGATGAAGCACAAATCCGCAAGCTGCTGAACTCCGCCAAAGACGAAGCAGAACTGACCATGTGTTCTGACGTGGACCGGAATGATAAGAGCCGCATCTGTGTTCCAGAGTCTGTCCGCGTGATTGGTCGTCGTCAGATCGAGATGTATTCTCGTCTGATTCATACCGTGGATCACATCGAAGGCACTCTGCTTGATGGCAAGGATGCGCTGGATGCGTTCCTTTCTCATACATGGGCTGTAACTGTTACTGGTGCGCCGAAGCGTTGGGCTATGCAGTTTATCGAGGATCACGAAAGGAGTTCTCGTGCATGGTATGGCGGTGCGATCGGTGCTGTGCTGTTTAATGGCGATATGAACACAGGTCTGACCCTGCGCACAGTTCGCATCAAGGATGGTGTAGCTCAGATCCGTGCAGGTGCCACGCTGCTTTATGACAGCATCCCAGAGGATGAAGAAGCTGAGACTGAGCTGAAAGCATCTGCGATGATTGCTGCGGTTCGCGAAGCTGGACTTGCGCTTACCTCTGAAGAGGAAGTGGTTAAGGCTAAACCGGGCAAAGGCAAGAAGATTCTACTCGTCGACCACGAAGACAGTTTCGTGCACACACTGGCAAATTACTTCCGTCAGACAGGCGCTGAGGTTGTGACTTACCGTAGTCCAGTGCTAGATGACGTCTTTGATCAGGTTAGTCCGGATCTGGTCGTGTTGTCCCCAGGCCCAGGTTCTCCGAAGGACTTTGACTGCCGGGCTACCATCGAACGGGCCCGTGCACGCAAGCTGCCAATTTTTGGTGTGTGTCTTGGTCTGCAGGCGCTGACTGAAGCGTTTGGCGGTGAACTTGACCAGCTTGATGTGCCTGTGCATGGCAAGCCATCTCTTGTTTCCTTCAGTCACGGTTCCAAGCTGTTTGATGGGCTGAGTTCACCTGTCAGTGTTGGCCGTTATCACTCCTTGTTTGCTAAACGGGATGTGTTGCCAGATTGCTTTGAGGTAACCTCAGAGACCAAAGACGGTGTGATCATGGCAATTGAACACAAGAATGAGCCTATTGGCGCTGTTCAGTTCCATCCAGAGTCTATCATGTCCCTCGATCAAGACGGTGGTCACAAGATTATTGAAAATGTGATGGCCAAACTTCTTACCGGTGGCTAGATCGACTCTCTGACCAAATTGAATTCATCAATTGGACTAAATTAAAGGCCGGGATTGAGCGATCACTTCCGGCCTTTCTCCTAGAATTTTGTATAGATGGTTTATCTGCACGAAACCTAGAAGCATCTTTGGTCGCATTGTTGTGGAATTGCAGCATATAAATGCGCTGGATAGTGAACGTGAACCTATTCAGATTGAGAATATTGCAAGTCTCATGTGCGCCGGGTTGCGTTATATGACTAATCTATGCACGATTGAAGTGATTGACGCAGTCATTTTCCATAGGGATCTATAGACTGCAAAAGATCTTTACTGCGTATCCTACCGGAGAACAGTTGCCACTTTTCGGGATTACGCTTTGATTGACGAGAGTTTGCTCTCAAGGTTCACTAAAGAGGATAAAGATGAAGGTACGCGGTATTTTAAGCGGCGTTTTGATGGGCGCAGCGGTTCTAACAGGAACGTTTGCGACTACAGCAACTGCAGCAGAGAAGATCACTGTCGGCGCCTTGCGCTTCACTTCTCATGCGGCGAATTTTGTTGCGTTTGAAAAGGGTTATTTCGACGAGGCTGGTCTGGAAGTTGAGTTCAAGTTCTTTCAGGCAGCACAACCAATGGCGCTTGCTATCGCCTCCGGCGATGTGGACTTCGGCCTTACCGCAATTTCCGGTGGCTTGATCAGTCTTGCCGATAAGGGCGCTGTGAAAGTGATTGGTGGCGCACTACAGGAAGAAGCTGGCATTGACGGCCAGATGATCCTTGCCTCAAAAGCTGCGTTTGATGCAGGCCTGAAAACTCCGGCTGATCTGAAAGGCAAGAGCTTTGGTGTGACGACAGCAGGCTCGTCTTTCCATTACATGGCACATAAGATTGCAGATAAAGAAGGTTTTGGGCGCAAAGACATCAAGATTCGCCCACTCCAAAAAGTAGGCGCTGTGATTGGTGCGCTGAAGAGTGGTCAGATTGATGCGTGGTCTATTGTTCCCCACATCGCAAAAGGCCTTGCCAAGTCCCCACAAGTGGAAATGATCGGCAAAGTCTCTGACTATGTACCGAATTATCAGGTGACCACTGTCTTTACCTCCGCGAAGAACATTAATAGTAATCCTGAGCTGGTAAAGACCTTCCTTGGTGCCTACTCTAAAGGCGCAGCTGATTTTAACGCGACTCTGGTGGACAAATCCGCAGGAGATGCGGCGGCTGAAGACATGGTGAAGCTCATTCATAAGTACGTCTATGCTGATCGTTCATATGAGAAAGCTGCTCCATCCATTCGCAATGGAGCGATGCGTCTTAACGAAGGTGCTGCGCTAAACATGGCGAGTGTTGAAGACCAGCTCAACTGGTTCAAGAGCGAAAAGCTGGTGCCAGCAGGTGTAACACTCGACAAGCTGGTTGATGTGAAGTTCGTCGAAACCTTCTAATCCAACACACGCATTGCCCGCTGCGGGTGGGCAATGCCTTTTCCCTTAATCCGGTTGGATTACATGCAAATTTCCATTGAAAATCTCTCGCATGCCTACGGCTCTGTCGAGGTTCTGAATGATATCAATCTGACCTTTGAGCCCGGCGAGATTGCCGTGATCATCGGTCCGTCCGGTTGCGGAAAATCTACGCTGCTGCGTCTGATGGGCGGACTTGAAGAGCCGAGCAAGGGCGCCGCTTATATCGCAGGTCAAGCACCAGAAGGGTCTCTCAATCCCCTCACCTACATCTTTCAGGATTTTGCGTTGCTACCATGGCGCTCTGTTGCCGGGAACATTTCTTTGGTGCTTGAGGACCACAAGCTGCCTGCAAAGGAACGTGAGGCTATCATTAAAGATGTGCTTGCCCGCACTAACCTTTCAGAGTTTCGTGAGGCACTTCCGCGCCAGCTTTCCGGCGGTATGAAGCAGCGTGTGGCTATTGCGCGGGCACTTGCGGTACGTCCGGCCTTTTTGCTGATGGATGAACCACTTTCTGCTTTGGATAGCCAGACGCGAGAGCTCCTGATGGATGATCTGGTGGAGCTGTGGGCGAGAGAGAAATTCTCAGCTTGTTATGTGACGCATAATCTCGCTGAAGCAGTACGTCTTGGGCACAAAGTGGCTGTTTTGTCTCGTCGCCCCGGCAAGCTACGAGAGGTGGTGGAGATCAGTATGCCGCTTGAGGAACGCCGTGACCGTGCTGGAGAGCTGGAAGATGTTCAACAGCAGCTTTGGCAGATGATGCGTGATGAGGCTCTTGCTGCGGATAGGGAGCTGGCTGATGTCTGATCAGGCCAACCGAAAGAAAGTTCCGTTTCGCGGTGGTGGGTTCAAACCACACCCTATCCGTTTTGTCGCTCCCTTAGTGTTTCTCGCGCTTGTCTCGTTCTGGGAGGTCGGATCACGGACCGGGTTTATCAGTAATCTGGTTTTGCCTGCCCCTTCTGAGGCCTTTCAGGCGTTTTTAGACCTTTATCACTCTGGTTTGCTCTGGAAGCATGTAAGCACGAGCCTTTACCGCCTTGTGTTTGGCTGGAGCATCGGAACTGCACTCGGTATTCTGGTTGGGTTGTTGATTGGGCTGTTTTCTCTGGCACGCGCCAGTCTCCTGCCACTCACTTCAGCCTTTTTTCCAATTCCCAAAATCGCATTGCTGCCACTCTTTATCATCTGGTTTGGCATCGGCGAAGGGTCCAAGGTTGCGACGATCCTGTTTGGCACTTTCTTTCCAACAGTTATCGCCACATATGGCGGGGTTGACCATGTGGAGCGTGGGTTTATCCGCATGGGGCAATCCTTCGGAATGAGCTGGCTTTCTATTGTACGGAAGATCATTTTGCCCGGAGCCCTGCCCGCGATCCTTTCTGGCGCGCGTATTTCTGCCAGTATCGCCATCATTCTGCTCGTCGCAGCAGAGATGATTGGCGCTGAGTATGGTATCGGCGCTTATGTTCTGATGGCTGGATCACTGTTTGCAACCGACGAGTTGATCGTGGGTGTTGCTATGCTCTCCATTCTGGGACTGTGTGTCAGCTGGCTGATTGGCAAGGCCGAAAAGGCCCTTTTGAATTGGCGGGGTTAAAACTGCAAAATGCGACCCTCGCTGAGCAAGTCGGCGAGGGTTAGAATGCTAGGCAACACTGGCGTTACATGCATCCTTGAAGTGCGTCTCAAACACGCTCACCCAGCCATTGTTGTAGTTCTCGCGCATTGCAGAGCCGACTTCTCCAAGCTTTTCCCAGTCGTGGTGGCTGAGGACAACCTTTGTGCCCTCCCCGTCGTTTTCAAAGGTCACGTCAACACAGGTTGCCATACTCTCTGGGTTGTTGATGTGCCAGAGAATAGAAAGGGCTTTGGCGGGCTGATAAAGCTTGATGGTGCCCCAGTCGTGGCGGGTGCCGTCCTTTGCCACTTCATAGAGCTTGCCACCCTCCTGCTGCTCGCAAAAGACGTCGGGCAGCGCTCCGCCATTCATTGCGGTAACAGAGTGAGTTTGTGTTGGCCACCAATTGCTCAGGTCGTTGACGAAGACCTTGAAGGCCTTTTCCGGACTACAGTCCACTTTGATCATCTTCATCACTGGTGCAATCATTCCCCATCTCCTGCTGGTCGGCAACTTCATTTGCAAAAGCGTCCAGAACACCCTCCCAGAACTGATCAAGGTAGTCACGCAGGGGCGCGATGCCTTCACGCCTAAGCGCATAAAACCTTGAAGTTCCGCGTTGGTATACCTCCACCAGACCAGCGCTCTGTAAGACTTTCAGATGCTGGGAGACCGCTGGTCTGCTGACGCCTTTTGTTTCAGACAACGCTTTGACATTCTTAGGGCCCGCGCGAAGATCCTCAAAGATCTTGCGGCGTGTGTCATCTGCTAAAGCGTGAAGAATCTCTTCGTAAGCCATAACTTACGGTAAGTCTATACTTACACTTTGTCAAACACTGATCCCAAAGTCATGAAATCGTAATGTCAATTGAGACCAGTAATGCGCCCGCCAAAACTTATAGCTGGCCTACGGTTATGGTTTAGCTCTATTGTTTCGCGGAACTCAATATCAAGCAATGATGGTGGCGGGCCGAAAAAAGGCATATTGCGGCCTTATCTCAGTCCTGATGCCTTTTATCAAAAGAGGACTTGTCATGGTTTTACGCATAAACGATACGATCCCCAATTTGACCGTTCCAACTGATCATGGAGAGATAAATCTGCACGACTGGGTGGGTGACAGCTGGGCGATCATCTTCTCTCATCCTAAAGACTTCACCCCTGTTTGCACGACAGAATTCGGTGCTGTTGCTCAGCTTGGTAATGAATGGGCCAAGCGTAACACTAAAGTTCTTGGCGTTTCAGTTGATGGCGTGGAAGACCACAAGAAGTGGAAAGTCGACATTGAATCTGTTGGCGGTGCAAAGCCAGACTTTGCGATTGTAGCCGATGCTGGTCTTGAAATGGCCAAAGCCTTCGATATGCTGCCTGCTGAACATGTGCTACCTGATGGCCACACACCTGCTGATTCAGCAACAGTTCGTTCTGTCTTCATCATTGGGCCGGACAAGCAAGTGAAGCTGATGATGACCTACCCTATGACCGTTGGGCGAAATTTTGCAGAAATACTGCGTGCACTGGACGGGCTTCAGATGTCTGCCAAGGGCGTTGCAACGCCTGCGGACTGGACTGTTGGCGAGGATGTGATCGTGCCCCCAGCCGTCAGCACCGAAGACGCAGAAGTTAAATTTGGCTCTGTGAAAACAGTCCTGCCCTATCTGCGATATGTGAGTGCGCCGAGCTAAAAGCTCAAAACAACGCTCCTACAATAGAAAGCCCCGCAGAGATGGTCTCTACGGGGCTTTTGAATGTCTTACTGAACCTGAGGCTTAGTCAACTTTACGAACTGCGCCTTTGGATGCGCTGGTGGTCATGGCAGCATAGGCTTTCAGCGCGGTGGTCACCTTGCGCTTACGCGTCTCAATAGGTTTCCATGCAGCATTCCCTTTTGCTTCCATCGCAGCGCGGCGGGAGGCAAGCTCTTCATCAGAAACACGCATCTCGATTTTACGGTTTGGAATGTCGATATCAATCATATCGCCTTCTTCCAACAGGCCGATATTGCCGCCTTCTGCTGCTTCCGGAGAGACATGGCCAATGGACAAACCGGAAGACCCACCAGAGAAGCGGCCATCTGTGATGAGTGCGCAGGCTTTGCCGAGGCCTTTGGACTTGAGGTAGCTGGTTGGATACAGCATTTCCTGCATGCCCGGACCGCCACGAGGGCCTTCGTAACGGATAAGAACGATGTCGCCCTCTTTCACCTTCCCAGTCAGGATCGCACTAACGGCTGTGTCCTGAGATTCAAAGATGCGTGCAGGGCCGGAGAATGTGAGAATGCTCTCATCTACACCAGCTGTCTTAACGATACAGCCGTCTTCTGCCAGATTGCCGTAGAGAACTGCCAGTCCGCCATCCTGTGAGAAGGCATGTTCTTTGGAGCGGATAACGCCGTTTTCACGATCCTCATCAACACCTTCGGCATAGCGGGAGCTCTGAGAGAACGCGACCTGTGTCGGCACACCACCAGGTGCGGCTGAGAAGAACTCGCGCACGCTTGTGCTGTCTGTGCGTTTGATGTCCCAGCGCTCAAGAGCGTCGGCTAAGTCTTTGGCATGCACTGATTTTACTGAGGTATCGATGAGGCCTGCACGGTCCAGTTCACCCAGAATACCGAGGATACCACCTGCGCGGTGAATGTCTTCCATGTGGACGTTGGCGACCGATGGAGCCACCTTACACAGCACTGGTACTATGCGAGACAGACGGTCAATGTCTTCCATGGTAAAGTCCACTTCACCTTCCTGCGCTGCGGCCAGCAAATGCAGAACGGTGTTGGTGGAGCCGCCCATTGCGATGTCCATAATCATTGCATTTTCAAAAGCTTTGAAGTTTGCAATGTTACGCGGCAATGCGCTCTCATCTTCCTGTTCGTAATAGCGTTTTGCCAGATCTACGATCAGGTGACCGGCTTCGATGAACAGGCGTTTACGGTCTGAATGCGTTGCCAGAGTTGAGCCATTGCCCGGAAGGGACAGGCCCAGAGCTTCTGTCAGACAGTTCATGGAGTTTGCGGTGAACATGCCAGAACAGGAGCCACACGTCGGGCATGCGCTGCGCTCGATGCTTTCAACGTCGCTGTCAGAAACGTTGTCATCAGCTGCGGCGATCATTGCGTCGACAAGGTCAACTTTGCGTTTTTCACCGTTTGCGAGCGTTACTTTGCCAGCTTCCATCGGTCCACCGGACACAAACACGGTTGGAATGTTCAGGCGCAAAGACGCCATCAGCATGCCTGGAGTGATCTTATCACAGTTGGAAATACAGACCATGGCATCTGCGCAGTGGGCGTTGACCATGTACTCCACGGAATCGGCGATCAACTCACGAGAGGGCAAGGAGTAGAGCATGCCGTCGTGACCCATTGCGATGCCGTCATCGACTGCGATGGTGTTGAACTCTTTTGCGATGCCACCGGCCTGCTCAATTTCGCGAGCGACGAGCTGGCCGAGGTCTTTCAAATGCACGTGGCCTGGAACGAACTGAGTGAAGGAGTTGACGACAGCAATAATTGGCTTGCCGAAGTCATTTTCTTTAACACCGGTTGCCCGCCACAGGCCTCTGGCGCCTGCCATGTTGCGGCCGTGTGTGGAAGTGCGCGAACGATAGTTTGGCATCGAAAACCCCAATCTGGCGAATATGTTATTTACGCGTTGCGGTATAGTTAGTTTTATCGGACTAATTTGGCAACTTTTCTTCAGCTTACACCACTAATGAGAAAAAGAGTACCCGCGGGTACGCCTCTCCCCTTCTGATCGCTTGAGCATTTCTCGGGTGTCGCCTGCTCGTGCCTCAAGTCTTGCAGCTTTTAGAAGCGGTTAAAGGCAAAACTGGAGAGATCGTGACCAGCTGGTTTCCCTGTGAGCACATCTGCCATAAGACGTCCAATAGATGGGCCTATTCCAAACCCATGGCCTGAGAAACCCGTCACGATATGCAGGTTATCCAGATCTGGAGCTCTATCGATCACCGGCAGAAAGTCTGGCATGGCATCAATGAGGCCGCCCCAGGCGGATTGCAGTTTTGTTCCTTTGAGCTGCGGGAAACGATCAGCGAGTGCTTGTGTAAGAGCACCCAGCTCTTTCTGATCAGGTTTAGAGTTGAGGACGCGCATGACTTCAAATGGTGTTATGTCCGCTCCGGTCCAGCGTCTTTTTTGCATCCAGTGATCAGGGTAGTTTTTTGGAGACCATGGTTTGATGCTGGTGCCCTTGAGGTTTTCGGCCATATTGGGCAGCCATTCTTTCAGGAACCGGAATGAATCCAGACCGATATGATGGGTCTGATTGTTCTTCAGTGCCAGCGTGTAGCCACCACCCTGACGGCGGCGCATAGCAAAGGTGTTGTCTGAGGCATTTGCCGGGAAGACATCCGGTACGGCTTGCGTTGCTGCAACGGTCAACTCTACAGAAAGTTGAGGCAGTTTAATGCCTGCATTGGCGGCGAACAGAGAAGACCATGCCCCACCTGCCAGCATTACTTGCCCCGCTTTGATCTCGCCTTGTTCTGTGACAGCGCCCACAACCTCGCCACCGGATTTTACCAATGTACGAACAGCGTTGTTTTCGCAGATAACAGCTCCAAGACGCTCTGCAGCTTTTGCGATGCCGAGCGTCGCCTGCCCGGGTTCAGCACGACCATCACTGGCAGTATGCATTCCGCCGATCCAGCGTCCTTCTTTGCCTTTTATGTCTTCATGAACCTGCGCTCTTGAGATCATGCAGGTATCAAGATCATATTTCCGGCCAAGCTCGACGAACTTTTCGAAATTTTCCAAGTCCTCATGCTTTTCAGCAAGGTAGTAGACGCCGCTCGCGCTGTAGCCGAGGTCTTCCCCTGTCTCTTCGCTGAGCTCCGCCCACAAACGACGAGCTTCGATAGAGAGCGGGATTTCCGGCTCATCACGTCCTTGCTGGCGAATCCAACCCCAATTGCGACTGGACTGCTCTCCTGCAACTCTCCCCTTTTCGCAAAGAGTGACGCTCACACCCTTCTTGGCGAGGTAATAGGCGGTACACACACCAATGATGCCCCCGCCGATTATGAGCACATCTGTTTCCTGCGGCTGTTCTCCATGGAACTGCTGCGGTGTATTTTCTGAATAAATCACGTCACTTACTCAAGGAGGTTAGATAAAGGGTCCGAGCTTGATTTTGGAGCCATCGGAAAAACGCGAATAACGGAAGCGCGTCAGGTCGTAGCCAGCTGGTTTGTCCATGAGCAAATCTGCCATTATGCGTCCTGCGGCAGGACCAATGCCAAACCCATGCCCGGAAAAACCCGTTGCGATAAACACGCCTTTTTGCGTCGGGACTTCATCCATGATCGGGACAAAGTCCGGCATTGCATCAATCATTCCAGCCCAACTTTCTTCCATTTGCAGCCCTTTGAGCTGAGGGAAGCGGTCAACCAGACGATCCTGAATGCGTTTGAGAGCTTTCGGGCTTGGATCAGGGTTTAGCACACGACATGTTTCAAACGGTGTGACTTCATCTCCAGACCAATGCCGCTTATGCGCCCATGAATCTGGATAGTTCTTTGGTGGGTTCATGCCAAAGGAAATGCCTTTGAAGGACGCTTTCACAGCAGGAAGCCACTTGAAGATGTGACGAAACGAGTCCTTACCGATGTAGTGATCATGAATATCACTGACCGCAAGCGTGTAGCCACCATCTACTCTTTTGCGGAACGCGAATGTGCCGTCTGCAGCGTTGCCGTTGAAAAGATCAGGCACAGCCTTGGTTGCAGCCACAGTTGCCCGCACACATAACTGAGGCATGGACACGCCGAGGTTTTGTGCAAAGAGTGAGGACCATGCACCAGCAGCGATCAGGACGCGGTTTGCTTTGATCGTCCCCTTTTCGGTCACAGCTCCTGTGAGTTTACCACCTTCAATCTCGAGCGTACGCACTGCACAGTCTTCAACGATCACAGCGCCGTTGCGTTCCGCTGCTCTGCCAATCGCGGGCACAGCTATCCATGGCTCAGCACGGCCATCACTTGGTGTGACCATGCCACCAACCCATTTGCCATCACGCCCCGGAATTTTGGCGTAGACCTCGTCTTTACTGAGGAGCTTGGTATCGAGTTGATGCTGTTTGGCGAGCTCAAGAAAGTCCTCATAGTTTTTGAGGTCCTCTTGTTTTTCTGCCAGATAATAAACACCCTCCTGGCGAAACCCGAGATCCTCTCCGGTTTCTTTCATCAGCTGCTGCCAGAGCCGGCTGCTTTCCATGGATATGGGGAGTTCTGCGGCATCCCTGCCTTGCTGGCGGACCCAGCCCCAGTTGCGGCTCGACTGTTCTCCGGCAACGCGGCCCTTTTCGCAGAGTGTCACGTTCACACCCTTTTGTGCCAGCCAGTAGGCTGTGCAGGTGCCAATCACGCCACCGCCAATAATCAGAACATCAGTCTGCTCTGGAAGGTCGCCGAAGAACTGTTGGGGAGTGGAGCTGGTATAGGTCGCCATGAAGGCCTCTAGGAATCGGATCTATAAATTACAATCCGATGAACTTAGCAGGACTAAGATACCACTGCACGAGGGTGTGCCTAAGCACTTAGTCGACCTTTGGATTAGACCATATTGGTAGGTCTGGTTGTTTCGCAACCAGAAGCTGGCCTGAGAACTCAGCGCTCTCAGACCAGAGAATTGCTTAGCGCGGTGCCATGCGGATTGCGCCATCCAGACGGATGGTTTCGCCGTTCAGCATTGGGTTGGTGCAGATTGCTTCCACCAGCTGAGCGTATTCGTCGCCGCGGCCCAAACGGGATGGGAACGGCACCTGCTGACCGAGTGAGTCCTGCACTTCCTGAGAGAGGCCACGAAGCATTGGAGTTTCGAAGATACCCGGTGCAACAGTCATCACGCGGATACCGGACTTGGACAGATCTCGTGCAACAGGCAATGTCAGAGCGGCTATGCCACCTTTAGATGCTGCATAAGCTGCCTGGCCGATCTGACCGTCAAATGCTGCTACAGATGCAGTGGAGATGATCACGCCGCGCTCACCATCTTCTGTCAGTGGTTCAAGGCTTGCCATGCGTGTTCCAGCAAACGACGTACAGCGGAATGTGCCGACAAGGTTTACGTTGATCACCGTCTGGAACATATCCATTGGGTGCGGCTCACCACGAGAGGTGGTTTTTGCAACAGGCGCAATACCTGCACAGTTGACGAGAATACGTGTTGGGCCGTGCGCTACTTCAGCTGCATCCAGACCTGCTTTCACGCTGTCATCGCTGGTGACGTCCACTTTGACGAACTGACCACCAATCTCTTGTGCCAGTGCTTTACCAGCTTCTTCATTCACGTCGAAAAGAGTTACTTTAACGCCATGGCCAGCCAATTTCCGTGCGGTTGCCGCACCAAGACCTGATGAGCCGCCGGTTACAACGGCTGCAATTTCTTTATTAAGTTGCATGGAATCCCATCCCGATTCATTTTGTTTGCCCCGCTGTCTTTCAAAGCTCCCGCCAAAATTCTTTGAAAGCAGCAAAATGCTGGATTGCGGGTCGGCATGAGAAAATCATTCTCACGCCAAAGCCACAAGGTCTACTTTTCCATTGATTCCCGCAACACACTCAGACTTTAAATCTATCATGTTTCCCTTATACCCTTGTCGTAGAGCCATGGAATAACTTGCACCATCTGTCAGGAACCGCGTGCCCTGGACCTTGTTGGCGGCTTCCAGCTTTGCAGCGCGGTTGACAGCATCACCGATCACGGTGAACTCCAACCGGTCCCGCACACCAACAACTCCGACGCTGACCGGACCTGCTGCGACCCCTACACCAACTTCAAATTTCATGGGCCAACCTGCAGCTTCCAGATCGGCGCACTCTTCCTCCAGAATGTGAGTCAGTTCGACACCTGCTCGCAACGCGTCAGCTGCATACGTTTCGCTGTCTGATACAGCGCCGAAGGTTGCAAGAATTCCATCACCAAGGAACTTATCAATTTTGCCTCCCTCTCCCAAAATCACCTTTGCAGCTTTCTTTTGGTAGAGGCTCAAAACCCGCATGGTGGTTTCTGGCGGCAGTTTGGCGGCAGTTTTTGTAAAGGACCGGATGTCTACAAGAAGGATGGCAACATCCCGGATTTCACCGGTTCCAGCCATAAGCCTGCTTTCAGATTCCACAATGGAATTTGCAACTTCCGGCGTGAAAAAGCGGCTCAAGTCTTTTACTGCATTCTTCTGGCGAATGGCTGAGAAGAAGGTCCGGCGGGCTCTGAAAATCGAAAGGGCAAGAAGCGCTGTCACTGACAGGATGATTATCAACTTGTCTAATTCTGCCCCGATGAGAACTGCCTCGCCGGTCAGATATTCGATGTAGTTTCGAGTGATAAGTGTTGAGCCACCTTGATAGGTCAGAGCATAGAACACCAGCCCTAACCATCCCAAAGCTCCGAAAACGCCAGTGAGGATCACGTATCTTGGATCAAAGCGGAGGGCTCTCAGAGCGATGAACAGGAACAGGTACATCAAGGTCGGGGCCTTGAGGTAAAAAGTGGGATGCTGGGCATACTGGATATGGAAGGAGAAAATCAATCCGACCAGAAGCGCCACGTCTGCCATGATAGACAGGACCAGATACCAGACCGGCAGGGTGGTTCTGAAAGAGACGTAAATACGTATAAGCGTAAAGACGAGATAACAGGAAAAGGCGATGGGAACGAAGTTGAAGCCCATTGTGCCTTCGGCTCTTGGCGCCAGAGCGTACAGAACAGCGAAGAAGATGATGACTCCGAGCTGGACGATACCGATCAGACGTTCGGAGGCCGCTTCCTGACGCGCTACTTCACTACGCACACGTAAAGGCAAGTCCCCTTCCGGAGCTTTTGGCCCTAAAACACCGCGCTTCAGCTGCTGGTAGAAGTTAGGTTCAGCTTTTTTCTGGTAAGAGATGCCATGGAACTTTTCGCTCAAGTCCACATCCGGCTTTTTCTCAGATCCACGTTTTTTTGAAGGATCGGAATTTTCTGGACCACTTCCAACTGCCACACTTGTCTCCCGTCACACCATTCAACAGGTGTTGCTGGTTTGCTCGCAGTTTCATCCGATCTGTTGCGAGCGACGGGTGAATGAACTTAAGGTTTGAAGACCATCCCTTCAGAAGCCACGATTGCTCGTGGATGCATCTGCTGGGCAGCCAAACCTATCTCGTCCAATTCATCATCCGTGCGACGCGGATCGTGATGAAAGATCACGGGCGTTTTCACGTTGGCGCGCTGGCATATTCCGACCACATGCTCCCATGTGGAATGTCCCCAACCCTTATACTTAGGGTATTCGGCACAGGTGTACATCCCATCCTGGATCACAACATCTGCATCACGGATAAACTCTAGGACAGCAGCATCGTGAGATGCGCTCCCCATTTCGTGATCTGTGATGATGCACATGGACTTACCATTGTACTCCATCCGGTAGCCACAGGCACCGCCAGGATGGTTTAGCGCAACGGTTTTGATTATCAGCCCATTGTCTTTCTTCAGGGTGTCCCCTGCCTTGAAACTTTTAAAGGAAACAGCACTTAGCGTGTTCGCTCCTACCGGGAAAATAGGGGGCGACATGATCCGACAGATGATATCCTTCAAATCACACGGGTCATTAAAATGGCCTGCGGTTAGACGAATACTGAAATTGGGATCGTACGCCGGCTCGAAGAAGGGCAAACCACAGATGTGGTCTAGGTGTGTATGCGTGAAGAGAAGATCTATGTCGCGGTGCGGGCCTTTCATCAACTCTTTACCCAGATTGCGTGCACCAGACCCACAGTCGACCATCAACAGAACGTCTCCCGCCCGAATTTCAAAGCAGGCTGTTTCTCCGCCGTATCTAAGTGTTTCGGGACCAGCAGCAGCTGTTGAACCGCGAACACCCCAAATTTTAAGAGAAAACTCGTTCAAGTAATCTGGCCTTTCAAGTGGACGCAGGGCGTGCCTGCGCAAGTTCTCTGGTCGTTTTTTCCAATCGCAACGCCAATACACGCATAATCTCGAGCGAAACTTTCGGAAACTCCGCGATGAGCTTCAAAAAATCGTCTTTGGATATTGCCAGAATGTGAGTTGTACCCACTGACTGTAAGGTCGCTGTTCTTGGCACATCACACAGGATCGCAATCTCACCAATGATGGCATATTGTCCAACCTTCGCAACCTCATTTTCATCAACAAACACAGCAACTTCACCGGAAAGGACAACAAATGCACTGTCACCATCATCTCCCTGATGGCACAAATGCTCCCCATCCTGAAACTCCATGCGATCACTGATGAACGCAAGAAGACGCAGTTTGCTTGGTTCCAATCCCTGAAAGAGAGGGACACGGCTTAAAGCTTGGACTTCTGCATCAATAGTCACATTTCACTCCCAATAACTTGATGAGCATAGCTGAAGTTCTCCCAGCAAACTGTGTTCCAGCTCACATCATCTCGCCTTTGTTTCACCATAGTTCCCAAGACTATCTTTCGATAACCCTCCCATTTTCTAGGTGAAGCGTCGTAGAAAACTCCTCAGCAACACTTTCATTACTTACTCCGAACATGAGAATTTTATCACTCATGAGCTTCCTGAGGTCTTCGCGCAGGGTCTTATCTGTTGCACTTACACTGTTTGCTGTTTCATCCAGAACGTAGATGTGTGCATTCTTCAACAGGGCACGAACCAGACAGATCAACCTACGTTGATGGGAGGATAACTTCGCGCCAGCAATGCCCACCTGATAATCGAAGGCAGCGCGGCGAATTGGGGCGATCAGATCTCTTTCACGCACGAGCTCCTGCAGAACTTGTTGTATTTTCTGGCGGGCATCGCGGCGGTCTAACCTTGCGTGTCCGAAGACCAGATTGTCCTCGATGCTCAAAGTGGTGAGATAAGTGTCTGGATCAAAGAACTCGAAACGCTCATTGTCTTTGCCCACTGTTTCCATAAACTGTTTCCGAGCTGCCAGGATCTTCTCCCGCATATCATCATCCAAGACACCAAGGCGGTGCTTTGCTGGAATGAGCTTGAGCGCCAACGCAATCAAACGGGCCCGATCTACATCTTTTAGCCGTTTGCGCCGCTGTTCACCCTTTTGCTCATTCACAATACGGGCAAACTCCGGAAGATCCTCACGACTGATGAAAGAGTACCTGTTCAGCAAATCACTGTCTGCGCTGACATCAGCAAACAGTTCGACCATAGTCTTTGCAATTTTCAGTCCGATATCCGCCAGAAGCACATCAAACCCGGTCTCTTTGAGGAAAGCTGAAATCTGCGGGTCTGTCGGAACATGTTCAATGGTCATGAAGTGTTCTTTGGGACTTGCAAAAAACAGGTTCTGCGCAAGATTGGCGGACATGTTGAATTTTTCTGGGTCCCAGAATTCGACGAGATTTTGAAGTTTCGTGTCATTTTGGATTTTCTCGCGTAAGGCTTTCCGCGCCTCAACCAATTTGGGCATGAGGCCGCCATTGAGCTCTTCAGTCTCGCCTGGATTGATGACTGTCTCAACGCCCAGTAAGTACAAATCACGCGAGAAACCCGCCACTTTACATAGCTCAAGGGCTTTGTCTTCCAGTTGCTGCATGGACCCAGCATCGGCCAACTCGTAATCTTCCCAGCGCGCTTTCAAATCAAAGTACGGATTGAGTGTCATGGCAGCTTCCTTCAACTGGCGCTGCCTTTTCCTCAGATCGCTGCCTTCGTACTCTACCTTTTCCTGAGGCCTGTGGCGCAGCCCGTAGAAGAGGTTATCGCGAATTGTCCCTGTCCAGACATGCAAATGACCACCCACGTAGGCAATCTGCCGACCCAAGGTCGCTTCTGGCATGCTTTCGAAATTGGTGTTGTTGATGGTGACTGATCCTGACGTGGGGCTCAACAATCCAGCTGCCATCTGCAACAGTTCAGCGCGTCCAGAACCATCCACACCAGAAACAGCCAGTGGTTTACCAGGCTCGACATTAAGTGAAACATTATGCACTTCCTGCCCGGTCCCTACTCCTGATAGCGCTAGTTTATCCAAGGTGAGTGGGCCTGTGAGCACCAGAGATTCATCATCCAGCAGGCGTTGCTTGTCGTAGAGGT
The DNA here is from genome assembly GCF_001623065.1 of Pseudovibrio sp. Ad46. Taxonomy (NCBI): domain Bacteria; kingdom Pseudomonadati; phylum Pseudomonadota; class Alphaproteobacteria; order Hyphomicrobiales; family Stappiaceae; genus Pseudovibrio; species Pseudovibrio sp. Ad46. Next base: position 129,691 of record NZ_LMCG01000049.1, on the reverse strand, counting down.
CAGGTGGATCAAAGTTCTCAACCACTGTCTGGTATTTGACTGAGACGTCTGCGGTCATTTGGTAGTAGGCCAGCAACTCTTTCCATGGACCAGCCAGATCCTTGTAGGCTGCAATCACCGCAATCAACGCACCGATACTGAGCTGCCCTTTGATGACCAGATAGCCGCCGATAAAGTAGAAGAAAAACGGCGTCAGCTGGTTCATGAAGTTATTGACGAACTTGATGAAGTACTTGCGATTATAGATATCGAAACGAATGCGGAAGTTTCGATAGAGTCTGTCTGAGAGGTCTGCTGAATGCCACGCTGAGGTGTCGTTGCTATGAATCTCGGAGATACCTGAGATGCTCTCCCCCACCTTATCCGCGATCACGCGCACATTCTTCACACGTTGGCGAGACAGGCGAACGACCTTCTGTTGAAGCTTGGGGATGATATATCCCTGCACCGGATAAAGTGAGATAGCGGCCAGCCCGAGCAGCGGGTCCTGCATGAAAATAAAGCCAACCTGAACGACCAGCATTCCGCCTTGATAGGCTGGTAAAGCGAAGGCCTCGCCAACAAAACCACCAACATCCTCGACCTCGGCGGTAATCATTGGTATGATCTCGCCGGAGCTGACCTTCTTAAAGTGAGGCAGGCGGAAGCGGAGTACGCGCTGAAACAGCTCAAACCGCAACTGGCGTAGCATCCTCTCACCCAGTCTACCCTTGTAGACGTTGAGGTAGAGCTTGATGCAGTTGCTAACAACAACAAGAACCAAAAACAAAATACATAGCACCGCCAGATACTGAATCTGACCGAGCTGCATTCCGAAAAGTTCTACTGGAAAATTGCTACCCTGAATTGCTTCATTGGTAATTGTCTTAGGTAGATCCAGCAGGATGTAACTCACCGGATAGGACAATATGGTGACTAGAAGAATCGCCACTTGATAGCGGGCTGAGTTCTTCCAGATGAATTGGAAAAGCGATTTTTCCATGTCCACTCCGATTAAGCTCAGATCAGGCTAACCCAAACTGAGGCGATGCGATTTACGCTCTAACTGACGCAAGGGAACCTTACGCTTCAAGATCTTAAAAAACGGCATAAACCCGCAAGATCCCTTGGATTTATGGGGGTACTTCTTTGGTGTTTAAACGCTTCAAAGCAGGTTTGACCGTTCCTTGGTGGCCCTCCCCCGCCAAACTGATCTGATGCTGAGGTTTATGCGCAGCAGATGGAATAAGAAGCGCATGACGGTAATGACGCCAAAAATTCTGATTTATAGCCACGACACCTTTGGATTGGGCCATCTGCGGCGGTGCCGCACAATCGCACAATCTTTGGTTGGCTCCTTCCAGGAAATGTCCGTTCTCATCCTTTCAGGATCTCCCATCATTGGTAGTTTCGAGTTTCGTTCCCGGGTCGATTTTGTCCGCATTCCGGGCGTGATCAAACTGCGCAGTGGTGAGTACACTTCGCTCTCCCTACAGCTTGATATCAATGAGACGATCGCCATCCGATCATCCATCATCGAACACACGGCCAAGGTGTTTAAACCTGATATCTTCATCGTCGATAAGGAGCCGCTTGGACTGCGCGGTGAGGTTCTCCCCTCGCTTCAATACCTCAAGGGGCAAAAAACACGGCTGGTTTTGGGTCTTCGCGATGTGATGGATGACCCGCATGTTCTGAAGGAGGAGTGGCTTCGCAAACGAGCCTACCCTGCTCTCAATGATCTTTATGATGAAATCTGGGTTTACGGCCCTTCAGTGATGAACAATCCATTGGATGGGCTTGGCTTTGACCAGTCGGTGATGGAAAAGACGCTTTTTACCGGTTACCTGCGCCGGTCAATGCCAAGTTCAGCTCAGGATTTCACAGCACCCTTTGACGGTGCCCCTTATGTGTTGGTGACCCCGGGCGGGGGCGGTGACGGTGTTGAGCTCGTCGATTGGGTCATACGGGCCTATGAAGCACGTTTGCGTCCCTTGTTCCCAGCTCTCATTGTCCTTGGCCCCTTCATGAGCAAGGCAGATGTCGAAGCATTCTCAACGCGTGCATCTCATTTGCGCGATGTTGAGATCCTTCGATTTACCCCAGAAATTGAGCCCTATATGGCCAATGCGACTGCTGTGATTGGCATGGGAGGGTACAACACATTCTGCGAGATCCTCTCCTTTGACAATCCAGCCCTTCTGGTTCCACGTGTTGTGCCACGCAGAGAGCAGGCTATTCGAGCAGAGCAAGCCCAGCGGCTGGGCCTTGCACAGATGCTTCCGATTGACTCATACCCGAGTGTTGAGCTGATGGTGAAAGCATTGGCAAACCTACCATTTATCGCACCACCGTCTCATGCTCATTCAGAAAACTATCTGGGTGGTTTGGATATTATCAATCTGCGAACTGCCGAAATTCTTGGCATGCGTGAACAACATTTATCACAACGTCTTGGTCCTCGAGACGATATCAAACTGACATATAATGCGGGGTAGTGATGGAAGTTGGTCGCATTGCTGTGGTTGTTAAAGGATATCCTCGTCTTTCCGAGACCTTTATTGCCCAGGAAATCTACGGTCTGCAGGAACGCGGTGTAGGCCAGCTTATTGTCGCGCTGCGCCGCCCCTATGATCCTTATGTGCATGACGTCCACGAGAAGATCACTTCCGACGTGCTTTACCTGACTGAGTATCTCAAGGATGACCCTCCTCGTGTCCAGAAAGCTATGGCATGGGCGAAGAAGCAACCGGCATATGCAGCAGCCAGAGCATGTTTTGAAAAAGACCTAGAGCACAAGAAAAATGCAGAGCGCTTCCGCCGATGGGGGCAAGCTTGTGTGATGGCTCATGAACTGCCAGAGGATGTTATCTGGATACACACGCATTACCTTCACAGCCCTTGTAGTGTTGCACGTTACGCAGCTCTGCTCTCGGGGCGTCGCTGGTCATTCTCTGCTCATGCCAAAGATATATGGACCACGGAACGATGGGAGCTTGAAACAAAACTTGCTGATGCTGTCTGGGGAGTAACCTGTACCAAAGCAAACCTTGCTTACCTGCGTTCCCTTTGCAAGGAACCTGACAAAATCAGTCTTGTTTATCATGGTCTCGATTTTTGCGGATTTCCTGAGGCTCCCCGTCCTGCCACGTTACGGGATGGAACAGGAGCAGACGGCGTTCGGATTATCTCCGTCGGGCGACTGGTAGACAAGAAGGGTTATGACAACTTGCTGCGCGCTTTCAGCAAACTCCCAAAGGACCTGAACTGGCACTTCACCCACATCGGTGGAGGTGAGCTGTCATGTTCACTCAAGGACCTTGGTGTGCAACTTGGTCTGAAAGACCGTATATCGTGGCTGGGAGCCCAACCGAGGAAGCTTGTGTTGGAAGAGATGGAAAACGCCGATATTTTCGCTCTTGCCTGTCGTGTCTCAAAGTCAGGTGACCGGGACGGTCTGCCGAACGTGGTGATGGAAGCGCAAGCTATGGCGTTGCCGTGTGTTTCAACAGAGGTATCTGCTCTTCCTGAGATCATTGAAAGTAATGAGACTGGTCTGCTTTGCCCTGCTGAAGACATCTCAGCCTTATCAGAGGCACTGCAGCTTCTGATCACCCGCCCTTCTGAGCGAGAGCGCATTGGAACCAATGCGTTTGAAAGCGTTCATCGCCGGTTCAGCGCCTCGCCCGGTTTGGATTTTCTAGAGGAGAAGTTCTCGAGAAGTTTGGAGCCCTGCTGATGAAAGTCGCCTTTACAGCGCCCATGAAGCCTATTGACCACCCTGTGCCTTCGGGAGACCGAACCATGGGGCGATTGATCGTGCGAGCATTGCATTTGGCGGGGCATGAGGTTGAAATTGCCTCCACTTTTCGCAGCTGGCGCGCTGAGGGTGGTGAGGACGTGACACGCGACGTGAAAGAGCTGGCGCTTACAGAGGCAAAAGCTATCGCAGAGCGCTGGATTGAACACAGTGAAGTGCCAGATGTGTTTCTCACGTACCACCTCTACCACAAAGCACCTGACTGGATCGGGCCGTACCTGTGCGCGAAATTCAACATTCCCTATGTGGTCGTGGAAGCCAGTCGTGCCCCAAAACGGCAAGCAGGCAACTGGGCTCTCGGGTTTAATGCAGCTGATGCTGCTCTTGCTCAGGCCAGTCAGGTGGTCGCCCTGACCAAATCTGATGCACAATGCCTGAAAGAGGTCCTGAATGAAGACGTTCTGACGGTTTTGCCACCGTTTTTGGAGACTGCGAAGTTTGAGGTCAGTCACAGTGTCACCAAAGGCTCGGCTGATGGAAAGATACGGCTGCTGTGTGCGGGTATGATGCGTGAAGGCGACAAGCAGTTTTCATACATGGTGCTTGCCGCCGCCCTGAAACAGATTGCCGATTTGCCATGGCGCTTGACCATTGCCGGAGATGGACCGGCCCGAGGTGAGATTGAACCGCTGTTTGATCCGGCGCGCACGGAGTTTGTCGGGCTCATCCCTTGGCAAGAGATGCCGCGTCTTTACCGGTCTCACGACATTTTTGTCTGGCCTGCCATTCGTGAAGCCTTTGGCTTTGTGTTTCTGGAGGCTCAATCCTGTGGCTTGCCCGTGGTTGGTGGGCGGGTGTTTGGTGTACCTGACATCGTGGAGGAAGGTACCAGTGGTTTGCTTTCAGATGAAGGCGACGCCTCTGCTTTAGCTCAGAACCTGATGTCTCTCATAAAAAACACACACAAGCGGGAGAATATGGGGCTCGCAGCTATAGAAAACATTCACAAAAACCATAGTCTTGAAGCTGGTGCGAGAGGGCTGGATAAGGTGCTCAACGCAGCTCTTGAACATCACAAATTTAAACGGAGAGTTCACGGAGGCCGATGATGAAAGCCTTCATCCATGTTCAGCACTTACTTGGCTCGGGCCATATCGTCCGGGCAGTGGCGCTTGCCAAGGCGCTGGTTCGTCAAGGCATTGCAGTGACCCTTGCAACTGGGAACCGTATTCCTGACACGCTGAATTGTGACGGGCTATCTGTTGTCCGGTTGCCTGCTGTGCGTGCTGCCAGTGCAAAATTTGATGTTCTGCTGGATGAGCATAACCTTCCAATTGATGAGGCGTGGTGGGAGAAGCGCATTACGGCAACCCTTTCTGCCTTTTCCTCTGAGCATTTTGACTTATTGATCACGGAAACCTACCCCTTTGGGCGCAGGATGTTTGCAGCTGAGATGACGCGTCTTCTTGAATGTGCTGGCAGCAAACTCTCCCCGCCCTGGGTCGTTTGCTCCGTGCGTGACATTCTGGTGCGCAAGGACGAGTTATGGAAGGAAGAATGGATGGCTTCACAAGCCTCCGCCTTTTATGATCGGATCCTTGTCCATTCAGACCCACAACTCATTACGTTTGATGAGAGTTTTCCGTTCTCAAACAGGGTGAGTTCGCATATCCGCTACACGGGCTATATCAGTGATGACCGTACAACATCCGCACCTTCAATTGACGGTGTAGGTGAGATTATTGTTTCGTGTGGAGGTGGAGCTGTCGGCTCTGCTTTGTTGCGGGCTGCGCTGTCTGCTCCCAACCATATGTCACCCAACATCAGCCATCGGTGGCGCGTGCTTGTTGGACAGGACGTTCCCGACGCTGAGTTCCACCAGCTTTTCAGGCACTCCTCATCAGAGCTCATTATTGAGCGGGCTCGAAAAGACTTCCCTGCGCTTTTGAAGAATGCCAAACTTTCTATTTCTCAAGCTGGTTACAACACGGTTGTCGATATCCTGCGTGCAGGCATTCCATCCGTTCTGGTTCCTTTCGCACAAGAAGCTGAGACAGAGCAAACTCAACGCGCGCTCAGCCTCATGAAGCATCACAGAGCGGTGGCTGTTCCCGAAAAAGTGCTCAGCCCTAATACGCTTGCACAAGCAGCACAAAAAGCACTCTCCCTTCCAGCGCCAGACTTACACGTGGCGCTCAATGGAGCGGAGATTTCAGCTCAAGTGCTTGCCGCAGATCTTGGCATGGAAACACCCATGGACCACGCACTCGGGATTATCTGGGAGAGGAACGTTTCTCGTGATCTCTAGTATCGCTCCTGTCGTTGAGCCTGTTCCGGAAACCGAACAATTCGCAGGTGACGGCCAAGGGGTGTTTGAACATCATCTCACCCAGCACCTCAATTGGTTTGAAGAGCGCGGCCTTATTGTCAAGTTCTGGTGGCGGGACGATGATGCTGTTTCGCCAACTCCTGCGCTTGAAGAATTGCTTGTGTTTTCTGACCAGTTCCGCATTCCGCTTTCGCTTGCCGTTATTCCCAAGTTCGCAACAGATGCACTCGCACAGCGTCTTGCGAACACGCAGGATGTTCATGCCGTTCATCATGGTTGGCAGCATAAGAATTATCAGAAGAAAATATACGGCGAGAAAGCCAGTGAGTTTGGCTGGCGGCGAACGTCTAAGGAGATGGCAAAAGAACTGGCAGAAGGCCGAGTGATCCTGCAAAACTTGTTCGGTGAACGCTTTGTGCCGTTGTTTGTGCCTCCCTGGAACCGGATTGCGCCCCGTGCTGTGCAACTCCTCAAGCAGCAAGCCGATTACGGATTATCCGCATTTACCTGGATCAATCATTTCCGCCTGCCACGCCTCCAAAGCCACGTCGACATCATCAAATGGAAGAAAAACAAACGCTTTATCGGTTGGGAGGCCGCTCGCAAACGGTTAGATTTGCAGCTTTGCCGACGTCGAACCAATGTCGCTGAGCCGATCGGACTGCTGACACATCATCTTGATCACGGTGAAGGCTGCTCTGAGTTTCTGGAGGCATTTTTCAAGCTCACGTCTGCTCATCCTGCAGTTAAATGGCTTAGTTCTCGAGACCTTCTGGATCAAGCAAAACGCGATTTCACTTTGGCTGCCGGGCAGGTCTGACCAACCGAAGTTTCCACCCTACATTCTTTGAAAAAGACTTTAACTCAAGGTCATCGAGCACTTGCCAATGATCTGTTTTGTCCGTTTCATCCCAGATCTTCTTAATGGACTTGTTTGCCCCTGATTTTTCTCGCGCTGGCGTGTACATGGAGATTGCAATAACGCCGTCATCTTCAAGAAATTGTGCATAGCGATTGAGTTGCAACTCTGGCTCTTCACAAAAGTAGAGCACTTCATTGAAGACAACTGCTGAGAACGTCTCCTCTGGATTAGCGTTGAAGCTCTCAAGATCAGATTGCACCAGTTGCACATGCTCCTCCACAACCTTGGCATTGCTTAGTGCAATTTCTGAGAGATCGACACCACAATACCGCTGTAAGCCTGATGACTTGAGATAGTGATACAGAATTGCTTCACCGCAACCGACATCAAGGACCGCACGTGTTGCTGCAGTTTGCCTAAGCCATGCGGAGAGAATTCCGTAGCGCGCAGCCTCTTTGATATCATTAAGAAAATGCCAGCGACCTGCTTCGTACTGGCGATCCCAATCACCTGAGAGATCTTCCATTATATTGAGGCTCCAGCTACTTATACGGATCAGCTGCATCGCGCAGCCCGTCGCCCATGAAGTTGAAGGCAAGCACGACAATGATGATCGGAATAACCGGCGCCATCAACCACGGATAAATGGTAACAACGGAGATATTCTGGGCTTCATTGAGAAGAACACCCCAGGATACAGCAGGCCTCCTCAGTCCGAGATTCAAGAAGGACAGAGCCGTTTCACCAAGTATCATCGCCGGTACAGAAAGCGTTGCTGATGCAACAAGGTGACTCGTGAAACCGGGAAGCAAGTGTTTGACGATAATACGACTTGGGCTAGCGCCCATCAGAGCTGCAGCCTTGGCATATTCTTCTTCTCGCAGTGAGAGCAATTTAGATCTGACGGCACGCGCCAAACCCGGCCAGTCCAACAGGCCCAGAATGACCGTCAGGCCGAAGTAAATCCAGACTGGCGACCATGTTATGGGCAAGGCGGCAGATAGAGCCATCCAGAGTGGGAGTTCGGGCAATGAGCGCATAATTTCGATAACGCGTTGAATTGAGCTATCGATCCACCCACCGAAGAAACCAGCAAGTCCGCCGAGCAAGACACCAAGCACCATGGATATGCTTACACCGACAAGACCAATGGTGAGAGACAGCCGTGCTCCATAGACGAGGCCTGAGTATTGATCACGCCCCAATCTGTCCGTACCTGCAATAAACAGTGTCCCGTCTTTCGCAGGGCAAATGACGTGAAGGCTTGCGGGAAACAAGCCCCAGAACTTGTAGGGGTCTCCTTTGCAAAAGAACCGGAGCTTTTGAACTTTTGTGGTGTCTGTTTCATAGACCCACTTCAAATTTTCCAGATCAACTGAAGGGTTCAGACCATACACAAAGGGTCCAACCAACTTGCCTTCATGGAACAAGTGGATGGCTTGTGGCGGAGCAAAGAGGAAATCTACGTTTCGCTTTGCCACTGGATAAGGTGCAATAATTTCTGCAAAAGGGACGCATAGGTAGAAGAAGAAGAGAATGATCGCTGAGATAACGGCCAGCTTATGCTTGCGGAACTTCCACCAGATGATTTTCCATTGTGGCGCTTGATAATATCTCTCCTGCTCTCGGGTCAGGATCTCTACATCCTTGGGGTCAAAGCCCTTTGGGTTGACGTAGTGCTCTGCTTTGTCCTCTCCACGTTCGCCCGGGCTCATTGTCTTGCCCCTTCTTTGCCAAGGCGAATTCGTGGATCCAGATAACCAAGCAAGACATCAGAGACCAACATGCCAATCAATGTGAGGATAGAGACGAAGAGGAGGATAAACCCTGCAAGGAACTGGTCCTGCGATTGAAGTGCTCCAAGAAGGACAGGACCGACAGTGGGAAGGTTGAGGACGACAGAAACAATAACCGAGCCTGACACAAGCGAGGGAATTAAATTGCCTATATCTGCTATGAATGGGTTGAGAGCGACACGAAGGGGATATTTGACGAGGAGTTTGCTTTCTCGCATTCCCTTTGAACGAGCAGTGGTGACGTATTGCTTATAGATCTCATCCAGAAGATTAGCGCGTAATCGGCGGATCATGGCGGCTGTGCCGGATGTTCCGATGACAATCACCGGAACAATAAGATGTGCCACAATAGACAGGGCTTTACCGCCGCTCATGGGTTCGCCAATGTAGTGCTCCTCCATGATGCCCCCTACCGTCAGTCCAAACCAGCTGTTGGCCAGATACATTAAAACCAATGCCAACAGGAAGTTAGGGGTCGCTAGACCGAGGTATCCAATAAGTGTGAAGGTGTAATCCCCCACCGAATACTGATGTGTCGCGGAGTAAATGCCGATAGGAAAGGCAACGCAGTAAATGAAGAGGATCGTAGCAAGGTTGAGCGCAACTGTAAGCGGCAATGTTGGGCCAACCACTTCACCGACTGGCTGGTCATACTCAAAGGACCAGCCCCAATTGCCCTGAATTAATCCATCAAAACCATTGGGTCCGGGCCAGAGCCCCACCCAAATTCCGTAACGCTCCACAAACGGCCTATCGAGAGCGAACTCTTTACGCAGAAACTCCAATCTGCCAATGGAAGCACTTTCTCCGGTTGAGCGGAGCATGGAGATCTGGTTGGAGATGTAATCCCCTTCCGGCAATTCAATGATGAAGAAAACCAGGAAACTGATGGCAGCAAGCGTTGGTATCATCACCAACAGCCGCCGCAGGATGTAATTGAGCACCCGCTTCCCTTTCTTTTCTCACACCACTCGTGGGTGAAGTCTAAAGGAGCTCTCTTGGCTTTCTCTGAGAAAATCTAATCAGGTTTGAGAAGCCCTATTAGCCCGCGCTTAAGGCAAGTGAAATAATCAATGAGGGAGATCGTCTTCATCCGGTAAGAGATCTTCAAAAAAGAAGAGATCCATGCGGTGGATGCCGAACTGAGCACCGGGATCCCATCCATAAATGCCCATTTCAGGTACATTCAAAAGCCCCTTAACAACCACCGGCTGCCGGACAGCATTGACCAGACCGATATGAATTGTTTCATCTGCGTGAATCTGCAGGATTTGCTCCCAAATCATATCCCGTTCTTCAAAACTACTGCTCACGAGCCATTGATCAAAGAGCTCAATCAATCGAATTGCCGGGGGCCAATCAGGTTTAACACCTGCGTGTCCGTCACTCTCATAGTAGTTGCCCCATGGAGCCCATGAGAGAAAATCTTCGCGCGTGGGAGCATAATCTATCGGCGGCATATCTGCTGTTGGTACACCGTTTTCAAAACCGGACCAGACAGACATCATCAAAGTTCCAGAGAGCGCGCGAGCCCGGATCGTGTCGCGCTGGCTTGGGCGGATAAAAGCAGAAACACCGATTTCCTTCCAGGTTTCTGCAACAAGCTCCAGCGCATCATCCTGTTCAGCACTCTCGCCTGTGGTCTCAATAATGAGTTGCAGCGGGCGTCCGTCTTCCAGCAAGCGTACGCCGTCTCCTCGCCTATCTGTCAGTCCAATATCATCCAGCAACTGGTTGGCAAGGTCTGGATTAAATTCCGCCCAAGCCGTTTGAAAATCTGGCTGATACAGCGGAGAAATGTTGAGAACCGTATCGTTGCCAGCTCTCCCCAAACCAAAATAAAGCACTTTATTTATGAGTTCACGATCAATGCCCAACGAGAGTGCATGGCGAAATCTGCGGTCCTGCATGAGTTTGCGCCATGTTGGGTCTTTGACGCTGAGGTTGGGCAGGATCGAAATCTCAGATCCCTTGGAGTTGAGCCAGAGACGGGTGTCATAATCCTGTGTCTGTTCACCACGTTTAAGAACGGAAATATCAGAGAACCCAAGCCCACGTGCCTGCAAATCACTTTCACCAGCCAGCGCCTTTGCCGGAATAAGTTTACCATCCACCACATCCATAATTATGCGGTCGATATAGGGAAGTTGCTGGCCTGCACTGTCTACGCGATGGAAGAACGGATTGCGCTCCATAACTGCCCTGCGATCACCCGAAGTGTTTCGTGGCACCCATGGCTGCAACGTGGGGATATGCGGATTGGATGCGCCGTACATGTCGTCCATGCGGTTGAACAAAGGTGCCCACCCACGCACTTTCTCAATTCGAGCAATCTGCCTGATAAATTCCGGATTTCCATATTCTTCATGGAACTGCTTCATGTAAGCAGCTGGCCGGTAAATGAACGGTGGGCGTGCTTTTGCAAGTTCTTGCAGGAACAGAGGATTTGGCTCATGCCACTCAAAACGAACAGTCGTCTCATCAATAACTGAGAACTCAGGACCTTCACCATCCACCAGCATGAACCCTGGTAGGCCGATGGGGTTCAGTTCCTCGTTTAGGGCGACATCTTCAAACCAAAACCGAAAGTCTTCTGCATTAAAGGAACTTCCATCAGACCATTTATGGCCTTCACGCAGATTTAGAGTGAAGACCTTGTCATAGTGATTGTCTACGCTCTCCAAAATGTCTGGATTTAACTCGAGGTTTTCATTGTATCCAACCAGCCTTGCATAGCCCCACACATTGATCAGGCGCACGTCTTTAGGCCGCGAAATGAGCGTATGCATCGCACCACCCTGCACTCCGATTACACGGCCAATATCATCAGGGTAGGTCACAAGTGGTTCTTTGGGAACACGATCTACGATAGATGGCAGGCCCGGCGGAATTCCCGGAGTTTCCTTCAGGACCAGAGCTGCCGAGACCGTAGGTACTGCGAGACTGATAAGCATAACAACCGTTGTGAGGAGGCCAAATTTTCTCATATATGGCTCCCCCCTAAACCCACGATATCGCGCATGCTTTCCATTCCCGGAGCACATACCCAATGATCTGTCTCAATCTCAACCAAATACGGTACGGTTGAGTAGCGCATCCGGTAGGGCGAAGGCCATTGTGTCGGGTCTGAGCTTGCGGTTCCTGCCAGAGATGAAAAATCCAGTTTGTGGTCCAAAGAGGGTTCTGGCACTGCTTTGAGAAGTGTACGCGTATAGGGATGGATCGGATTATCTATGATCTGCCGCGTTGGTCCGACTTCGACAACCTTGCCCTTGCACATAACTGCTATGCGATCAGAAATGTAGTCAACCACAGCAAGGTTGTGGCTGACGAAAACATAGGTCAGGCCCAACTCATCTTTGAGGTCTTTGAGAAGGTTCAAGATCTGTGCCTGAACGGAGACATCAAGCGCTGATGTTGGTTCATCGCAAATTAAGAACTCCGGGTTTAGCGCCAGAGCTCTTGCGATCCCGATACGTTGTCTTTGCCCTCCGGAGAAGGAATGCGGGTAACGACGCAGATATCTTGGCGACAAGCCGACAAGATCAATCAGTTCCCGGATGCGCGCTCCTTGACTGAGGCTGTCGCCCATACGGTGTATGACGAGCGGCTCCTGCAAGATCTCGTTGAGTGTACGGCGTGGGTTTAACGAAGAAAACGGGTCCTGAAAGATAATTTGAGCCCGTTTACGGTATTGGAAGAGCTCTTTTTCAGAAAAACCCTGAATATCGCGTGCGCCGTCCTCAGTGGTGTAGGAGATTTTGCCACGCGTCAAAGGAAAAGCTCGCAGCATAGCAAGCGCGGCTGTGGTTTTTCCGGAACCTGACTCTCCAACAATACCAAGGCATTCACCTCTACGGACCGTCAAAGATACATTGTCGAGTGCGGTTGTCATGCCTCTGCGTTTTTTGCCGCGCAGGTTCTTGAATGTGAAGTTCTTACAAACGCCTTCCAGCTCAATGAGCGGCGTTCCACGGAATGCGCGAGCTTTGCCAACCGGACTTGGCTGAAAGTCAGAATGATGCGTGCGGGGTTTGATTGGGCGGATTGGAACAAGGCGTTCATCCGGCTCCATAGAAAGCGAAGGAACCGCGTTGAGCAGCGCTTTCAGATAAGGGTGCTGCGGGGTCAGGAACAGGTCTTCAACACTACCCTTTTCCATGACCTCACCGTTGTAGACCACGACAACCTCATCAGCCATATTTGTGACTACACCAAAGTCATGCGTGATCATGAGTAGCGTCATGTTCAGTTCAGCTTGCACTTCCTTAATCAACTTCAGAATTTCGGCCTGAATGGTAACATCCAGCGCAGTTGTCGGCTCATCTGCAATAAGAAGCGTGGGGCGGCAGATCATCGCCATGGCGATGAGTGCGCGTTGCCGTAAGCCGCCAGAGAGCTCAAATGGATAGGCACGGATTGCGCGCTCGGGCTCAGGGAAATGAACCAGACGCAGCATATCCTTGGTCAGTTCCTGGGCTTCTTTAGTGCCAACAAAGCGGTGCAGTTTTGCTGCTTCGCTGATCTGATCTCCAATGGTGTGCAGTGGTGAGAGCGAGACCATGGGCTCTTGAAAGATCATTGCAATCTGATCGCCGCGAATGGCGCGCATGGCAGGACCAGCCGGAGGCAGTTTTGCAATGTCTACTTTCTCACCGTTTTTGCGATTGTCCCGAAATAAAATTTGACCTGATGTGATGCGAGATTTTGCAGGAAGGATCCCCATAACCGCCCTGGAGATCACGGTCTTGCCAGACCCTGACTCACCAACCAAAGCGACGCATTTGTTTTCCGGGACACTAAAAGACACATCGCGGACAACTTGGTGATGCCCTTCGTCTCCATGAAACTCTACCGACAACCCTTTGACGTCAAGCAGGTTCACGTGCGTCCCTTCCTCACTGGCCTGTTGCTAGCGCACGCGAGAAAACCTTTCGCGGCTTTCACACTAGAACAGGGCTTTCTTTCAATGAGGTTGGGTTACGTGGCACACTTAAATTAAACTAGAAGACAATGCCGGGATTATCAGTCATCGCATATGGTCGAGTTGAGCTGCCAAACCTCGACTTTGCCCTTCCGGCCACGAATGTCATGGCTACCGCGATGGGTTACGTTATCGGGTCGGCCTGCTCTCTCAACAGTTTCACCGCTCAACACCACACATGCTCCTTTAACGGAGGAGATGGTGCCACCCAGACTTTGCAGGCGGCTGCACACATTCACGGCATCGCCAACAATGGTGTAGTTCCAACGTTCGACCGCCCCCACATTGCCAACAATTACCGGGCCTGTGTGAATGGCAATCCGTACATTCAAAGCATTTTCGGGTGTAACAGCATTGGCTTGCTGGATAGCGCTGACCATATCTTCTGCAGCCAAGATTGCGCGGCGGGCATGATCTTCCATCTCGTTTGGTGCACCCCAGAATGCGAGCATGCCGTCACCGACGAATTTATCGACAGTCCCCTGATGAGCCTCCACAGCAGACACAAGCAGTTTGAAGTGATCATTGAGCAGTCCAGCCACTTCGCCAGCGCTTCTGTGTTCGGAGATCGACGTGAAACCTTCAATGTCGGTAAACAAGATCGTCAGTTCAGCTTCTTTCGCTTTGGCTGCACGGTCGATCCCCATAGCCATCAACTTGGAATAGAGTGACTTTGGGATATACCGGCTCATGGCTTGTAAGCCGCTGGTGCTGGCATTCATTGCAGACGTAATCTGATCTACTTCACGAATATGACTGCGTGGCAGTGGTTCGAGGTGCTCAAACTCCAGAGCACCGAACTTTTGAGCGCGTGCAGCAATGCCTTTCAGCGGCGATGACAGACGACGCGCGAAGAAGATCGCCACAAGTGCGGACAGGAACACAACAGCCACGCCAGCAAAGACCGAGTTAATCAGGCGAGTAAACTCATCATAACGCGAGTTTGCCAACTGATATTCACCGACGTAGTAGACCTCGCCATCTGGTGAAAAAAGCTTTTGTAAAACAAGAACATACATGTCCTCGCCATCATAAATGAGATGCAGTTCAACACCTCGTTTGCGCGCGCGCTGACTAAATGGTTGTGCTTTACTGCCCTCAAACTTTGCAAGAACGGGATCTCCAAACTCTGTGACATGCGCCAGCAGATTGTGCTGTTGCAGCTCATTGGTTGGAGAGGAATACGCGAGCACCCGATTTTTGTCAGTCAGGATAAAGCGAGTGACATCCTCTTCGTCTACTTCGTTTCCAATTCCATCTTCTTTTGAAGAGGCGAGGACCGAGCCAACACCCTTCATCGTGATAATTGCGGAAACGTAGCCGATCGTCTCTCCATCAAACTTGATAGCGCTTGTCGCCGTTGCAAATGGGTCTTCACCAGATGCGTAGAAGTCTCCCCAGAATGGGTCTTCAGCAGTTTGCGCATCGATGCTTTGCATTCTGGAGAATTCAAACAGATCTTGTTCAGGCTGGAATGGGATCAGATCTTGCCGGTTTTCGGCGTGACGCAAGCCCCAGACTGTTCCATTGGGCAGTGACAACACTAAGCCTTCGACACTTTTCACCCCGAACAGTACGCCACGAAACGTCTGGCGGGCACGAAAGATCGCATTTTGCGCCGTTGGCTGTTCTTCCGCATAAACTTTGATTGCATGTACCGAGGAGAATGCCGGGGTCATATAGGCACTCAAGGCATTGTTGATTGCCTCGGTGGACATGATCGACGCTTTTTCGATCAAGCTTCGGGTGTTCTTCAGATTGGTATGAACAGACATGTACAGCACAATACCGCCGCACAAGGTCACAACAGTCACGAAGGTTAGGCTCACCAACCACGTCAATGACAACTTGTAATAGCACCGCCGTATGCCGATTGCTTTACGCCTGATCCTATTCCAAAGTTTCAAACCGTGACCCACCTGTGTGAGGAATGCCAGCCCGTTAAACCACTCCCCGGACCGAGGGTCAAACTGCCTTCCTGCACATGGTGTCGCTAGTCTTTATTCTACTGCTTCTTTGCCTAATTCTCTCAATATCTCATTTCTATGCTCATCGAGAGCTGGTGCACCCTTCTCCAGTTTCAGCTTAGAATTAGTAAACCGAATTGGCGTACGGACATAGGTTTGCTCGCCTTGATGCTTAGATGTTGTTGGCAAGTTGACTTTCATTTGCCGGTGTTCAATTTGCGGATCCTGCAAAACATCAGCAACTGTATTGATCGGACCTGCCGGAACGCCGCGTTCTTCCATTTTTGACAGGAGTTCATCCCGATTGAAGTTCAGCACGAGAGCCTGAAGCTTTTCTGTTAATTCCTCGCGGTGCTTCACACGAGACGGGTTGGTGGCATAGCGCTCGTCCTCAGACAGTTCTTCCTGCCCGAGAATCTTGCAGAAGTTCGCAAACTGAGTGTCGTTGCCAACCGCCACAATGAGATGACCATCTTTCACTTCGAATACCTGATATGGAACGATGTTTGGATGAGCATTGCCCATACGGCTAGGGACATTGCCGCTGCTTAGATAATTCATCGCCTGATTGGCCAAAACACCGACCTGAGCATCCAGCAAAGCCATATCGATCCATTCGCCTTCACCGATCAGGTCACGGCGGCGCAGAGCTGCCTGAATACCTATGACCCCGTATAGGCCCGTGAAGATATCAGCAAAAGCAACGCCTACCTTTTGTGGCTCGCCGCCTTGCGAACCAGTCAGATCCATAATACCGCCCATGCCCTGGATCATGAAATCGTATCCGGCGCGGTGGGCATAAGGGCCATCCTGACCAAAACCAGTCACGGAACAATAGATCAGCTTCGGATTGATCTTCTTGAGGCTATCATAGTCAAGGCCAAACTTGGCTAGCCCGCCAACTTTGAAGTTTTCGATCAGCACATCACTTTGACGTACCAGATCATAAATCAACTCAAGGTCTTCCTGCTTTGAGAAGTCAGCAGTTATGGAGCGCTTGCCGCGATTGCAGGCATGGAAGTAGGCTGCACTTTTGCTTCCGCCCTCTTCTTCGACAAACGGAGGTCCCCAGGTCCGGGTATCATCACCGCGCGGGCTTTCCACCTTGATGACATCGGCACCCAAATCAGAAAGGGTTTGTCCAATCCATGGGCCTGCCAGAATGCGCGCCAGTTCCAATACTTTTATGTTTTCCAGGGGAGCTGTCACGGAAGCAACCTCAGCCTTTTTGTATAGATCTATTTCAGGAGCTCAGTGCTACCTGTTTTTTCGGGATAGTGCTTACGAGGATCTGTCATGATCTCCTTCCAGTCCTTCCCTTGCTTGATAATTTGATTTTTGGGTGCAAAAGTGATGAGGTTTTCATTCCCTGCATTTGACCGGAACCGTTTTCAACGGTACCGCCGATCTACATAAAAATTTAGAAGCGCTGCGCCAAGGGGTGATCAAGCTGCTTTAACACTTCTTGGGAGAACAGGTATGCGATCTGAAACTGCTCAGCTCATTAGACTGCAAGACTACACAGAAACACCCTACGTCATTGAGAGTGTTTCTCTTATCTTCAAACTTCTACCAGAAGCAACCGAAGTTATCTCCACCCTTACCATTTCCAAGCGTGATGGCACCGAAGACGGCGCTCCACTTGAGTTGGATGGCGACGAGCTTACACTTATTTCAGCCGCTATTGATGGCGTGCTATTGGCAGAAGACGCTTTCGAAGCCTCTACAGACAAGCTGACAGTTCATGCACCACCTGCTGAGCGCTTCCAGTTGGAAGTTATCACCAAGGTGAACCCAACCACGAACGCCAAGCTGGAAGGACTTTACCTTTCTCAGGGCATCTACTGCACTCAGTGTGAGGCAGAGGGCTTCCGCCGGATCACTTACTACTATGACCGCCCAGATGTGCTTTCAGTATTCACGACACGCATTGAAGCTGACAAAGCGACCAATCCGATTTTGCTTGGTAACGGTAATCCGCAGGACGCAGGTGACATTGAAGGCACTGATCGTCACTTTGCAGTGTGGCATGATCCGCACCCGAAGCCAGCTTATCTGTTTGCGCTTGTTGCTGGCGATCTTGCCTGCATTTCAGAAAAGTATACGACAGCTTCCGGCACACCAGTCGATCTGAACATCTTTGTCGAGAAAGGCAATGAGGACCGCGCAGACTGGTCCATGGACAGTCTGGTCCGGTCCATGCGGTGGGACGAGAAAGTATTTGGCCGCGAGTACGACCTCGAAGTGTTCAACATTGTTGCTGTTTCTGCGTTCAACATGGGTGCGATGGAGAACAAGGGCCTCAACATTTTCAATGACAAGTTCATTCTGGCGGATAGTGACACAGCGACCGACACAGACTATGAGAGTATTGAGACTGTTGTCGCCCACGAATACTTCCACAACTGGACTGGTAACCGCATCACCTGCCGCGAGTGGTTCCAACTTTGCCTGAAGGAGGGACTTACTGTATTCCGCGATCAGGAATTTTCTTCTGATGAACGTTCCCGCCCTGTGAAGCGTATTGCTGATGTAATCCGCCTGAAATCCCGTCAGTTCCCTGAGGATCAGGGGCCTCTTTCGCATCCAGTTCGCCCGACAGAATACAAAGAGATCAACAACTTCTATACGGCAACGGTCTATGACAAAGGTGCTGAGCTGGTTCGTATGATCAAGACAATTCTTGGTGCAGACAACTTCAGAAAAGGGATGGATCTTTACTTCAAGCGACACGATGGTGATGCTTCAACCATTGAGGACTTCCTCAAATGCTTTGAAGATGCGACTAAGATCGATTTGTCTCATTTCAGCTTGTGGTACCACCAGTCCGGTACACCAGTTGTGAAAGCAAAAGGTTCTTACGACGAAGCTGCAAAGACTTTCACTCTGGAGCTGGAACAGATTAATGCTCCAACACCTGGACAAGACCAAAAGAAACCATTCTTCATTCCAATTCGCTTTGGCTTGGTTGGCCCGAATGGAGATGATCTCGCCTATTCCAATGCCGAAGGTACTCAAGTCGATGGCGATTTGCTGTGTCTGAGCGAAAACAAACAAACCGTTGTCTTTCATGGTATCGGCAGTAGACCAGTTCCTTCCCTTCTGCGCGAATTCTCGGCTCCAGTTAAGTTGGAAACAGGTCTGTCCCGTGAAGATCAAATCTTCCTGATGCGCCACGACATCGACCCGTTCAATCGCTGGCAGGCTGCTCAGACGTTGATGACCGATCTGCTTATTGAGCTGACCAATGGTGCAGAGCCGACAGGCAAGGACGCCTTCATTGAGGCGCTCGGTCACATGGCAGAGGATGAGAACCTTGACCATGCGTTCCGTGGTTTTGGCCTGATGCTGCCTAGCGAGCAGGCAATCGCACTTGAAATCGGCAAAGACGTCGATACTGATGCGATCGGTGATGCCCGTAATGCGTTCTCCAAAGAGATCGGCGTTGCACTCTATGACACCTTCAAGCGTATCTATGATGCTTTGGAGATGCCAGCAACGTTTAGCCCGGATGCTCTTTCAGCAGGCAAACGTGCGCTGAAGCTGCGTTGTTTGTCCTACTTAGCGGCAAGTAATAGTGAAGGCAGCGCTACTCTGGCTAAGGCACATTTTGATGCTGCCGATAACATGACGGACCGGATCAGCGCCTTGAACTGCCTGGTCAAGTTCAAGCTGGCAGGGGCGCAAGAAGCCATGGCTTCCTTTGAGGAACGCCACAAGGACACTGCTCTTGCCATGGATAAATGGCTAGGTGTCGCGGCCAGCGCGCCGAGCAAAGACACGATTGGCGCTCTACGTACTCTCACAGAACATCCGGCATTTTCTTGGGATAATCCAAATCGTATCTACGCGCTCATTGGCGGCTTCCTCGGTGGCAATACAAGAGGTTTCCATGCGGTTGATGGTTCAGGATATGATTATCTTGCTGAAATCACGTTGCAATTGGACAAGATTAACCCTCAGGTTGCTTCCAGAATGGTCAAAAGCTTTGGCTCTTGGAAGAATATGAATACGGAACGCAGAGTAAAGGCAGAAGCCGCTTTGAAGAGAATTCTTGCAGCTGACCAGCAACTCTCTACTGATGTCAAAGAAATAGTTGAGCTGTGTCTAGACTAAGACAGTCTACTTTGCACCCAGCGAAGTCTCTGAGAGTCCTATGAAAATTAACGGCAGCAAAAAGCGCTGCCGTTAACCATTTTTTTGTGTCGAGACTCTGGACAAGTTGATTCGGATAGATTCAAATGAATGTGATTCGGGTGAATTGCAACCCGAGTTATTTGCGGCGGAATCTGACACATGGGGGCATTCATGGCACGAGCCTTTGCAGGGGGCGCGACCGCTCGACGACTCTTGAACTCGACCAAACGGACAGGCAAAAAAGACGCTCTGACCGGACATATCAAGTTGCTCGCTCAACCAGCCTACCAACGCCTCTTAACAACGGAACCAATGATGCGCAGAATTATTCCTGCTCTTTGCATCGTGTTCATTGCGTGTACCGCTATCTTCCGCGGACTTGAGATTGCTTACAATTATGAGAATGTCAGCCAGAAGGCTCAGGACGATCTCACACTTATTGCAACTGCCCTGACCGCCAGCATTGAAATTTCCGAGCAAGAAAAAGGCTCCGCCGGCCTGACTTCTGCTTTGCAGCGTGCACTTTCTGAGGCCCTGCCCCCCCGGGCCACCAGCCAAAGCCGCCAAATTCTGTTGACTGACCCGAACGGTACCATTGTTGCCAGTGCTCCGACCCGCCCTGATATGGAAGGGTTGAAAATTACCAGCTTCCTTGGTGACACTCAGCCAATGACGTTCTTTGGAAAGCGCGCAGGTGTGCTGACGCTCAATGAGGGCACCAAAGACGCAACCCGGGCAACAGTTCATCATCTACCAAACAAAATCGGCATGGTTGCTATCATGCAGCCAGAAGACGCGATTTTCTCTTCCTGGCGTGCTGAACTTTCCGCCAATGTCACGATCTTTGTTGCAACCTCCATGGTGCTGCTGGTCATCATCTATGCTTATTTTGCGCAGGCAACCCGAGCACAACAGGCAGATGGCATCTACTCGGCGACGCGCTCTCGTATAGACGCTGCCCTCAACCGTGGACGTTGTGGTCTGTTTGACTGGGACCTTTCCCGTGGCCGCGTGTTCTGGTCCGCTTCGCTCTATGAGATGCTGGGCATGGATCCGCGTAATGATATTATGGGCTTTGCTGAGATCCAATCCCTGACCCATGCCGATGACGTTGATCTTTATGATCTTGCAAAGAGCCTGCTGGATACCGGCAAGAGCAACGTGGATCGTCAATGGCGCATGCGTCACAGCGATGGTTCCTGGGTCTGGCTTCGGGTTCGTGCTGAAGTTCAAACTGATGCGGGCACCAATGAGCCTCACCTGATCGGCATCTGTATGGATGTGACCGAGCAGAAGCGCTTGGCAGAACAGAGCCGTACTGCTGATCTACGCCTGCGTGATGCAATTGAGAACATCTCCGAGGCCTTTGTCTTGTGGGATGCTGACAACCATCTGGTGATGTGTAACTCCAACTACCGCAAGCTGCATCAGCTGCCAGACCATGTTGTGCAGTCGGGCACGCCTTATGCAACTGTCATGTCTTCCGCGAGCCAACCGATTATTTCTGAGCCTGAGGAAGGCGACCACATCGACAGCGATATGGGCAGTTCCTACAAGGTTGAGATGGAAGGTGGTCGCTGGTTACAGGTCTCAGAGCGCCGGACCAAAGATGGTGGCTTCGTTTCCGTTGGCACCGACATTACAGAGCTGAAGCGTAAAGAAGAGAAATTGCTTGAGTCTGAGCGCGGTCATATGGCGACCATTGCCGACTTGCGCCAGTCCCGCCAGAAACTTGAACTACAGGCTCAACAGCTGGTAGAACTGACCGAGAAATATGCGGATGAGAAGACCCGCGCGGAAGATGCAAACCAGGCGAAGTCCGAATTCCTTGCAAACATCTCCCACGAGTTGAGAACACCACTGAACGCGATCATCGGCTTCTCTGAGATTATGGATCAAGGCATGTTTGGTGATCTTGGTTCCGACAAGTACAAAGAATACTGCAAGGACATTCATTCCTCCGGTAACTATCTGCTGAATGTGATCAACGACATTCTGGATATGTCAAAGATTGAAGCGGGCCGGATTGAGTTGTCTGTTGAAGATGTTCAGATCCAGCAGATCGTTCAGGATGCTGCCCGGATTATCTCTGCAACAGCAGCTGAGAAGAACATCAAGGTTGTTAGCGAAAATCTGCCTCACATGCATCTGCAGGCTGACCGCCGCGCTGTGAAGCAGATCCTGCTCAACCTGCTTGCAAACTCTATCAAGTTCACACCAGACAATGGTGAGGTTCGGGTTTCTGCCCGCAAGGTGGGTGCCTTTGCTGAACTCAAGATCTCTGACAACGGTATCGGTATCTCCAAGAAGGATATCGACCGTCTTGCCAAGCCGTTTGTGCAGGTGGAGAACCAATTCACCAAGACGCACAAAGGGTCTGGCCTTGGTCTGGCAATTGCACGATCTCTCAGCGAGCTGCATGGCGGTTACATGGAAATCGCTTCTGAAGTTGGCACAGGCACCGAGGTTACGATCAAGCTGCCCTTGAAAGCCAAGGGACGCGACAAAGGCCGCCTGACAGGCATCAGCAACCTGAACGCTGCTTAAGAGCAAGAAGACAATCTTCAAAGAAAAGGCCGCTTCATCAGCGGCCTTTTTTGTTACTTCAGACGAAGTCAGCTCAACTAGTCTTTTCAGCTTCTTCCACTTTGCCAATGAGGTGTTCAAAGGTTCTGCGGACCATGATCTGTTGTTCCTGCATGTAGATGGTCAGACGTTCAAAGTCTGGCTCACCTCCTGCATTTACAAGAAGGTCGAGCAAGCCGCCCGGAGCTGTTTTTGGATCAAAGTGTCCAGTTTGAGCGAGTTTCAGGATCTGTGTCAGGTCCTCATAGTTTCGAAGGGCTGGAATAAGCGTGTCAGCATCCTCTTCACGCAATACTCCAAAATCACGCGCCTTAAGCAATGCATCTTCGGTACGCGCCTGCAGGACTTCAGGATGCTCGACACCGTGAGCCAACTGCAAGAACTGGGCAATGAACTCAATGTCGATCAAGCCACCCGGAATACCCTTGATCTGCCATGGGCTCTTTGCTGGCTTTTCTTTCTGGATGCGCGCACGCATATCGCAGACATCACGGGCCAGTTTTTCAATGTCTCGCTTGTCCTGCAACAACTGAGAGACCGCACAGTCGATCTGCTGAGCAAACTCAGGGCTTGAGCTGGTGATGACACGAGCACGTGTCAGGGCCATATGCTCCCACGTCCAGGCATCGTTGGACTGATAGTCTTTGAAGGATGCAAAACGCGTTGCAAGAGGTCCAGAGTTGCCTGAGGGCCGCAAACGGAAGTCAACCTCGTAGAGGACGCCCTCTGCCGTCGGCGCAGTCAGGGCGGATACAAGGCGCTGAGTGAGGCGACTGTAGTACTGGCTTGGGGCCAACGGGCGTTTGCCGTCACTTTGCACGACATCCTCGGGGAAATCGTAGAGCAGGATCAGGTCAAGGTCCGATGCACAAGTGATTTCCTGTCCACCCAGTTTGCCCATGGCAACAAGAGCAAGTTCAGCTCCTGGAATTTTGCCGTGAGCATCTTCCAGTTCCTGCTGAACACGTGGCAACAGTTGACAGAGCACTGCGTCTGCAAGTGTTGAAAGCCCCTGCCCTAACTCTGCTGCTGTGATCGTTCCTGTGATCAAGCGCAGGCCGAGCAAGAATTGTTGCTCCTGTACAAAGATACGCGCCCGGTCAAGCGCTTCTTCATAGTACCCAGCCTGATCGAGCGTCACGGCAAGCGCTGTTTCAATCTGCTCTGCAGACGGCGCCCCACCAAAGAATGCCGGGTCGAGAAGTGCATCCAGAACGTGGACGCGTTTGGAGACGATCTCGGCCATACGTGGTGCGTTGCCCATCACCATCGTCAGCAAGTTGAACAGGTGCGGGTTAGACTTAAGCAATCCGAAGAGTTGCACTCCCATTGGCAGTTTGGAGAGGAAGGAGTCAAATGTGAGCAGTGCTTTATCTGCATTTTCAGTACGCGCCAATGCATCCAGCAGAATTGGGGTGAACTCGGTCAACCGTTCACGAGATTTTGGCGCACGGACCGCCGGATATCTGCCGTAGTGCCATTGGCGGATCGTGCGGATTGCATCAACGGGCCTTTGGAAGCCAAGCTGGCTGAGAGTTTCGAGCGTGTTGGGGTCTTCATCATCTCCTGTGAAGACCAAATTGCCAAGGTTGGTTGCCAGATCTGGCTCATGCTCAAACAGGCCTGAGTAGTGCTTTTGCACCAACTCAAACTTAGAGCGGATCATGTCAGCAAACTCAGAGCGGCCTTGAATGCCCATAAGATGATAGACACGTGCCAATGCCTCTTCATCCTTAGGCAGGATGTGGGTCTGCTCATCGTTGATCATCTGAATGCGATGCTCAACCTCGCGCAGGTAGCGATAGGCTTCTTCCATATCTTCTGCAGCGGATTGGTCGATCCAGCCACAGTCAGCCAGTCTTTCCAGTGTGATCAGTGTTCGCCGGTCGCGTAGTTGCGGGTTGCGGCCACCTGCGATCAGCTGTTGGGTCTGCGCGAAAAACTCAACTTCACGAATGCCACCTCGTCCCAGCTTTACGTTATGACCAGCAACTGTGATTTTGCTGAAGCCTTTGTGAGCATGGATTTGGCGTTTGATGGAGTGCACATCTGAAATGGCGGCATAGTCCAAATATTTGCGCCAGACGAATGGGCGTATTTCTTCAAGGAAGATCTCACCGGCTTCAATATCGCCTGCACATGGGCGTGCTTTGATGAGCGCTGCACGTTCCCAGTTCTGGCCCAGGCTTTCATAATAGACCAGCGCTGCAGGAACAGAGATTGCCAGCGGCGTTGCTCCAGGATCAGGTCGCAAACGCAAGTCAGTTCTGAAAACATATCCATCCCCGGTACGCTCGTTCATGAGCTTCACCAGTCGGCGGGTGATACGGACGAATTCAACAGGCGCTTCTGCACCACCAATCAAGCGGCTCCGCTCAGGATCATAAAGAACGATCAGATCGATGTCAGAGGAGTAATTAAGTTCACCTGCACCATGCTTGCCCATGGCCAGAATGAAGAAGCCTGCCTCTTTTTCCGGTTCATCATGATCAACCGGAATAAATTTACCTCTGACTTCAAGCTCGCGAAGGCAAAAGCGTAGGCAGGCGGTCAATGATGCATCTGCGAACTTGGTGAGAGCACCCGTTACATTTTCCAACGGCCATGCACCTGCAATATCCGCCAGCGCAACCGTGAGAGCCATTTCCTGTTTTGCCAGACGCAGCGACTGCATAAGTGCAGCTTCGCTTTCAGGTCGGGCATTCAGGCAGTCCTGTAAAAGGATCGCAATGGTCTCTTCCGGCGGTGTATTCAAAATACGCAGGAAGCGTTGAACATCGCGCAGCATGGTCTCGCGCAGGAACGGCGCACTGACCATGAAGCCTTTTACAAAGCTGCGCAGATGGGGGGCGCCCTGACAGAGCTGTTCAAACTCAGAAATGAGGTCCTTACGTTCCAGCTTCTCAGTAAGATCTTTCAGGTGCCGATCACCCAGATCATCATCTGCACAGATGGGCTGGCGTTCCAAGCGCTCAAATAAAGGAGCAAGAGCTCCTTCACGATGTTCGCGCTTCAGAATGCTGCTTTTTAGCTGGTGGCGTTCTTCTTCCGAGCCTTGTCCCATGCTTCGTTGCCCTCTCCCTCATCTCTTTGCCCTTTGTTTAAAGGCAGAACAATCCGGGCCCGCAGGCCAGATTGCTTATCACTTTCAGAATCATCTGCTGTCCCAGCCGATGTTAGCTGCAATTCTCCATGATGGAGAGTTACCACCGCCTTGATAAGTGACAATCCAAGCCCAGAACCCGGTGCATGGCGAGAGCTATCAAGCCGAACGAAGCGATTACACACCCGCTCACGATCAGCAGCAGCAATACCAGCACCATTATCTTCTATGCTGAGTATAGCCTGCTCATCATTTCCAGACAGTACGACTTTGATTGTGGGTTTGACATTCTCTTCGGTTGGGCGACCGTATTTGAGAGCATTTTCTATCAAGTTTGCGAGAGCTTGCGCCAGTAACTCCCGATCGCCTTCGATGACAGGCTCATCTTCCAGTAAAACAGAGAACTCGACACCATCATCTTCGGCAACGGGTTCATAAAGTTCGCACACGTCCTTGACGATGTTGCCCAGCTTGATTGATTGCAGCTCCGCTCCAGTGGAACCAGCTTCCACACGTGCAATGCGCAGCAGTGCGTTGAAGGTGTTGATCAGCTCATCGGTCTCAACCAGTGTCTCTTCCAGACATTCGCGGCCTTCATTTTCACTCAAGTTTTGCCGCAGTGCAGCTTCCACGCGCCCTCGCATACGTGTGAGCGGTGTTTTGAGATCATGGGCAATATTGTCGGAGACTTCCTTAAGGCCCTTCATCAGCTCTTCAATGCGATCCAGCATCACATTGAGGTTGCTTGCCAGACGATCGAACTCATCTCCGTTACCAGTCACATCGAGGCGACCGGCAAGATCACCTTCCATTATCAGACGGGAGCTCATGGACAAGTTATCGATGCGTTTCAGGATACGGCGATTGAGGAAGAACCATGTGATGCCAGCCAAAACGACCATTCCGACCAACCAGAGGGTCAAAGCGTCACCGAGCAAGCTTTTCAGATGGACCTGATCTTCCAGATCACGTCCGACCAGCAGCTTGAAGTTGCCGGGCAATTCGAAGATGCGGACGATCGCTTTGGCTTTGTTCTGGTCCGTCTCAGCAAACCCTAGTGGTGTGTAGGAGACAAACTGAATTCGGCCATCGGACACTGAGAGAACTTTCTCAGGAAGGTAGGCGATATTGCCCGTAATGACGTTTCCAGAGTAGTCCAGAATGAGGTAGAGGTTTGAGTTCGGGCTTCGGACGCGGCGCTCCACACCAACTACGAGCCCGTTGATGCCGTTTTGTGCATATTGTTCGGCAAGGCCCTGAATTTCTGCATCAACCGTCTGCACCACCTGCTTGTTCATCAGGTCATCGGTGTTCTGCGAGATGAAGATGAACAGAAACACAGAGAGCGCCGTAAACGACGTCAGGTAGATTGCGGCCAGCTTGAAGGCTGTGGTTGAGAGGATCCTAGTTAGAGCTGTCACGGATGGAATACCCTGCACCACGAACAGTATGAAGCAACGGGAAGTCGAACCCTTTGTCGATCTTTGACCGAAGCCTTGAGATGTGAACGTCAATCACGTTGGTCTGCGGATCGAAATGATAGTCCCAGACGTTTTCCAGCAACATGGTGCGTGTCACTACCTGTCCGGCATGCTTCATGAGGTACTCAAGAAGGCGGAACTCACGGGGCTGCAGCACGATCTCCTGCCCAGCACGGCTAACAGAGTGCGCGAGGCGATCCAGCACAAGATCAGCAACTTGCAACTTGGTTTCAACTTGTGGGCCAGCTTTACGGCGGCTCAGCACTTCAACGCGGGCGAGCAGCTCAGAAAAGGCGTAGGGTTTTGAAAGGTAGTCATCTCCGCCTGCGCGCAGACCGGTAACGCGATCATCTACTTGCGAAAGCGCGGAGAGGATCAATACGGGCGTTTCATCACCAGAGGCGCGCAGTGTTTCGATGATGGAGAGGCCATCACGTTTGGGCAGCATGCGATCAACGACGAGCACGTCCCACGTGTTGGAGATTGCCAGCTCAAGTCCGTCTTCGCCATTGTCTGCGTGATCAGGTGAGTGCCCTGCTTCTTTCAGTGCTTTGAGCAGATAGTCTGCCGCTTCCCGATCATCTTCAATAATCAAGATTCTCATTTTTTCATTTCCCAGAGCAAGGCATTGGTCGTTTCCTCACATTGACGGGAAACGATAAAAAAAAGCAAATGCTGTTGGGGGTAACCGTCAGCATTTGCATGAGTTTTATAGGTGAAGTTGGCAGATGATAAGGTCCCTGCCTTTTCTTCCAGCATTGGTTTTTAGGACTGACATCAAGTAGAGGGCTACCCTTGCTATCAGCCCCTCAAACAACCGAAACACCTGTGAGGGTATCTTTGGTGTTTCGACGAGGGATCACGAGAGGGGCGTTTCTCGTGATCCGCATTCTTGTAAGTGGCTTATTCTTCACCCTTTTCCAGCGGGATCGCTACAAAGAGTGTGTTCTCACCACGGGTGACACGCAGCAGAACTGCCTTGCGTCCTTGTTCACGTGCTGTTTCAACCTGTTCTGCAACATCCGTTGGTGTTTCAACTTTAACACCAGCAACTTCGGTGATGATCGCACCAGGTGCGAGGCCTTTGTCAGCAGCAGGTCCATCTGGATCTACTTTGGTGACAACAACGCCTTCTTCATCAACACCTGCCTGTTCAGCAGTTGCCAGTTCCAAGCCAAGGCTGTCTACCAATGCGGTATTCGCATCCTTGCTTTTGCTCGCTGAGGCTTGTTTTTTCTCTTCAGGAATAGTGCCGAGCTTCACAGTCGCGGTCTCGATTTCACCATTGCGCCAGTATTCGATCTTCACTTCGGTGTTTGGTGAATATCCGGCGATGACCTTTGCCAGTTCACGTGGGCCGTTCACTTCTTCACCATCGACCTTGAGGATGATATCACCAGCCTGGAAGCCAGCTGCTTTTGCAGGGGTATCGCCCTGAACTTCGGCAACCAGCGTGCCGTTTTCGTTTTCGAGACCGAGGGATTCAGCGATGTCCTTGGTCACAGGCTGGATCTGAACGCCAAGCCAGCCGCGGGTTACTGCGCCGTCTTCTTTCAGGTCAGAGATGATCTTTTTTGCAGTCTGCGCCGGGATCGCAAATGCGATTCCCACGTTGCCACCGCTTGGAGACACAATCGCAGAGTTCACGCCGACAACTTCACCCTTCACGTTGAATGCAGGACCACCGGAGTTGCCACGGTTTACAGAGGCATCAATCTGAAGGAAATCGTCATAGATGCCAGCGCCGATGTCACGACCACGGGCGGAGACAATGCCTGCCGTTACAGTGCCACCCAGACCGAACGGGTTGCCAACTGCGACGACCCATTCACCAACCAGTGGTGCATCATCTGTAAAGGCGACGTATTCAAACTTTTCTTCGCTTTCCACTTTCAGGAGAGCCAGATCAGAACGCTTGTCAGAACCAACCAATGAGGCTTCCAGTTCTTCGCCTTCACTGGTTACGATTGTGAACTCTGTTCCACCTTCAACCACGTGTTCGTTGGTCACTACATAGCCATCATCAGAGATGAAGAAGCCGGACCCTTGAGATTGATCGAAGCGCTTGCGTGGTGGGGCTTTCTTTTTTTGCTCACCACCTGGTCCACCAAACTCGCGGAAGAACTTCTGCAGTGGGTGATCATCCGGCATATCGCGGAACATTGGAGGAATGCCCGCCAGACGATCATTCTCTTTAACCTCAGAGCGAACACGCACAGAAACAACTGTTGGCTGAACGGCTTCGACCAAACCAACAAAGCTCGGCATTGCTGGCGCGTTTACGCGGACAGGCTCGGCTTGAGCGGTTGCCGGAACAAGTGTCAGCGGAGCAACCATTGCACCTGCAATTGCCAGTGCCATGGTGCCATTGAGAAGACGGGAACGACGTTTGGAAGTGGTTTTTGCAGCAGACAGGGAAACAACGCTGGAACTTGCGTTCTTGGTCAACTTCATTTGGCTCAACTCCATTTAGTCAATCTCAGCCCAACCGGGGAAAACGGGCTTTTGCATTTCGTTGAGAATGACTATGCCAGAGCGAACCTTACAAACACCTATCTGCCACATTAATCTTCTGTAATGATGGGAAAACTTCGTAGTTGCTCCCACCAGTCTTTTATTAGCCCTGCATGTAGCGGCTTGCCCATGCTGCAATCACGCGTGCTGCATAATCTGCATCTTTGTATTTAAACAGCAGGTGATCGGCATCATCCAAAGACACAAATGATTTCGGATGCTTCGCTGCTTCAAAAATCTGAGCAGCATTCTCAATGCCAACCGTGGCATCAATTGGCGAATGAAGAACCAACACTGCCTTTTTCAGCACAGCAACGCGCGACCGAACATCCTGCGCTTCAAGGTCTTCGATAAACTGGCGTTTAATCTTAAACGGTCGTTCACCGAGCTGGACGGTAGCTTCGCCCTTCTCTTTTATCTCATCAAGGGAAGCCCCAAAGTTATGAATCACATGATCTGCTGAGGCTGGTGCACCGATTGTTGCAACTGCTTTTACCTCTGGCACCTCAGAGGCTGCTGCAAGCACAGCTGCGCCGCCCAGAGAATGCCCTACAAGCAGCTTTGGTGCTTCATAATGCTCTCGCAGGTAATCAGCGGCGCGAACAAGATCCTGAAGATTTGATGAGAAGTTGGTGGAGGCAAAGTCGCCGCCGCTGTTGCCAAGACCAGTGAAGTCAAAGCGCAGAACAGCAATCCCGTCTTTGGTCAAAGCAGATGCAATGCGTCGTGCTGCGGAAAGATCCTTGGAACAAGTGAAGCAATGGGCGAACAGGGCATAGGCCTTTGGTTCACCGTCTGGTGTGTCCAGACGCGCTGCAAGATGCGCTCCCTGAGAGCCTTCAAATTCCAATTTAATGGGATCGTTTGCCATTTGAACTGTTCCTGTCATTTCCTGCGCAGCTGGCACATTCGGAATATATATTAAGAGACAGGTATCTAGTGCGCGCTTACAGGCGTCTTTACAATTCAACTGGTTGCAAGAAGATGTGATTAAACGTGAGCCCCGCAAACCATGTCTGCGGGGCTCTGTTATTGGTCTTATTTAGAAGACATGAGCTTGTCGAGTTCGGCCTGTTCTTCATCCGAGAGCGGTTTGACACCCGCTGTGCTGCTCTTCAGCGGTGCATGCTTTTTCTTTCGCGATGTACGCCACAGGAAAAAGCCTCCAAGCAGCAATGCGAGAGGTCCGCCGCCCCACAAAAACAGGGTGTGGAACGCAAAGCGCGGTTTGAGAAGGACAAACTCACCATAGCGGTCAACAAGATAGTCCATGACTTCCTTGTCACTGTCCCCTTCTACCAGTCGCTCACGCACCAGCAGGCGTAGATCCTTCGCCAGTTTAGCGTTGGAGTCGTCAATGGACTGGTTCTGGCAGACCACGCAGCGCACTTCCTTGGAAATTTCGCGTGCACGTTCTTCCAGAACAGGATCTTTCAACACTTCATCCGGGTTGACTGCATAAGCAGCTGGAGTTCCCAGAAGAACAGAAGAGATCAATACCAGTACGAACTTCATCTTCATGGTCATTACTCCGCCGGTGTTGGGGTTGCTGTTGCAACACCGCCTGCTACGCCTTTGCGCTTGCGGGCTGAAACAGGAGCACCAACACGCAGGCGACGATCAAAGAGAGCAATACAACCACCCAGAGACATAAGCAGAGTACCAATCCAGATCAGCGTGATCAGCGGTTTGAAGTAAATGCGGGTAACAATACCACCATTTGCGTCAGAATCACCTGTTGCAAAGTACACCTGCGAGAAGCCGAAGGTCGCGATGGATGTTTCACTCATTGGCATTCCACTGGCATTATAAGCACGCTTGGATGGCTCCATGATACCGACGACATTGCCACCTTTACGAAGAGTATACCGGGAGACCATCTCCTGATAGTTCGGACCATTTTGGGTCCAGCTCTTCTCATAGGTCACATTGTAACCGTTCTGTTCAAGCGTATCGCCTGGTCGCATCACTTCAACGCGTTCAGATTCAAACGCCATTGTCGTCACAATACCCAGAACCGTAATCCCAAGACCAGCATGGCCCAGAACAGTAGACCAGACGGTTGGTGCAAAGCCTTTGATACGGGCCATGGAACGACCAAAACCAATTTTGAACAGCTGGGAACGTTCAACGATTTCCCAGAGGGAGCCAAAGATCGCCCAGAATGCCAAACCGAAGCCAAGCGCTGTCATAATGCTTGTTGTGCTGACGCCCATGAACCAGATCAGGCCGAAAGTCGCGAGCATTGCGATCACAAAAGCAGAGGTCAATCGTTGGGCTACACCCCATGCATCACCACGCTTCCATGCCAAAAGCTGGCCAAATGGCATCAGGATCAGTACTGGCACCATGATTGGGCCGAATGTCAGGTTGAAGAATGGTGCACCCACGGAGATCTTGTCGCCAGAGAAGGCTTCCAGAACGAGTGGGTAAAGCGTACCGACAAAGACCGCAGCACAGGCTGTTGTCAGGAACAGGTTGTTCAGTACCAGCGAACCTTCGCGACTGATTGGTGCAAACAGGCCACCTTGACGAAGCAATGGTGCGCGCCATGCAAACAGTGTGAGTGACCCACCGACAAAGATTAGCAAAATCGCAAGGATAAAGAGACCACGTGCCGGATCAACTGCGAATGCGTGTACGGAGGTGAGAACACCTGAACGGACGAGGAAGGTCCCCAGCAGCGACAAGGAGAATGTCAGCAGTGCGAGGAAGACAGTCCAAACCTTCAGTGCATCCCGACGTTCCATTACGATTGCGGAGTGAAGTAGCGCTGTACCGGTGAGCCATGGCATGAAAGATGCGTTTTCAACCGGATCCCAGAACCACCAGCCACCCCAGCCGAGTTCGTAGTAAGCCCAGTAAGAACCCATTGCGATGCCGAGGGTCAGGAAGATCCAGCTTACGAGGATCCAAGGACGTACCCAACGCGCCCAGGCGGCATCAAGTTTGCCAAGAATGAGCGCAGCTGCAGCAAACGCGAACACGATGGAGAAGCCAACGTAGCCAATGTAAAGAATTGGCGGATGGATCGCCAAGCCGACATCCTGCAGCATTGGGTTGAGACCTGAACCTTGCAATGGTGCAGGGCTGATACGGGTAAACGGGTTTGATGCAACAATGACGAAGAGCAGGAATGCAAAGGAAACCCAGCCCTGAGCGCCAAGAGTAGCAGCCCGGAGGCGCTGTGGAATGTTGCGTGAAAACACTGCAACCAATGCACCGAACAGCACCAGAATAAGCACCCAGAGAAGGATAGAGCCTTCGTGGTTGCCCCACACACCGGAGATTTTATAGACCAGCGGCTTGTCACTATGGGAATTCTGATAGGTATTCAGAAGCGAGAAGTCTGAGTTCAGGTATGCCCAGGTCAATGCGGCAAAGGCAACGCAAGTCAAAAGGAACATAAGTACGGCAAGGCCAGGTGCCATCCCCATCAGACGGTGGTCTGAATTCACTGCACCCCACACTGGAAAGACCGACTGAACAGCCGCGACTACCAATGCCAGAATGAGTGCATAGTGGCCAAGTTCAATTATCATTACGATATCCTAGTATCCATTTGGCGCTGGATAACCGGCCCTTTTGGGCAGAGCCGGTTGATTTTACTTTTTAGTTTACTTTGGTGCTTTGCTCTGCGGAGGCGGCCTGTTCCTCCTCCATCCAGTGGCCATCTTCCTTCAAGGTCTCGTAGACCTCTTTTGGCATATAGCTTTCATCATGCTTAGCCAGAACTGTGTCTGCAATAAAGACACCCTTCTCGTTCATGTGACCTTCAGCGATGATGCCCTGTCCTTCACGGAACAGATCTGGCAAAATGCCCTTGTAAGAAACCGGAATAGCTTCAGCCTGATCGGTTACACGGAAGAGGATCACTGAGCCTCGGCTCTTATCAAGAGAATCATCTTCAACCAGACCACCAAGACGGATGCGTTGCCCAACTTCAACTTGCTGTTCAGCGATGTCGCTTGGGCTCTGGAAATAAGTCACGCTGCTGGAGAGTCCATAAAGAACCAAGCCGACAGCTGACCCCAGCACCAATCCCGCAAGACCAATAAGCCCGAGTCTTTTTTGTTTACGTGTCATACTCGTAGTTCCGTAGATACGTTGCCAACTAATGCCTTACGGCGTTTGTATTCTGCAGCTCAATAGAACATCAAAAGAAGCTCTATCTCTTTGTCCTAGGCATATCTTATTTCCGAAAACCGCTTGGCATTCATCAAAGATATGTAACCCCTGCTTTATTCGACAGGGCTCAAATTCAGGCTCGTGGCCAGTTGGTTGATCTGTTCCAGTGCAGCTGCATCGTCCTTGAGATTTTGCTTTGCGCGGGCGACTGCTTTTGCGGCCTCCACCTGCTCCCCGAGGATAATGCGGGCCTGTATCAAGCGTCCCCACTCGGAAACAGAACCACCTTGTTCATTAAGGCGTTCATCCAGCTGAACAACCATCTGGTTGATCATTTCATTGCGATCTTCCGCACTCATCTCAGCTGCTGCTTCAACTTCATCAGCAGAAGGTCCTGCAGGCTGTCCAAGTGCCGGGATTGCCGCAGCCTCACCAGATACAACAGCGCCTCGTGCGATCAGTTCATCACGCTGTGCTTTTGCCGCGTCCACCCAAGGAGCATTTTGATCTGCAGTCTTCAGCAGAGCATTCCAGGCAGCCAGCGCTTCGTTTATCTGGCCCTTCTGGCCCATAGCCATTGCCAGATAGTAGTAGGGTTGCAGCATTTCAGGCTTAGCAAGATTGATCCGACGCAAAACCTTTTCAACTTCATCGGACACTTGTCCTTCATTTGCGAAAATGCTTGCTTCAGCCCAACCAACCATAAAATCGAGATTTTCAGGGAACTGGCTCAACGCCTGCGCATAGGCGCGGCGAGCCTTATCAAACTGGCTCGTACGCATGTAAACAGGTGCGATTACAGCCCAACCCTGTCCGTCGTTGGGGTTTTCTTTGAGGTGATCCTCAGTCCTGGCAATCAGAACTTCAAGATCAGCCTGCCCTGCGGTTTCAGCCAAACGCTCAGCGCGTGGCTGGTCAGGGATTTCCGGAGAACCGTATTGTAAATACATACCTAGCGCTGCCAGAGGTATCAAAACAACCGCTGTCAGCTGCACAATGCGCATGCGCATTTTAGAGGGAGCTGACTGGTGGTCTCCCTGGTTTTGCTTGTGCGCGGCTAACAAGCGACGCGACACTTCAATTTTGGCGGCTTCTGCCATGTCCGGCGCGATTACACCGCGCTCAAGATCTTTTTGTATTTCTTCGAGCTGGGCACGAAACACAGCTTCATCATTGCGCTCATCAGGACTAACCTTGGGAGAGCGAGCCAATGGAACGAGTACGGCCAATGCGACCGCCGCCGTCAAAATTGCGAGAACTAACCAGAATGTCATAGTGGCTTAAATAGACAGGTTCTAAATGTGAAAGGCAACAGTTCCCCCCCTGCGACGGGCAGTCGCACAAGCCATATACCCACAAAATACCTATGAAGTTGCACTTATTTTCTAAAAGACGCATGCACTACTAGGGGGTTAGGCGGCATCTTTCAGATAAGTCTTCTGCCTGCGGATGAGGTTCGCGGTGTCTTCCGGCTCCAGCGAGATCTCACTCATCGAGATTAAACGGCTCAATTTTCTCGAAATTTCGCCATAATTCGGAAGGTTTTCAGTCTTGTTTTGCTCGTCTTTGGGAGCTGTCAAAAGCTTCTCGGAGTTGCGATCGATGAAACGTTCGACATGATCTCTGGTTGAGATTTGCAGCTCGTTCAAGCCAAGCACACCTGCATATTGCGACGCTAACTTGGCGAGTTTTAATCCCCTCAAACATTTGTGATATGCGCGCTGAATCTGCACCAGCCGATAACCACCCTGCAAATCTGCAAGGTCAGGTTTTGTTTCTGAAGCAATTGCCTCCTCCAGTTGTGCCGGAAGGTTGCGCAGTTCATCGCGTAGCAGAATACACAAACGGTTTTTGAGCTGTACTGCGCGTTGATTCCATTGACCACAAGCGCTGAAGCCTTCAAGGTCTTCCAGTTCCTCAAAATGCAGCAAGCAGGCGTTGGCTGCTTCCGGAAGCCCAACAATGGCCTCCTCTTCCATGCGCCAACCTTCAACGACAGACACACTTTGCTCCAAAGAAGACAAAGCAAACTCTATAAAGGCTGCGTAAGGGGTGCCCGTAACATCTTTCAGAGCAGGAACAGCAGCTAGGGTTTGAGCCAGTTTAATGAGATCAACAGGCGCTTCGTCCAGACGAAGGAATGACAGCGCTGCAAGATAATTGGCCTCAGCTCTGTACTGCTCCATATGGGCACGCATGTTTTCCAAACTGTTACCGGAGGTCATGGACAGGATGTCTTCTGCAAAAGGTGGAGTGTCTGCTATCACCTTTTCCCATGCAGGCGCTCTTTCCAAAATTACCAGAACGTCACAGAAGAAATCAAAATTGACATGGCCTCCAACCTTGCGGCGAAGCTTTGTCTTTATCTGAATGTCTTGATCTGCTGCTTCCAGCTCTTTTTTTGCAGCAGCAACCAAACGCAGACGGAGACCTTCAGCGCATGTATAGAGTGCTTTCTGGATAGTTTCGTGGGTCGTGGGCAAATCTTGTTGCTGACACAGCTCTTCCAAGGCCTCTACCGCTTCGGTAAACTCATTAGAAAGAAGCACCTGGCGCATGTAGGTCCAGAGCGGCTCCATTACTGTGGCATCGATCCGACCTTGTTGTGGCGTGCTCAGCGGTATTTGAATGAGGAATGGTTGAAGGGGGCTTAGAATTGCGCGCTTGAGTGGCGTATCCAGAGACAGCTTATTCTCAGGAATGTAGGAGGCTTCACCAAGGAGCCTGCGAATAGTGAGCAGCATGAGTTCGGCATTTGGCACGGATGTTCCGCTTTGCACGGTATCATCGACAGACCGTTCCAACATCCGCAAAGCAGATTGAGACAAGGCTCCTAACACCTTCTCCATTTGCAATGCTTTATGGTTGACCTCGTGCATCCAAATCTCTCTGGTACTCAGCTTTACACTGGTTGAGCTTATACACGCTCAACCCTCACAACTCGCAGCAGACGACAACTGCTAAAATTGTATTTGTTGATCAAAACTATCGGCGGAATTGCTTAATCAAATCTTGATAAGCAGCCTTTTCCGCATGCGAAAGGTGTGTTTCCTTCAGCAAAAACTGCTTATAGCGAGGGATTTTGGGCTAATTCAGCGCTGCCCAGCGCTCACCGTCCTTACAGGCCGCACCTTTGATCAGCTGCGTTTTCTCATCATACGCAATGGTATGTTGGAAATCGCGGCAACGGCGGTCATTCACGTAATAGACCGGACCAGACTTAACTGTGCCTTGCGCGCCAGAGAATCGGTTGCGCCAGACAACTTTGTTGCCTGCATCAGAGGCATTCAACGCTTTGCTCTGTGCTTTATAGACGGTGTCGAGGTCACCGCTTCTGAGCAGTTGCTTCAACTCGCCTTCTGTGGCGCTGTCGATTGCAGCCTGAGCTGCTGCATTCTGCTCACTATCAGAAGACCAGAAACCGAAAATAGATGAGGATTCGGCATCGGTTTGAGCACTGGTGGCATGATCAGATGTCGCACAGCTGGCTAAACCGCCAACAACGACAGGTAAGACCATCAGTTTTTTCCAGTTTCGCACCAACATGCATCCTCTTTGTCGCTTTTGCGACTTATCCGTTTTCGGAAAGGCTCTTTGTCCCTTCCAAGGTCTTCCAGTAAGGCCTCAAACCAAAGCAGCGTCATTAGCTTGAAAACGCTATCGTGGAGCAACCCCTTAAAACACAGTTACACTTACTATCAGGACTGTTTGAAACAGATGCAACCCCTGCCCCAAAACAGATCAGATTGTCAGAGACGGCAAGATCACCGTTGCCTTCAATCCACCTAACTCGCTATCACCAAGTTCAAATGAACCACCGTAAATACCTGCAATGTCAACAATTATGGATAAACCCAAACCCGTTCCTGGAACAGTTTCATCCAATCTTTGCCCTCTGCGCAGTGCACGTTTTTTCTCTTCAGTCCCCAACCCAGGGCCATCATCTTCTACGATCAGAGCGATGAGTGACGCAGAGGAATTGTTGCTTTTCAGCGCCACTGACACTTTTTTATCACACCATTTGCAGGCGTTATCCAACAAGTTCCCAAGGATTTCTTCCAGATCTTGTTGTTCCCCGCGGAACAACAGAGTCTCATCCATATCAACCGTGATCTCCGGCTCTTTGTCGCGATGGATTTTTTCCATAGCGCGCGCCATGCGCGACACGACAGGAGCAGCCTCACATGATACTCCGATCACCCGGCGCTGAGCCGCCATTCGTGCTTTTTCCAGATAGTGCTGAACTTGCCCTCTCATAAGATCCGCTTGCTCCGAAACCTTCAGGGCGAGCGGTTCATCTGAACTTCTAGCCTCGTTGGTAATGACAGAGAGAGGCGTTTTCAGGGCATGGGCAAGATTTCCCACCTGAGTTCTGGAGTGTTCCACTACTTCTCTATTTGAGTGGATGAGAGCATTGAGTTCAACAGCGAGCGGTTTCAGCTCTTTTGGCAGATCTTCCTGAACTTCTTCCTCTTTTCCCTGACGGACCCGACCAAGGCTCTCCTGAAGTTCTGTTAGCGGCCGCAAGCCAAAGCGCACCTGCAGGAAGATGGCGGCGACAAGACCAAGACCGAGAACGCCCAGCGTGATCGCCGCTTGCCATGCAAAGGATGCGGTACTTTCACCAAGCTCTCGCGTGCTTCCGGCAACTGCAATTGTTACAGGTTGGAGACCACCAAACTGGATACGCTTTTGCAAGAGGCGCAGATCGCGACCAGCTGGGCCAGTGATATTTTGTTTGAGTTCCAGTTCGCCCTTCATGTTTTGCAGGCGCAGCGTGTCACCAAAAAGAGATTCGCTTTCAAACAGAACTTTGCCACCGCGCTGTACGGTCCAGTACCATCCCGACAGCGGCATGTTAAACCGTGGATCACCGATACGGCTTAATGCAGGGTTCTTCTGCTCTCCTTCCGCAGCAAGCGCACTGACAATTGCTGTCATGTGGACTTCAAGGCGCTCATCCAGTGCTTTCTCACCCGCCTCACGAAACAGAGCAACAAGAATAGCACCCGCAACCACAAGACTGACAACAGCCCACAGGCCTGCAACAAAAATCAGACGCCATGCCAATGACGCCTGTTGCTTCTTGCGAATGAACCTGATGGGGTTCCAGTTGAGCAGCCCCTGCAAGTTGTTGGTGTCTGCGCTGTTCTTATCAGGCATTTTCTTCCTGTAACCTGTAGCCCAATCCACGCACGGTCTCGATCAGTGAACTACCAAACTTCTTGCGCAATCGGCCTACAAACACCTCAATGGTGTTGGAGTCGCGGTCAAAGTCCTGATCGTACAGATGTTCAACCAGTTCGGTCCTGGAAATCACTCGGCCTTTGTGGTGCATGAGGTAAGACAGCAGGCGGAACTCGTGAGAGGTGAGTTTTACGGACATGCCGTTTTTCGTCACTTTGCCTGCTTTGGTGTCCAGAACAATGTCGCCAATGGAGATCTCGTTGGAGGCCAGACCGGCGGCGCGGCGCACCAGTGCCCGCACCCGTGCCAGCACTTCTTCCATGTGGAAGGGCTTTGCAACGTAATCATCTGCGCCAGCATCAATGCCAGCGACTTTATCGCTCCAACGATCACGAGCCGTCAGGATAAGGACTGGCATGGAATGGCCGTCTCTGCGCCAACGTTCCAATACGCTGAGACCATCCATCTGCGGCAAACCAAGATCCAGAATGACAGCATCATAAGGTTCAGTATCGCCGAGGAAATGGCCTTCCTCGCCATCATATGCTTTGTCGACAACGTAACCGGCGTCTTCCAACGCTTCAGACAGTTGTCT
Source organism: Pseudovibrio sp. Ad46 (assembly GCF_001623065.1). Taxonomy (NCBI): domain Bacteria; kingdom Pseudomonadati; phylum Pseudomonadota; class Alphaproteobacteria; order Hyphomicrobiales; family Stappiaceae; genus Pseudovibrio; species Pseudovibrio sp. Ad46. The sequence goes on along the minus strand of NZ_LMCG01000049.1, from coordinate 90,283 downwards.
GTTCAAATCCCGATCATCTTCAACGATCAACATTCGCATAAGATCTACCCCACACAAGCACTCAGGCTCATAAAGCAGTTCAGACTGCTTTAATTTTTCAGTTGCGCATTCCTATCTGAAAACCGTTACCCACTTTTCAGATAGGAATGCGCAGTATCGCCTAATATCGCTTCCAAAATTCGTTCAAATTCAGGCAGAAAAATCTCTATCCAGAGTTCTTCTCAGCTCGGTTACAACCGGCGCCCAGTTCGTGCATCCAGCGTCACTTGCGAGACGTTGCCGTTGTTGAGTACGGACAGCACATAGACCAACCCCCCTCCTCGCTCACAGAGTTTGGCTGAAAGTATCTGCCCATTGACCCGCAGCGAACCCAAAGGTCGCGCCTGACCGCTGGCAACAGCTTGCCTGGTCTGGCTGGAGGACAAACACGCGGCCTGCGCAGGTGCAGACCATGTAAAAACCGTTGCCGCCAAAGCCAGTGCCATCAATGAGCGAAAAAAGAGGTTGTGGAATTGGTGTCTCATAGGGCGTCTTCTAACTGGCACTGGCTGAACCTCACATGAACGAGGTGTTATATATTTCAAAACAAAGACCTAGCAGATTCTCTGGGGTCTGTGATGTTTCTTGGCTTGGTTTGCAAATAATCCGGTAAAAGCAATTGTTAAAGTGTTACGCTCGCCAAGCAATCTGAAGTTGTCCCCAAACCGAATTTCGTTGAGTTTTGAGCAACTTCACAGGCCACCAGATGCTGACCTGCTCCAAATAGCGATTGCAGCTGGGTTTGTGGGATTGTCAGGCTTTCCTGTGTGGCCTCGTATTCACGCAAGGCTGTTCGTTCATTTTCGCCTTCATCCTGACGATAAAGCGTGACAGAAAACTGAAGTTTATCCTCTTGGAGGGGAATATCTGGCGTTGCCCAACTGTCCGCCTCCCATCTGGCTCTGCGAATCCATTTAAGTTCCAAATCCCCATTATCTGCTTGGCTTGCACTCAGATGAACCGGTGCGAATGGTTTAAGTGAGCTTTGTTTTCCGGCATGGCTTGTGTTCACGGCCCATTTAAAGCCCAGAGGTTTGCCAGCTGGAACGACACGATATGAGAGCGCAACATCAGCTTTGTCGCTGGTCCATGGCATTTTCAGCAGGGATTGATCTAACAGGATGAAATCAGCGTTCTCAGCGCTCGACGAAGCAACCAGATGCTCCGTACCCAATTGTCCTCTGAGCAACTGCGTGAGTTTGTAGGTCATGGGGGCGATCAGTTCTGCTTTACAGAACTGTATCACTTCCCACTCATCATTTTTGCGAATGGCACAGGCATTTGCGCCTGACAGCACATCGAGTAGCATTCGGCTTTGTAACTGGCCTCCGTAGAGTTTTACGGTGATATGAGAGACCAAATCCCATCGCCAAAGTGGGCCGGGGCTGAGAGGTTCTTGCAATATGCCCATGGTGGCTGGTTCTGTCACCTGCACTAGCGGTGTGAATTCTTCACCTGAGCTGGAGCTGTACAGCTGATAGGCACTCGGCCAATTCGCATTGTAGATAGCGACCACCGGGCTTCCATCATCCGCTCCCTCACTGTGGAACCTTGGCAAATCCAAGACGCTGACAATTGGCGGACCTGAGGTGGTGTCGTTGAAAGATCGTTGTGATGATCCCTCCGTGACTGCTGCAGCGATATTAGGATATCCGTTGAGCCGTATGGCCTGAACGTCCAGATGAGCACCAGATGAGATCTGATCAATCCGGCACTGAACGGAAGTGGTGCCATCACCCAGAAGCTCGCCGGGAAGTTCAAGCACATCCCCCGGTCTCAGAGCAATTTTACTCAGAGCAAGTTTAAACTGAAGGGCCTCCCGATCCAGCCACACGCTCTGGTGCATTTTTTGAACCAGCTTTTTGGCTGAGGAGAGCGAAGCTGTGATGGGGAGCTGGATATTGGAGGTGCGCCTGTCCATGCCTTCCAGACGGCGGGAGGAGACGACGAGAGGCTCATAATTGTTATTGGGGTCCATTCCCCGCAGTCGGAGTTCAGCTGGCAGGTCGCTACCATCATTGCGGCTGATGGAGATGTAGCCCTCCTCCTCTTCAGCTTCCAGCAGGTCAGCAAGGCTCAGTTTTCCATAATCTGTGGCCTTGGCGTATTTGGGGAGGATGGCCAGATGGGTTCCGCGATCAACGGCGATGCCTCCGGCGAGTTGCAGGACGGGAGAAAGCGCAGAGCGTAAGGACGTTGGGCCTGTCACGATCAGGCCTTCGAGGGTTTCGCCCAGTTCAGCGATCTCTGTCAGCTCTTGGGTGTGTCCAAAATCATCACGCATGGTACGGATGAGGCCTGAGAGAGAGGTTGCACCGAGACGACCTGTCAGCCAATGGCCGAGCTGCCAGTTCTGACCATCTGCCCAAACATCGGAATATGTCGGGAACTCAGGGAACGGGCGGGCGTCCCATGTCCAGAGGAAGGCGTTGTCCGCATCGACCATCGTACCTGCGTAGGCACTTGAGGCTGGATTGTCGCCTTGCGGCCAGTCCGGATGGTCTGTTCCCCAATAACTGAGGCTTGCTTCCAATGCGCGACGCTGGACAAGGTCATCCTGCCGCCCGCTGGAGAAGTGCGGCAATGCGCTTTCGGCAGATTTGGGGTCCACGAAGACATTGGGCTGGTTCGTTCCTTTATCTACTGCAGGAAAGCCGAGTTCGGTGAACCAGATGGGTTTGGATTGCGGCACCCAGGGGGTTGGCGTGTTCTGTTCAGCACTTGCAACACGTTCAAAATGTTGGTTCTGCCACCAGTTCTGAAGGTCCTTTTGCCGGAACACCCATGGCTTGTTGTAGGCTCCGTCCGTAATCGGGCTGCGGGTTTTCTCAGCTCGGTCTGAGTCATTGGCATAATACCAGTCGTAATATTCGCCGGAGGCTACTCCCTCCCGAAGGTCCTTGAGGTTGTAGGCTGTTTGCGGGTCATCGTTCTGACGCAAGTCCGATAATGGCAGGTAGTTATCGATGCCGACAAAATCGATGTCTGCATGTGCCCAGTGCGGATCCAGAGGAAATCGCAGGTCACCGGATTGAGGGGTGTGGCCCGCGTATTCACTCCAGTCGGCTGCGTAAGAAAGTTTGGTCTGACTGCCGACAATCTGACGGACCTCAGTGACCAGTGTTTTCAGGTGATCAACGAAAGGAAACGTGCCGCCGCCTGCCCAACATTGGGTGAGACCGCGCATTTCTGAGCCGATGAGAAACGCTTCCACACACCCGGCCTCTTTTACCAAATTGGCATAGTGCAGGATGAAACGGCGGAACCGCCAGTCACTGCCTAAGCCGACAAAAGCGTCTATCTGAGGCGTAACTGCGCTGGTTCCCTGCTGCGTTCCGGGTTGTCCTGCTGCGATGTCAGAGGTGATGCGTCCGCGCCAGGGGAAGCTGGACTGCTTGGTTGCGCCATATGGGTCGGGCAGCTGGTTATCATCGGGGATGTCCATCATCACGAACGGGTAGAACATGACGGCAAGGCCACGGCGCTTTAGTTCCTTGATGGCTTCAGTGACGGAGGCATCGGAGGGCGTGCCACCATAGGCAGGTCTGTCATTGATGCGGGAGACCTCCTGCGCTTCAGCGCGGGTCAGGCCTGCAACGCTCCAGTTCTCAGGTAAGTGCTTTGTGGTCTGGTAGGTCACTTTGGGCTGAATGGTGCACTGGGAAGCGCGTAGGTCATCGCCAAACCAGGCGACGACAAGCGCGACGCTTTTCAGGTTTGGGCACAGTGCCTGAAGTTCATCCAAAGAGCAGACCAGATCGGTTTCCTCTCCCTTGCCATGGCGGTTGACGCTCCGGGTGTTGCCGGGGGCAAGTTCCTCGATGACTTCCTGCGGATGGTAGGCGAACTCGCCTGCTCCGGGGATGAGCGTGACCGCCTTGATCTGCTGTTCCAGTGGTTCAATGGAGCGGAGCACTTCGAAGGCGAGTTGAGGGATCCGATTACCGAACTCAGTCAGCGGGAGACGTTCGAACACCACATACGCGGTGCCTCTATAGGCTGGTGCAGTGCCTTGCTTGGCTTCTATTAGGGGGTCCGGTTGTTGCTCTTCTGCCCCCAGATACACCCTCATGTTAATTGCGCTGGTGTCCAGCTCCGTACCGTTGGCCCAGACACGGCGTACTGCGGTGATAGGGCCTTCACAAAGGGCGACGGCGAAATTGGCGAAGTAGCTGTGGCTGGTGATACTGGTCGATGAGCCAGTGGATTTTCCACCCTGCTTTTCTTCGGAGACCACCTCTTCGAGCCGCGTTGCCCAGATGATGTTGCCAGTCACGCGGACACGGCCATAGACAAAGGGAAGAGATGCGCCTTCAGCTGCGGTTTGCAATTGCAGGTCGCCTAGCTTGCCGACAGAGAGTTCCCGGTTTTCACCGAAGATCTGCTGATCGATCCACGCCCCGCCAATAGCCCCCAGCGTTTGTCCTATGATAGCGCCGAAAGGGCCACCGACTGCGCCGCCAACGGCTGCACCAACACTTGATAGCACCATTGTTGCCATGGTCCTGTCCTTTCCGGATCACTGACTTGAGAAAAATGAAAAACGCCCTGCAATCTTGTTGCGCCACATGGGCACCAGCGGGCTTTCAACCACTCCCACCGCCTCGTAGGCATGGATGAAGCGGTCTTTGCTGGTCATGAAACCGAGATGTTTGCAGGGAGACTGCGGTGCCCAGCGAAACAGAATGACCTCCGCTGACCTTGGCTTTTGCAAAGGGCCTTGCACCTCGTTCAGATACTGGTGCGCAGCAATGAGCAACTGGTCTTCGCCGTTCAGCTCCGCCCATTCAGGTGCGTAGCTGGCGGGAACGGGCGGCTCGGTATGGTGCAGAAAGCGATAGAGGCCGCGGATAAGGCCAAGACAATCGCAGCCGGCACCTTTGGTTGTTGCCTGATGCTGGTAAGGCGTTCCGACCCAGCTGCGCGCTTCCTTCAGGAGGGTTTGGGGAGACTGCTGCATGATTACCCCACCAGCTTTTCGCCGTTGTTGGCGGCAGATTGGCTTTCAGGTCCGGCAAGGATGAAGTCGTTGCCCGGCATATGAGGAAAGCCCCGGAAGTTCTCGGTGTTCTGGAACTTAGTCTGGCAGCTGCTCCAGCTTTTATCGCAGCCTGCGGAAACGGACGCGAATAACGGATAAGTTTGCTCCAGTAACAAGGGTGCCCAGAGCGTGAGTTTGTGCTTGCCTTGCTCAATGAGGTGACTGGCAATGCGCAGGGGTTGATTGGCGTAGGGGCCGGATTGAAAGATGAGCTTGCCGAAGGACCACCAGTCTGTGCCGATATCGGTGTTGCCTTCGATGACCAACCGATTGCCGCCTTCTTTGCCTGTGATACTCACTTGTCTTGTGTAGGCAACGGCGTCCAGACTGATCCTGCAGTTGGTATCTCCCAGATCTGCATGACATTGGTGGGAGAGCTGCCTGCCTTTTGGCTCAGAGAGTTTGGTGGCCAATGAGCGGAACTCGGCGCGGAACACATCGGCATCTCTTGTGATTTCACCAAGGGAGCCGCGCCGGAGCAACTCGTGCTCCTCCGGGTTTTGCCAGTTGACCAGATAGACCTCGACTTCGGCATTGTCCCAAAGACCCGCACTCAACTCCTTCTCGTTTAAGCTGTCAGAAGAGAGGACGCCCAGCGCTTCTTCCTGTCCGGCTTGAAAGTCAGATTGAGCCATGGCCTGAGTGCCATCCAATCCGATGCCGGGTTCATAGGTTTTACCGAGCAGTGTGATTGGATGGTCGTGGGTGGTGAAACCGAGGCTGAGATCGGATGGAGCGGTTAAGCGCCAGCAGTAGGCCACGGTTGTGCCCTCACCGGTCAGGTGTTCTTTCAAAGCAGCATTGAACATGGGTTTGCTCGCAGAGTTGGTTTCAGATGAGAAGTTCGACGAGTGGGATGGATGGCACCTGCCCTGCCTCAAAGTGCAAGAGGTTGATTTCCAGCTGGTCGTTTTCAAAGCGTGTGGGTGTGTCGAACAAGAAGCCCGCCGTGATCAACTGATCGTTTGAGGGAATGTGACCTGCCTGAAATTCAAGATTGCCTGTCAGAGGATCGAGAAGCACATCACTGCCGACGGTTTTCAATTGACCGGCGACCGCAACCGAGACAGTTCCTGCCACTGGTTTCGTGATTTTGCGCTGCCAGGCAACGCTTGCTGCTCCCACTTGCTTGATGAGTTGGAACGTCTTTATTGTCCCGTCGCCAGTTCCGATCGTCACATCGGTTGCAGATGGGCTCGCATCAAAGGCGCAGGATTTATGATCCATGGGGTCACGAAACCGGAATCCGCAGAGGCGACCCCCCACTTTTTCGAAGAAGGAGAGCACTCGTTGCAGGTCTGCCGCGCTGCGCAATCCGGTTCCCACATCAAAATGCCGTCGCGTTCCCTTCCAGATGGCGTTTCGGGTTTCTGCGCCATTGAGTAACCTTGTGACCTGACTGCGTTTTTCTACTCTGACAGAAGCCCCTAGGGAAATTCCAAGTGGGAATGATTCATCAACAAAACATGGTTGCATTTCACCCTCCTGTTTGACTTGGCTCAAGGCTGGGCGCCCGCGAAGCATCTAATAGGTTTGACATGGGAAAGTTATCTGCGTGATTTGCGTAGACCCGTTGTCGATGCTCCTCCCTCTTTGCAAAGCAACGGATTTTTCCAAAAAGTTTGCTACCACCGTCCGGTAGCAAAGCCACGTCGGTCCTTGAGTCCCTCCTCTTCAATGCCGACGTCATAGCCCGCGTCGCCCCCGTCCGGTGGCGCGGGCCATTATCATCGCAATCTGCCCCTGAGATCTTTCAAAGCTGCGCACATCCTGTGTCGCCACATTTATTGTGACGTTGGGCTGCGTGTTGCCCGCATTCATGGCAACGCCCAGACGACCATCATTGCCGCGCTGCAAAGGCAGGATTGCCTCTGCCCCCGCCTCTCCCATCACCCCCAAGCCCGTGTTGCCTGCCGCGAACATCGTCGTGCTGGAAACAACACCGCCTTTTGCAAAGGGCGTCACGCCTGCCACATTACCAATAGCTGATGAAATTCCAGCAGAAAGCAGGTTTTCAAGTGGTTTTAAGGCACTGTTGAGAGCAGAGCTGGACATGTTGAGCGCGACTTGTGAGAGGATCGATTGCAGGTCTTTGCCAGAGGTGACTGCGCTTTGCAGGCCTTTGCCAAGCTCTGAAGAGAACTCTTTGGCAAGGGCGTTGACCTCCTGCATGGTTGTTTCCAACTCACGCGCGTCTTCTACATTCAGCGGTTTATTAAAACTATCGGTCATGGTGTTTGTTGATCCTCTTTGTCTGGAAACTGGGCCAGCAGCCCTTCCAGTACACCTCGTGTGATCGTGCGGGCATTACGGGTTCCCGGTGGAGTGAAAGCCATTTCCAGCTCAACCAGTGTTGATTGCCAGAAGGTGGGCGGTGACCAGCCAAGCTCCCGGCAGGCTTTGTGCATCAGGTCATGCCAGGGCACCGGTTGGTTTTCAGATTGCTCATGCTTCACGATTGAGACTGCTGAGGTGGAGAGAACGTGGCGACCAGGAGCTCACCTGCCAGCTTGGCAAGGGCTGCAACGCCGCCTTCATGGGAGAGTTCTGCGACTTCTTCGTTCTCAATGATAAGTCCACCCCCGCGAAGGCCTGCACCGAGCACTTTGATGATGTCGGCAGCACTCAGCTGCCCAGAGGAAAACCGCTCGGTCAGCTGCTGTAATGTGCTGCAGCTGAGCGCGTCCTCCAGCTCTGCCAGTGCCCCGAGAGTGAGCACAAGAATGTGCTTTTGACCGCCAAGGTCTGCGAGGACTTCACCGCGCCTGCGATTAACACCTCTGCCATAGGTTTTAGGTGGCATCCTGTACTCCTCAGGTTAGCGGGGTGAACGTGAGAGCCCCGGCGGATTCCAGCGAGATCTCGAAGGTGACTTCAGATCGGTAGTCGCCGGAGTATTCCAATGCAGACAGGTGAAACGGGCCTTCCAGTGTTCCAAAGCCGGGCAGGATGACCTGCCATGTATGCAGCTCTCCAGCAAAGAAAGCGGTGCGGACTTTTTCTGCGGATGCTTTGTCGCGAAACAGGCCACTGCCAGAGAGCGAGGCGTGGCGGGTGGAGGCTCCTGCCAGCAGCTCGCGCCAGCGGCCTGCGCTTTCGGCATCGGTGATATCAATGGGCGTGGCGTTGAGGGCGAGGCGTCTTGAGCGCAGACCTGCCACGCTTTCAAAGGTGCCATCTCCCACTGTGTCCAGTTTCAACAGCAGGTCTTTTCCGGCCTGAGCGACCATCTGTTTTCCTCTCAAAGGTTGGTGTTAAGCAGTCTTTTGCAGCAGGACGGAGAACTTGATGCGTCCGTACCATGTGCGACCATCGCCCAGACGGCGGCAGCTGGTTTCAGTCATGGTCAGGCCTGAGGTTTCAAGTCCGGCAGGTGACGTGACACCCGTCTCCAGCAGTTCGTTGAAGATCTGGAGGATCTCCTGGGTTTGAGCCCGGTCTGCATGGCGGGAGTAGATGCCTATGGAACCTGTGAGCCTGCCGCCGTCGTCCAGATGGCCTGTCAGCAATTGTGTGGTGACAGCCTCCAGCGTTGCATAGGGCAAGGTTGCTCCCCTTGGCACGCCGTCAAACACCCGCATTGGATCTCCCAGATAGGGTTTTAGCGATGCCTTGGCGTGGATTGCCTGAAACAGGGCTTTGCGGAATTCAAGCTCCCCCATCATCGCCCTCCTCTTGCTCACAAAGGATTTGCATGAAGGGCTCCTGCTCTGAGTGCGGGAGAACTGCTTTTACCCTGAGGCTCTGTCCATCCCGCTCCACCCGCCAGCCCTCTGCCACATCTGTGCGGCGGCGGAGGGTGAGCGTGAGCGGGTAAGCGCTGGCAATGCGGCCTGCCACGGTACTCTGTGAGCCAGTGGATGCCTCTACCAGCCCCCAGACCATGGCGACTTGCTGATAGCTTTTGGTGATAGAGCCATCCGTGCCGTTGGTGATCTCAGGTCTAAGCAGCAGCAATGGCTCGTTGAGTGTGCCTGCTGCTCTCATATCCTGAGCACCTTGTAAGGCGAGAGTGCTGCCTCGAAGCCGTGGGGCATGAGGCCTGTGAGGCGATCTTCTTCCAGCATGGAGCGGCGCTCGTACCAGAAGCCGACCAGCATCAGAATCGCGGTTTGCAGGCCTGCGGGAACCGAGGTTGCTGCTGAGCCGTAGCCAGCTTTGAAGTCAACCTCGATGCCGTTGAGGTCTCGCAACGGCCCAACCGCGCCTGCCTTGAAGCGCAGGCGGGCGGGATTTCCGGCCAAATCCACCTGATAGTTCGACGCTGGCACCAGCTGTTGGTTGCCTTCCCTGTCATAGGTGTAGACCTGCAGGATCTGTGCGACCGGCGCGACAGGCAGGCGGATCAGGCGGTCTGGTGAAAGATCATCCAGAAGCAGTCGCCACTCCTGTTCTATAAGGGCCCGCCGTGTGAGTGTCTCCACCTGTTCCCGTGCGGCTTTGATCAGACGCTCGATCAGATCATCCTCGTGGGTGTGGGAGACCCTGAGCTGCGCATGCGCCTGGGCAAGCGAAACCGGCTCCAGAGCCGGTGGCACTGTGAGTATAGCCGTCACGGCGGCTCCTCCTCGATTGTTGTTGAAGATGATTAGGCGCTGAAGTTCAGCAGTTTGTAGGCGTCGAAATCCATGATGCCGCCGCCGACGCGCTTGGTGATGTAAAACAGCACGTTTGGTTTGCTGGTGTACGGATCACGCAGAACAGAGATGCCGACGCGGTCCACCACCATGTAACCACGATGGAAGTCACCAAACGCGATGGCGTATGGATCAGAACCTGCGGTCATGTCCGGCATGTGTTCAGCTTCAGTGACCGGGAAGCCCATGAGGCTTGGGTCTGCGCCTGCAGCTGCAGGTGGTTGCCAGATGTAGTTGCCCTGCCCGTCCTTCAGCTTGCGGATGGCAGCTTGCGTTCTGCGATTGAAGAGGAAGCGGGCGTTGCGGCGGATGGCGGTTTTGACCCCGTAAATCAGCGAGATCAGCAGATCGCTTCCGTTGGAAGAGGGAAACGCCCCTGCCTGTCCTGTCTTGATGGACCCGATGGAAAGGCCCGTATCATCCAGCGAGCCGTGAATTGTGCCTTTGAGCAGTCCTTGCGGCTGACTGGTGCCGTTGCCATTGAGGAAGGCGGCGGATTCCTTTTCTGCAAAGACCGTTTCCACCTCTTCCGCCAAAATTTCCCCGATGTTGACCGCTGCGTCGTCCAACAAGGTTTGGGTGACGGCTGGCAGAGCAGAAAGCTCGAAGATCTTTACCTCCCGCATCTCAAATTTCATTGCGTTTGTGGGCGTGCTGCGGACATCGGTTTCGCCTTCCCAGTCCGCATCCGGGTTCACCGTCACAACGGGACGGCGGTAGGATGCGCCTGAGATTTTGCGGTTGGACGCGATAGAGCGGATGGGGGACAGGGCCGTGATGCGGCGCAGGATGTCCGTTTCCAGCTGCTCCGGCACCAGATATCCGCCATCGCCAGCAGTGCCGGAGGACATGGCCTTTTGCTCCAGCGTTTTAAGGCGGGTCTCCTGCCCGTCACGCATGTAGGTCTCAAACGCAGATTTGTGCTCCACCTCAGCTGATGGGCCGCCGGTGGTTTCTGGCGTTGAGCGCGGCAAGCGCTGGGATTTGAGTTGAAGCTCATTCAGGTGGCGCAGCTGACCGTCGATAATCTCGTCCAGACGGGCCAGTTTTTCGTCCAGGAGCACATCCGAGCCGGATTTTTGCTCCAGCTCAGCCAGGCGGATGTCGTTGGTCTGGGTGTACTCAGAATAAGCGTGGTTCAGCTGGTTAAAGCTGCCAGAGGCCTCCATTCCGGACACAAACTGCCCTGTTGCCGGGCCAGAAAGTGCGGGATGAGCTGATTTTCCTGCAGCTTCCCTTGCGAAGTCTTTGGTTTCCAATGCTGGATTGCATGTGTTTTTCATAGGATTATTTTCCTCGTAAAGCATATAAAAAACTGCGGCGCCGATTGGAACCACAGATCGTACTTTCAAATAGTCAGAAGCTTCAGGAGACCATAGTCAGCCGTGCTGATGGCAGCAACGGGAACGTGACCAGCGAGATCTCCCAGAGGTCTACTGCCAGTACATCCCGTCTGCCGGTTTTGCTGTTGCGCTGGGCGCGGCGGGTTTTGAAGCCGATGGACAGTCCGTCCAGAATACCCGTTTGCACCATGGCGATGGCTTGTCGGCCCTGTGTGATGCCCGGATAGAGCAAGCCCTTTACAAAGAGGCCAATGCTGTCCTCCTGAATGTGCAGCCACTTGCCGATGGGGTGAGATGGATCGTGCTGCCAGAGCATTTTTACATCCGTGAGTTTTTGCTTTTGCAGCGTATTTTGAAATGCACCTTTGCGCATCACGTCGCCGCCCTGATCGCTCAGTTCAAACCGGCTGGCGTAGCCCTCAATGGCGATGGGGTGATCTGTGTTCAAATTGATTGCCTCCCTTAGCGAGCTTTCAATTGTTTTTTCTGCCGGAGTTTGCTCCCTCCGACTTTGCTGCGCGTCGTTCCACCAATGCTCCGGCGAGTGCCTTGGTGAAGTTGGCGAAGGTTTGTGCAGGGGCTTCATTGCCGCGCTGTGTTGCTTGCTTTTTTTGCTCAACGGGCACGGCGTGTGTTTTGTGATTTTGGGTCAAGGCTTCACCTTCAACCTTTCAAATTATCTCAACAGTTAGAGTGCGCAGTTTTCAAAGATCAATGCGCAGCAGCTGGTTGAGTTTTTCCAGTTCACTCATGAACTCCTCGAACCTGCGATTGAACCGGATGACTTGCTTTAATGCCCACAAGAGCAGTGATGTGGAAGTGCCTGCCCAGGCACCAAGCGCCACATGGGCGAGGTCCCCTTTTGCAGCGAGCGCTGCCAGTAACTCATTCATCTTTACCCTCCGCCCCATATCCAACGGCGATGCGTTTTTCATCGCGGGAGAGGAAGTCTGCTGCGGTGATGCGATCCCACAGTGCTTTGCGTTCCAGCGCCAGCGCTTCGACAGCATCGAGATCCAGCTCCAGCGTGACCTGCTCGTCATAGGCTGCAGAAAGCCAATTGGAGAGCTCGGAGAGAACCCGCGCGGCGAGTGGCACAACCGTCAGGCGCCAGAAGGCACGGTTGGCTTCCTGATAGTTGGCGTAGGTGTTGTCTCCCGGAATACCGAGCAGCATGGGCGGCACGCCGAAGGCCAGTGCGATTTCACGGGCGGCGACATTCTTCAGCTCAATGAAGTCCATATCCTTGGGCGACATGCCCATCTGTTTCCAGTCGAGCCCGCCTTCCAGCAGCATGGGGCGGCCAGCATTTTTCGCACCCTGATAGGAGCTTTCCAGCTCCTCCTTGAGGCGGTGGAACTGGTCGTCCGTCATGTTCATCGCATCGCCTGCACCATAGACCAGTGCACCGGTTGGACAGGCGGCATTATCGAGCAGAGATTTGTTCCACTCTCCGGCTGCATTATGAATGTCGAGGGCAATTTGCGCGGCCTCGATGGGCGCGAAGCCGTAGTGGTCGTTGAGCGGGTTGAAGAGCTTGATGTGCAGGACGGGCTGGACCTTGTCACCGGGCGCTTTGCGCAGTTCCACTTTGCGGCCTGCCACCTGATACTCGTAGGCCTCCACCCAGCCTGCGTCATCCACCAGCACCTTCATGCGGTCGGGCCTGAGAGCGTGGAGTTCGCGCGGTGCGCCTTCCAGCGAGACGGCCTCTATATACGCATTACCGGAGACCAGCAGGAAGCCGTAGACCTCCTCCAGAAATGAACGCCGTGTTTGCATGGGGGTGGGCTGGTTCAGAAGTTCCATCAGGGGATGGGCTTCCAGCTCTTCATCGCCCACTTTCACAGTGAGGGACACGTTTGCGGCGGCTTCGGAGATGAGCCGTACGCATCTGTAGGCGATAGGATTTCGTAAATACCCTTGGTTTATAAGTGATTCATAGTTGCGCGGGGTCCAGACGGCCCCTTCACTAAATCGCATGAAGGCGACTGATTTTGCCCGTGATGCCTTTTGCTCAGTTACTGGTGAAAAAACTGAATCAAGAAGTCTGCGTAACCCCATGAGATCAGAGTCCTTTTCGCTCTAACTTAATGTTTTGATTCATGTATTTGAGTGCACAAAAGCTGTTTGCTTTTGGTCTGCCTTGATAAACAGCTTTAACTCATTTTCTCGCGTATCCTTATCCGAAAACCGGTTCCCACTTTTCGGCGATACACGGAGGGCTAATCCTCACAAACAGATTCAAGTTTGCGAGCTAACCCTTCAAATTATTGGTGTTTTTACAGTTTGCGCAGGCGTGGTTTGCCTGCCGGGCGGCGGTTGAGTTCTGTTATGGCCCAAACCAGTGCATCCAGCCGATCTGGTGATCTTCCGTTGCTCAGTCCACCACCCCCAAAGTCGGAGAGTTCATCTTCCAGCTCAGGAAAGACACCGCAGTGATGAACGCGCCCTTGCTCGTACAACAAGGCGACTGGCTCTGCTCTGCGGCGTTTACTTTTGGTTGCGTGGACGGACTTTACCGGCACGCTGGCATCGACACTTTCAATGACCTCACGCACCATCTCGCCACCCTGATTGACCTCTGCCAATAAGCAATCCGCCTCCAGCTCATGATAGAGTTTGATGGCTTGCTCAGCCCATGCAGCGGGGCGCAGGCCCTGGGCGGTTCTGTCTCGCAAAACATACAGATCACCTGCCTCTGTGATACCTGCTGCGACGATGCCACAGGAATCTGCAGTCCTGCCTGATGTGGCTGGCGGGTCCACGGCAACAACAATGCGCTTCAGTTCGGGAGCATCCCGCACCCGGCCCATCTCGAACCATTTGCGGGCGAACAATGCGTCTTCCCGGTCTTCAATCAATTCGCCATCCAGCTCCTGCCGACCCAATCGCGTGCCACCATACCGCTCTGCCATTTGCAGCAGAAACACCTCTGCCAGAAACGCGGCATTCGCTTTCGTTCCGGCCTTTGTCACCACGGTGCCTTTGTCTTGCAGCAGCAGTTTTAACAGCGGCGTGGACTTAGGTGTTGTGGTCACCAGTTGCTGTGGCTGCACCCCAAGACGCAGACCAAACTGGAGCATGTCGAAGGTTTCTGTTGCGTTGCTCCACTTGCCTGCTTCATCACACCAGGCGGCATCAAACTGGGGACCGCGCAAAGCCTCAGGGTCTTCTGAAGAAAAGGCCCGAGCGACCGCGCCGTTCGCCCACTCCAAACGGCGCCGTGATGGGTTCCACTGCGGCTTGTGGCCTGCCGGGTGGACGGTGAGCAGACCGGAAATGCCTTCGATCATCACCTCCCGCACATCTGCATAGGTTTGCCCGACGAGCGCAATATTGCCAGCCGCCGGACCAGCCCATACCTCCCCAGCAACCTTGCCTCTGACCCATTCTGCCCCTGCTCTGGTTTTGCCTGCACCGCGTCCGCCCATAAGCAGCCATGTGGTCCAACTTCCCTCAGGCGGTCGTTGATGGGCGTGCGCGAACACCTGCCAGTTATATTGAAGATAACTCAGTTCATGTGCATTCAAGGAGGCGACAAAGTCATGAAGTTTGCCCTGCGCCACACAAGCTTTCAATGCGCCGCGAAAGCTGTTGTCGCATCTGGTCATCACTCACCTCTTCTGCGTTGTCCTCACCGTGTGCTTGCTGCAGGTCGATCAACATATCCAGAGTCTTGGCGAGGCTGGTAATGGCTTTTGCTGTGGCATCCATCTCTCCCGCTGCTGATTGCGGGTCGCCGCTTAGCTTTTTCAGTTTGGCTTCCAGTGCGCTGACCTGCTTTTCAAAGGCAGCATAAAGTCGGGCAATCAGGCGCCTACGTTCTTCCGGCTGAGAGCTTGCAAGCTCCTGCGCCAGCTCCCACTTGCGCAGCCATCCTTCTCGTTTAATCTTGGTGGTGATGGTGCTGCTTGGCAGGCCTGTTTTGCGAGCGATATCAGCAATTGAGATGGCCTCTTCTTCCACCATGCGGCGGACGACCTGCCAGACCTCTAATGGCACACGCAGTCGTGCTGCCTGCTCATCCTCCTGTTGGGGCTCTTGCTCCTCCGCCATCGTTCCTCCTGTCGCTAAAGCTGTTTGTGCATCTTGATCCGAAAACCGGGTCCCACTTTTCGGCGATACGCTGTAGGCACAAAAAAAGCCGCCCATTGAAACAAGGAGCAGCTGGTCAATTCTCTAAAATGTAGTGCAGATAGAAAGGGCAAGATTGCCTCTACAGGCACCGTCACACTTTCTCTAGCATGCCAAAACCCTATCAAAACAGCGGTGCGCTGTCAAGATTATATTCCTAAGGCAAGTCGTCCAAAGAGGCATGGACACTTATCCCCGTTTCACGTTAGGATTGAAACTCGTTCAACTTTAAATAAAGAAAGCTGTAAGGCTTTGATGCGACATTCAAAAAAGCGCAGGCCCAGGGGCACTGCGCTGGCTTTACAATTGCTTTGAATTTTGACTTATACCCGCTTCTCACCTGTGGAGAAGTAATTGAAAATAAACATATTTTGCAGGATCAGTCTTTGGTGTATTCCTCATCCGGCCAGTCGACGAGATAGTTTTCGAACTCTTCTGGCTCCATTCCATCTTCGCTGATGGTTTTGTCTTGGACTGAGATTCCGGCGTCATGCACGCTTTGCGGATCTTTGGAAACAAGCGGATGCCACCAGTACAGATCCCTGCCCTCACGGATTAGACGATACGCACATGTTGGCGGTAACCATTTCAAAGTTCTTACAGTTTCCGGCGAAAGCTGTACGCAATCGGGCACTGTGTCGAAGCGCTGTTCATAGTTTTTGCACCTACATGTGGTTCCATCCAGCAGAGTGCACGCAACGTTTGTCCAGTAGATTGCGCCTGTGTCCCAATCTTCAAGTTTGTTCAGGCAGCAGCGTCCACATCCATCACAGAGTGACTCCCATTCTTCATGGGTCATCTCATCTAGGGTTTTGGTCTGCCAGAAAGGGCGGTGACTCTCAGAGTTTACGGATACCATTTATGTCGTTCTCATTGCAAAATTCCGATGGGAATATCGCGAGGATGTCGCTTAGCTAGTTCTTCGGTTTGGTTCATTGTCCCCCTTTGCGCATTCAGGGGTGTGACCGGTACTACGGGTAATCAGTTTGGAAGAGAACTCTGATAACAGCGAAAAGCAGAATGTCACGGAAAATTCTGCTGAAAATGTGAAAAAAAAGGGCAAGGAGCGATCTTTTACCCTTCAGGATCTATCTCAGCGGATGCTTGCAACCGATGCATGGCTGGATTCTGCGCTTTGGCACACCTCACAGTTTTTGGGGGTGTTCTTTCGTGAGTACTCGGCCTTCATGCGCCGGTTCTCCCTGCGCGGCCCCTCCAAGTTTATTGCAGGGCTTGCTTCTGAAGGGCTGACCTATTGCGCGTTCGGCTTTCTGATCGTGCTGACCTTTGCGCAGCCGGCCTTTAAAGCAACAGAACGCTCTGACTGGAAAACCACCTCCGACTTTTCCGTGAGCTTTTTTGACCGGTTCGGAAACCCGATCGGCAAACGCGGCATTTTGCTGAACGACAAAATTCCACTGGATGAAATTCCAGATCACGTGATCCAAGCTACCCTTGCTACCGAGGACAGACGGTTTTTTGATCACTTGGGAATCGATTTTGTTGGTACCTTCCGCGCCATGGTTGCCAACGTGAAAGCCCGCTCTGTTGTGCAGGGTGGCTCGTCGATTACACAGCAGCTGGCAAAAAACCTGTTCCTTTCAAACGAACGCACATTACAACGCAAAATCAAAGAGGCTTATCTCGCTTTATGGCTTGAGATGAACCTGACGAAGCAAGAAATCCTCAAATTGTACCTCGATCGCGCTTATATGGGCGCGGGGACATTTGGTGTTGCCGCTGCTTCTGAATTTTACTTCGGCAAAGACGTGCGCGAAATTTCGCTGGCAGAAGCTGCAATGTTAGCAGGGCTTTACAAAGCCCCCTCCAAATATGCGCCGCATAAAAACCTGCCTTCTGCCCGTGCTCGTGCCAACGAGGTGCTGACGAATATCGTGCAAGCGGGCTTCATGACTGAGGGACAAGTTATCGGCGCGCGGCGTAACCCGGCAGAAGCGATTGACCGGACCAAGAGCCGGGCACCAGATCATTTTCTCGACTGGGCGTTTGAACAGGTAAAAGACCTTGCCGAACAGTACCCAGAGCTCAGTAATGACAGGGTTATTTCTGTTCGCACCACGCTAGATCCGGGCATGCAACAGGAAGCCACCAACCAAATCGAGAGCACCTTGCGTCAATACGGTGACCGTTACGGCGTTGAAGAAGCGGCCATGACAGTTATCACCACCGAGGGCGCCGTGCGCTCCATGGTTGGTGGACGCGATTATGATGAAAGCCAATTCAACAGAGCCACTGACGCACTTCGCCAACCAGGTTCCTCGTTCAAACCGTTTGTGTACATGACAGCCTTCCTGAATGGATATGAGAGCGAGAGTGTTGTCCCCGATCGTCCAATCAGTATTGGCGGCTGGAGTCCACGCAATTATACCCGCAGCTATGCAGGTGCTGTGACGCTCAAGACGGCGTTGACCAAGTCAATCAATACCATTCCCGTTCGTCTGGCACAGGCCATCGGGCGCGATAAGATTGCAACCACCGCCTACATGATGGGGATCAACAGCGAACTGCGTATTACCCGTGCTATGCCGCTTGGAGTCTCTGAAGTTACGGTTCTTGATATGACAAGTTCCTATGCGGCCTTCGCAGCTGGCGGGAAGAAAATTGACCCCTACGCCATATTAGAGTTGCGCAATTCAAAAGGTGAGTTGCTTTACAACCATGATCGTGACGCTGGCCCTTCTCTGCGGATTCTGCCGTTTGACAAGGTCTCGATGATGAATGATATCCTGGTGAATGTGGTGGAACGTGGCACTGGCCGACGTGCCCGGCTGGATGGGATTACTGCAGCCGGTAAGACTGGTACGACACAGGCTTATCGCGATGCCTGGTTCATTGGCTACACGGGCAACCTTGCGGCTGCGGTCTGGTACGGAAACGACGACTTCTCCTCCTCACGCCGCATGACCGGGGGTAGCTTGCCTGCGATGACCTGGGGCAACTTTATGAAGTATGCGCACCAGGGGTTGGAGCTGAAAGCTATGCCCGGTGTGGAGCCGCCTGAAGGAAAGGATGTTATTGCCGCGAATGGTCTCAGTGATGTTGAGGTGACTGGCCCGCCAGAACTGCTCAACAGAACATCACAGCAAGTTCTGGAAGCGCTTGGGAAGCGGCTGCGTGCGCTTCCATTCAACAGTATTTCTCAGTCAAACGTGCAGGCCCAACTGGGCTCTGGCGCAAAGGCGGATGTGACTTATACCCGATGACCCACACCCCTCACATGCCTTTGGTGGCGGTTCGCGAACCAGAAACCACCCAGATTTTTGATGGAGAAACCTCCTGGCAAAAGCCTTGGCCTCATATTTCGCCATTGCTTTTCAAAGCCCCGTTTTTCTCGTTCGGACCGTTTTTATTCTCCATCATGATTGCTTTGATTGTGGGGATAGGCAGTGCTTATCTGTCGCTCAACAGAGGCTCTCCGTTCAGCGCATTGGAAAGCGGCGTGTGGGTTGCGCACCCGCATGCAGGGACGATTGACAGTGATCCTTACAGTACAGCCATTTTTGCACGAACCGGGCGCGTGCCGCTTGGAAGCGGTGAAGGCATTGCATTTTACGCTGCCTTTGATGACAGCGGACGGGCGCTAGACCCTCAGTGCAATTACCGAATTGCCGGTAAAGTACCAACTACACGGCTTTGGACCATTACTGCTTTGAACAACGCCCTGGAGCTGCTTGCGACTGATGCTGGTCGCGCCTCCTTGCATAGCCATGGCATTTTAACGGATCACACAGGCGCGTTTGCAATACAGGTTGCTCCTGAAGCCCGGCCGGGGAACTGGTTGCCAACCGGGGGGAGTAACGGGCTGGTGTTTGCCATGCGTCTTTACGATATCCCCTACACCACAGGTGCCGGATTGAGTGCCCCAGTGATGCCTGCTGTTGAATTGGTGAGCTGCAAATGAATGATCTCCTCAAAAAACTGCAGGACCTTTACATTTCCCCCCGCTGGATCTTATGGGGTGTCGGCGGATTGCTCGTCGCGGGGATAATTCATGTGGCCATTGTTTTGAGCGTTCCTGCTTATGTTCCGCATTCCCCCTATGAACGCGTTGGCGGCTTTGGTGCGGATCGCAGTTTTCAGATGCTGCCACCGATCCTGCCACGCAGTGAGCCTTTGCCGGATCTTGATCCATCTATGCGCCATGCGATCTGTCGTTATTCCCTTGAGAACGGCCCATTGATAGTGAGCGCGGTTGCTCCCTCTCCGTTCTGGTCTCTTGGCCTGTTCAACGAAAAGGGACAGGTGACTTACAGTCTCAATGACAAGACATCTGAGGGTGAAGCTGTGCGCATGTTGGTGCTGACACCACAGCAGCTTTCGATCCTGCGTGAGAACCCGCCTGAAGACCTGGAAGAGATGATTGTGGTTGAGACGAATGAGCTGAGGGGGTTTGCGCTGTTCCGTGCCTTTGCACCGTCCAACGCGTATCTGCCACAGATCTCCGCCGCACTGCGATCTGCAACTTGCTCTGATCTGCCAAAGATTTAGAGCACCACTCGGCTATTTTTGCGGGACAGCGCTCTCCAAGCCCCATCCGGTAAAGATGCGGGACGGTTTCTCGACCTGTTCTGCCGGACGTTTGACCTCAGCATAACATTTGGAGGGCAGTTCTTCGTAGGTGCGACGCAGCTGCTCATAGCCTTTGCTCGCGTCCCAGATTTGCTGGGCAGACGGGGTTTCCACTTCCAGCGCGTTGATGGCGATCTGATAGGCCTGCAGGCGGCGGCCTGTGGCGCGGAGTACCCAATCCACAAAGGACTTATTCTCGCGGACCCTCGCCTTTACCCCCGTTGCAAACTGCGGGTTCACCTGAGTTTGGCGGCTCAGTGCGTCCAGACGCTCATGATCACTCACCAGAACCTGACGGGCAATTTTGCAAAACGGCAGGAGGAGCTTTTGATCAGACCTCATGTCGTCAATCAGACGGGTATAACGGGTTTCGCTGGAGCGGTATTTATCCGAGCGCAGATAAACGTAATAATTTGATGGATTGATCGCAGCGTATGGATCTTTCAAAAAACCCTGACGTTCCAACTGAGCCTTGTTGGCTCCAATCCAATCCTCAGAGGCCGGAGGAACAACCAGTGTCCATCCGCGATCGCGCAGTTCATTTTCCTGATCTGTCAAATTGAGGTTGGAAACGTCTTGCTTCTGGGAATAACGATAGAGCATACCCAGATCTTTTGCGACGCGGTCATGAAGGAAATTGGGCTTAGCGCGGCCAAAATCTCCAGTGGGCTTGGCGCATGCAGACAACAGCAGGGTGGCTGAAGACACAAGTAAGAGACAAGTCGCAAAGGTGCGACCTTTGCTGATCAACTCTGTTTTCCCGAATTTGCCCATGTCTCACAATCCCACTGCTTGCAGCAATGGAGATACAGGCAAAAAACGTAGGAAGCTAGTCCCTCTCGTATTCCGAGTGCTCTTCTACAACGCGAATAACACCAACTCTGCTGCGGCAGGCTAATCCTGACGGCATTTTGTAGACACCCGGGAATATATGGATCTGGGCTGATGAAAGCTGACGATCAAAGCCTCTGCGTATCTCTAAGGGTTGCCTGCGCGAGCGCTCAATCACGAGATCATGAAGTGTACCCATAGTTTGTCCTCTGGCACATTTACCGGTCAATTCTGTGGTTCTTCCAAGCCTCAGTTAAGCGGAGTTTCAGTTAATGAGCTGTAAAGCATTTGCTCCTAAATTTAGCTAGTAATTATATTCGATGTCATATGTGTCGCTGTGTTTTTCTGGCGATTGCGAAAAACATCGAGAAATCATTGTTTTGCGTATACAGGTTCCTTCACTCATGGAAGACAGGTCTCAACTCCTAATTGCAGCAACAGAGGCTTTTGCTCAAATCGGCCATTCTCATGCAAGCTCTCATATGTATGAGGAGTTAGCGCTGCAGCACCTGTCATCAGCCACTGCGGCAAGTCGATTGAAGGTAGCGCACCTGTTGTGCCCGATCTCTCATGCTCCGGAGGCTTTGATGAAAGCTCTTGCAAATGACCATGACCAGATGATTGGAGAATACGTTGCTCTCAATTCCAGGAGCACCGTTGCCCCTTCACATCCAGCCAGTTCCTCTGATGAGCTTGCAGAAGATCTGCTTGGTCTTTTCCTGGAGAGCGCGCCGATCTCATCATACAAAGACCTCTCAGCAAGCCTGTCAGATGCCTCTGCTTCAGATGACACGGTTGACGCTCTGACGGAAAATGAGGCGCAGGAGCTAACACTTAGAGGGCTAAAATTTGGCCATACGAGCATGGTTGGCCAGTTGGCGCACGCCTGCCGCATGACTCCAGATCAGATTCATCAATGCTGTACGCATTCTTCTCCGGACGGATTCATTGTCATGCTCGTTGGTCTTGGGTTCTCTTCCCGTCTTGTCGATCAGCTGCTCGTCCGGTTTTGGGGCACACTCATTGAGACGGATCGCATGAGAGACCTGCAAAAGTCTGCTGCTGGTGTTAGCAAGAAGATTGCGCGACAGTTGCTCTGCAGCTGGAGTGGAGAGATTTCTCAGCCTCGCTACCACACGATTTTTGAGGCAACCGAGACAGTTGTGCGGGAACTCAAAGCCCAGGGCACGTCTTTAACGCGGCCCTCACATTACCATTCAGAACTTGCGACCCTTAAAGCCTGAAAATAAATCTTCAGGCCCCGGCTCTTTTGGCAGTGACAGGAAGCTTCTGGCTTCCTTATCTTCAACTTCGACAACCCAGAAGTCAGGGTCCATGCGTTCTTCGCGTGTGAGTTTGGCTTCAATTTCCTCTCGTGAAGTTTTTTCCATCAAACACTCAAACTCGCGATCAAGTGGCTTTTCCTCTTCAAAGAAAGACTGTGGGGCAGGACCGTAAAAGTCGTAGGTCGTGTCCAACCGATCAACAATGATGAAGATTGCACCTGCTTCCAGCGCGCCTTTGCGGCGTATGCCTGCGAAAGCACCTTCCCCGAAGCACCGGCGTGTGTAAGCAGCGACCCAAAATTCAGAGGTTACTCGCATCAAGTTGTCTTTCTTATTGAATTAGTCGCGCTATCAGATCCGCGTGCCACTGACGGTAGCAAGCTTAGAGAAGAGAGCTTCGCTCATTTGCCCGTCTATCTGCAAAGCATTATCGCGTTGGAATGCGGCAATTGCAGAAGCGGTCTGGCCACCCGGAATACCATCAATTGTAAGCGGGCCGTACCCCAGATCTGCCAATGTTTTTTGCAGGCGCTTGATACGCTCAGTCATTGCATCCGTTTGACCGGAGACTTGTGTCAGATTGGAGCCACTTTGCGTCAATGCTTCAATTTCCTCAGGACTTGCCCGAGGAATAGGAATCTCAGCCCCTTCAGCAGACGCGGTGTTTGGAGACGGCGCAAACGCGGCAAAGTCCATTGTCAGCCGTGCGAGCAGCGCTTCGGTCACCTGCCCGTTTTCACTCATTGCGCGTTGTCTTTGATAAGCACGGACTGCCCGTTCTGTCGCGGGACCGAACTGGCCATCCAAACTGCCCGGATACACCCCTAAACGGCGCAGTTCTTTTTGCACTTCAGCAACCAGCTCTTGCTGTCTCAATCTCTGAGTTGCTCTTACAAGTTCTGAGCTATCTAACTGGCTTTGAAAAACCCGAGTGGCGACTATTGGAGAGGGATGCTTGGCATCTTGCAAAAAGGCAGCGTTCACCGCGATCAGCGATGCCATGCCAACGAAGCCTAACAGCACCAGTGTAGAGAGCTTGTTCATGCCTGGAGACTTTTTGGAGGCAGCGTTAGCAACAGCAGCATGATCGACTTCGCCATTTTCATAGAAAACACCGTCTTCGTCATAGTCTACGTGCATTTGGTAATCACCATCAGGCTGCGTATGTGCAGAACCCCGACGGGCTCCACCTTTGCTCGCTTTTTTGCCGTTTGGCTTTCGCCCCACCATCAAGCACTACCTCTTTCAACGCAATTTGTGTGTTACCCGAGTACTCGGTCACTACCAATTTTAACTGGTGTCTTCCTGAGAGGTTAGAGATATCGCCCTCACCTCAGCAAGTCCACTTTGAATAGCTCTCTGCCCACCGAGAACCACCATAAAACCTTGGGTTAAATTGGGCTCGTTTCCAGTTTTCCAGCCCTACTGTTTCTATCAAGTTTTGCTTAAAAAAACTCTTATGTGCACTTTTGAGTTTTAATTGTGAGCTCCATCTGGTGGCTTTTCAGTTCAATAAGATACCGCTGGGATACTTTTTCTACACCTTTTATTAATCATAGATACGCTTCGCCAACTTTTCGAAAGACCAAAAATAGCCATAAATTTCAGTAGTTTTCCAATTTACATAAAATTTGATTCAATTTTATTGAGAACAATATATGTTATATTTGAGAGTAAACCCTATAGTTTCAACAAGTTAAACGACTATCTAAAAATTGTCAGCCTATTCGGCGCACTTGAAACCCACGGGCGAAGCCAATGTTCTTTTTGCTTAGAACTACATTTTGGATCGGACTTGTACTGCTTCTGCTTCCAATTGGAACTGGCAGTGATGAGGACGCACCATCTATTGGGATCGTTCAGGTTTACCTTGCTGCTCAATCCACCGTGAAGGATCTTGGGGGTTTTTGTGATCGTAATCCCAATGCTTGCGAGATGGGCGGCTCGGTCATCACTCTCGTCGGTTTAAAGGCAAAAGAAGCTGCTCGCTTGACCTACAATTACCTCAGCGACAGTGAGACAGAAGATCTGCAACCCACAAAGTTTGCTGCTCTGCCGTCAGCTCAGGATGCTATCGAGGCAATACCGTTTGATGAAGTTGCAGCTGGCCAGCTGCTGCCGAGCCTTACAAGCCCATCAGACGAGCCTGCACATTCCGGTACACTTAGTTCAGCTGATCGGGACATTCCATGGCAACTCGATCAAGACCAGCAACAGAACAGCTCTGCGCAAGCAGATCCGTCTGAACAAGGTCTATTTGCTGAAGTTCAGCCAATCTATGCAACTCCAGTTGCTGCTGTTCCGTTACCGCGTCCTAATCCGCTGTATTACGGCCGGAATTAAGGTCAATTTCCATAAATCTGAGCTATTTATGGCCTATACTCTCATCTGGAGTGTGGGCCGTTATATATTTTGAATCCAATCGTATTGCCCCTAACCGGTTGGCGCGGTAGAAACGCCCTCAAAACCCTGAGTGAGAGAATAGTATTATGACCACTGCGATCGCTGATATTCTGGAAGGCTTTGAGTTCCTCGAAGACTGGGAAGACCGCTATCGCTATGTCATCGAGCTGGGTCGAGAACTTGAGCCCCTGACAGATGATGAACGCAGTGAGGAAAACCGCGTTCATGGCTGTGTTTCTCAGGTCTGGCTTTCGAAGAACATTCAGGAAGATACCGATAAAGGCCCGATCCTGTTCTATAAGGGCGACAGCGATGCACACATTGTTCGCGGTCTTGTTGCTATCGTTCTTGCGCAATACTCCGGTGTTTCTGCAAAGGAAATTCTTGCTACGGACATCGAGAGTATATTTGGCAAGATTGGCCTCAAAGAACACCTGACGCCTCAGCGTTCCAATGGCTTGAGTTCCATGGTTCAGCGTATCAAGGATGATGCATCCGATGCTCTAACTCCGAATTAGACGCTGCCCAACTCGCCATTCGAGCGTTTTCGGGACCGACCGCACGACTACGAGACGAGCCGTAATGTGTAGCAAGTCGATCTAGCGCCAACCCCAGAACAATCTTGGCTGTTCGTTGTGGCCATTGACGCTCGCTCTCAACCTGTTTCAAAGGCTTCAAGAAACAGCACACATCCATGAGAACGCCGGAGAGCTCTGGTCCGACAGTTGAGAGAGCTCTTTGAAGGCGATCTCTGGCATCGTAAACGCTGTCGGATACATCATCTATCTTAGTACTCGATCTTGATGATTGCTCGCTGCGCCAGTTCGATCTAACGGTTCCCCAAAGTTGCGCGTAGGTGAAATCTTCTCTTAATCGCTCACCTGCTTCAAACTGGAGCTCCGAGATGTATCCTCTCCCCTTTTTGTCCTTTCTACTCCTTAGCCAAGCCAGTGGACTTTCTGAGTTGATGGTATTGATCTGAGATTGCTCCGTTTTAGATTGAGTTTCCAACCCTCCAAGGCTTAATTTTCGCCGCAACCAGCTTTTGCCCTTTTTGGTCAGCTGGTAGCCCTGCGCATAGGGAGCAACCAGCGACAGGGCTATTGCACGCGATAAGACAGCTTTAGCTTCCCCCTCAGGTTCCGCATGCTGCTTTGCAACTGCTAGCCCTTTGCAGAATTTGATGAGCTGTATTTCAGATACTGCTTCCTCAGGCTGGGTAGGCATCAGGCTGACCTCCGGAGCTTAGGGAAGAATGCATGCGCGCACTGGCAACAGACGCAGACAGCTGCCCCTCTATCTCTGAGAGGACAGCATCAAATTTCGGATCTTCTCTTAAATCTTCAACCACCTTGCAGGCATGAGCTGCTGTTGTTCTGTCACGCCCAAAGACTGCACCTGCTTGGGACAGGGTCATCCCCATTGAGACGTGAAGAATATACATAGAGACTTGGCGGGCCTGTGCAGCTTTTGCATAACCGCGGGAGGCAGAATGAAGCTCCTCTGGCTTCAATCCAAATGCAAGTGCAACACGGCCTGTCGCCATCCAGTCCACCGCTGACAGAGGCTTTTGGGACAGTCCAGAATGAACCGAAGACTCCGAACACGGACTCTTGGACATTTCATTTTTCTCCCCCTCAGAAAATCTTGGCATTTAATTACTCCAATGAACTGATTGGTTATCGTCAAAGAACAATTGATTGTTGCCCTAGCGATACTCGGGGGGGATAAGATTGGTACCTCGCGGTCTCAAAGCATAAATTTTTCTAAACGACTGGCAGACTTAAGCGATTTTTGAGTCCAGCTTCGAAATTTCGAAAGCTGCCCTTAAAACCTTATCGAATTATTTTTTTGAATTAACTCTTGAGACTTGCAGGTGTTTTGAGATCACAACTTAGTAAAGCACAAGAAAATTAGAACTTAAGCTCTAGTGTCAGATGAACTAATTTTACCTTTACGGAAGGTCGAAGAAGGCGTGCCAGGGCACTATGCACAACACGTGCACCCTTAAGGGAAATTCATCAATAATGAGGGGATAAGAAACAGCAGAAGGGGAATAAAAAAAACCAGCCCCGATTGAGGCTGGTTTTCTGTCAGGATATGTCCTGAAATTACTTAGCGCGTTTACGCTGCTGGCCGAGACCCATTTTCTTAGCAAGCTCAGAACGAGCTGCCGCGTAATGAGGAGCAACCATTGGGTAGTCTGAAGGCAGACCCCATTTTTCACGATATTCTTCAGGTGTCATATCGTAATGCGTGCGTAGGTGACGCTTCAGGGACTTGAACTTCTTACCATCTTCAAGACAGATGATGTAATCGTTCGTAACAGACTTCTTCACCGGCACAGCTGGCTTGAGTGGCTCTGGCTCTGGCTCGGAAAGATCACCACTGGTTTTCTGCAAAGCGACGTAAACGTCGTTGATCAGCACAGGCAAATCGGCAGAGGCCACAGTGTTATTACCAACATAGGCTGACACGATATCAGCAGTCAGTTCCATCAAATTATTATCTGCAGGGATCTCGCTCATCTCTAACCTGTCATCTTGTGGATCTAAATTTCGTAGGTGTGCTTACTTACTACAGAGCTAATACTTCAATCCGAAGATTAAACGTTAGATCCGTACTTATCTCAGCTAAGCTTCGACTCTAAACAAGCAAAAACCATAGGAGGCTTTTATAGAGACAGGAAATAAGGATAACAAGTTAAATTCGGTATGAAAAAGCAGATTTACTATGGTTTTTTGTGCATTGTGATTTAGAAGGACCTTACAGACTTCCAACAAACTTGAGAAATCATAGAAGTAAACTAGATAAACTGCTTGCCCTAATGTACAGGTAAAAGAATGAGACTTTGCTGTGTAATTGGCTGTTGGCAAGGCGGTGCCGGTGAAACTCACGTTTCTAGTCAACCGCCTTCCCAAAGGGCATTGTCGATTATTTCTGGTGATTTGGTTGCACTAAACCCCAGAAACTGTGATCGAAGCTGACATATTATTGCGGTGTTTCAGGCTCCGCAGACTTCTTCGTCACACTCAACTCGTCCAACTTGGTTTCCTTACAAGGTTTGTAGCCCACGACATAGGCTGCGCGTGCGATGAGGTGTGCAGAAACCGGAGCCGTCAACAGAAAGAAGCAGACGGTCGCGACAGCACGCATGAAGTCATCCCACTGTTGCGAATAGAGGCCAAGCGCCAGCACCATCAAGCCAGACCCTAAGGTACCCGCCTTGGACGCTGCGTGCATGCGTGTATAGACGTCTGGCAGACGATTGATGCCAAGCGCTGCGCCAGCTGCGAAGATTGCTCCTATAATGAGCATAATCCCAGTCAGGATAGAGATAACTGCTGACATCATTTCTGCTCCTCCTGCTTTTCGGAATCTTTGATTTCCTGCATGATAATAAAGTCTTTGGCCTGCCCTCGATTTAAGATGAAACGGGCGAAGGCAACGGTTGCCAGAAAGCCGACAAGACCGAGTGCAAGCGAGATATCGATATAGAGCGTGTATGATGACCCAACACCCACAGTCGCTATCAGGCCGATAGCGACAACCACCAATAGATCCAGTCCGACAATACGGTCAGGCAAGGTTGGGCCTTTGATGATGCGATAGACAATCAGCAAGAATGTCAGACCGAGAATAAAGAGCGCGATGCTCACACAGGCATACAGAAAATCTGATGCGAAAGCCTCAAATCCGTTCATCGAAACGCCTCCAAGATCTGACGTTCAAAACCATTCTTGATGCCATCAATTGTTTCTTCTGGGTCTGGCACGTTGAGGCAATGCACAAACAAGACCTTTCGATCTTCCGAAACATCGACGGAAAGCGTTCCCGGTGTCAGTGTGACCATGTTTGCCAGCAATGTGATCTCAAAGTCTTCGCTGACTGAGAGCGGCACTGCGATGATACCCGGATGGAGCTTGATCTTCGGTTTGATGACAATCATCAGCACACGCCATGAGGACAGAACCAACTCTTTGAAGAAACTGCCTGCAAGAATGAGGACCTTCCCTCCGCGTTGAAAGTAATCCCGAAATGAGATTTGCTCCCGGATCAGGAACAGTGCGATGCTGGACAAGATAAAACCAAAAATCAGATTCAGTGGTGTGAATGAGCCGGTAACAGCGCCCCATGCTGCTGCAAGCAGCAAGTTCATGAGAAAGACCTTGTTGTTCATCGGATGCCTCCAAATACGGAACCGATATAGGCTGTCGGATTAATCAGCGTTTTTGCTCCATTTTCAGTTATGGACATCATGGTTTCCGGCAAAATTCCTATTACGAAGATCAGCGCAGTCAGCACGATGAGCGGCAACCAAATGCTCCACGATATCTCAGAGGCATCAGAGCTTCCGGCAATGGGGAGAGCTTGAATGCCATCCACAGTGTGCTCGTTCCCGCCCCGCCAGAATGCAAAGATCCAAAGACGTCCTACAGCGATGGTCGTAAACAATCCTGAGACCAGAATACCAGCTGCGACCCAGCCACGACCAGCTTCTAGCGCGCCAGCTACGAGCAACAGTTTTGCCCAGAAACCAGAGAAAGGTGGCAAGCCTGCAACTGCGAGCAAGAGGATCAAGCCTATTCCAGCGCCCAGAGGCGTGCGGATGTAGAGACCTCCGATTTCCCGCAAGGAAAATGTTCCGCTCATCTGGAACATAAAGGCGACCAGTAGGTAAAGCGCGGTCATGATGAGAACGGAATGCATGGAGTAGAAGATCGCACCAGATACAGCAACTTCATTGCCAACTGCGATACCAGCCATCATGGCACCGATACCAGCGATGACGAGATAGGCCATCAGCCGTCGGATATCTGTTTGAGCCAGCGCACCAAGTGAGCCGGTCAGCATCGTTGCGATGGCGACTATTCCAATTAGAGAGGCGAGCCAGTCACGACCTTCCGGCATCAGCAGAAGCATCACTCTAAGCAGCGCATAGACACCTACTTTGGTGAGTAAGCCTGCAAAGATTGCGGCTACCACCAAACGTGGTGTGTGATAAGAGGCGGGAAGCCAGAAATTGACTGGGAACGCTGCTGCCTTCATTGCAAATGCAAGGAAGTACAAGGTTGCCAAACCAAGCATTGGACCAGAGCTGTCAAAGGCTTTCAGCTTGCCAGCGATGTCCGCCATGTTCAGCGTACCAACCAGACCATAAAGCAGGCCAGTTGCGGCAAGGAATAGCGTTGTCGCAATCAGGTTCAGCACTGCATATTTTACAGCACCGTCGATCTGCACCTTTTCATTTCCGAGGATCTGCATACCGAAGGATGAGATCAACAGGACTTCAAACCACACATAAAGGTTGAAGATATCTCCTGTCAGAAATGATCCCGTGACACCGCAGAGCAGCATCAGGAGGAACGGATAGAAACCGTAGCGTCTTTCGTTTTCAGCAATTGAGTTCATTGCGAAGACGGCGACACACATGGTTGCGACAGAGGCTGTCAGTGCCAGCAACGCGCCGAGCGGATCAGCTGTAAAAGCGATGCCGAATGGCGGGAGCCAACTGCCCATCACCATCGTCACAACACCGTTGGTGAGAACGTGGTTGAGCAAGCCGATGTTTGAAAGGATCACCAGTGCGATTGTTGTGATCGCGATCCAAGGTTGAGTAGCCGATTTCTTTCGGAAAATAATTGAAATTGCACCGCCTGCCATGGTGAGCAGGACAGGAGCAACCAATAGCCAGTCGGCAAGAGGCACCGCCTCCGTCACCATAGCCGCTGTAATATCAACTGTTGTTTTCGTTGCAGCCATCTACTTAGTACCCCAGCGGCGGTTCAGAATGTTCTTTGGGTTCTGCGACGCGCATATCAAGCAAGTCATCTGTTCCCAGCTCCTGATAGGCCCGGTACCCGAGGACCAGGAAGAATGCCAGGAAGGAGAACGAGATCACAATTGCGGTCAGCACCAATGCCTGAGGCAGAGGGTTCGCTGTTGCTTCTACGGGGAGATAGCTTTGAAGCGGAATAATTGGCGGTACATCCCGTGTCAGGCGTCCTGCCGTGAAGATCAAGAGATTCACGGCATTTCCAAGAATGGCAATGCCCAGCAGGATCCGTACAAGCTTGCGAGACAAAAGCAGATAGATGGAACCTGCAAAAAGGATCCCGACCAGAACAGAGAAAAGCGTTTCCATTAGTCTGCCCTTTCTTCCAGAGAAAGAGCGATCGAAGAAATCGCTCCTACCACCACCAGATACACTCCAATATCAAAGAACAGCGGTGTTGATAGATCAATCACCGTGCCCAAAAACGGAAGCGCAAGCCACTGACTTGTCATTGCTGGCTGACTGAAGAACAGGCTCGGCAACACAGAGACAACTGCGAGGAGCAGGCCTGACGCAGCAATGGACATAGGATGAAACTTCATTGCCCGGCGAACTGCAGAGACACCGCAGGCAATGCCATAAATTGCGAAGGCGGAAACGGCAATCAGCCCGCCGATGAAACCTCCACCGGGCTCGTTGTGCCCACGGAGCAATACGAAGACGGAAAAAAGCATCATCAGGGCAGAGAGATACGGAGCGACCGTTCTGAATATAAGCGTATTCATTAGCGATTTTTCTCCGAGTTCGAGTTTCCGTTTGATTTAGGTCGCACTCGGATAAGTGCAAGGACCGCCAGACCCGTTACCATCACAACGGAGATCTCTCCGATCGTATCGAAGCCGCGGAAATCAACGAGAATAACGTTCACGATGTTCCGACCGTGCGCAATCGTCCGACTGTACTGTGTGAAGAACTCAGAGAGTGTTGGGTCAAACGGCAGTTGAATAATGGACATCAGCAACATGCTGATACCCGCACCACAAAGCACTGACAGGCTGATATCAAAGGCTTTGCCACGCGATGACCGGGCATCGGTTGGCTTCAGATTCAGACGGGTCATTACCAACGCAAGGATCACAACCGAGAGTGTCTCAACCATAAACTGCGTGAAGGCCAGATCCGGCGCTCCAAAGAGCAGGTAGATCAGTGCCACTGCAAAACCTTGAATACCAAGCAGGACAATCGCCGTTACTCGGTAGCGTGCTGTTAACACGGCATAAACGCCAATCACCGCAATCGCGGCAATAAACCACTCATAAGCGTAGAAGCTGCCTATACCTTGCAGTTTTGGCCAATTGCCTGTGAGGGTCATTGGTACAAACAGGACTAGCGCGATTACGGTAAACGTTGCACGCATATAGGTGACCATACTGCCAGTTTGAACTGTTTGTGTCAGCGTGGTTGCAAAACGAATGATAATTTCCAGGACCTGGTCGAAGCCTTTATCCGGTCCCCACCCAATGGTTCGCAGAGCATCAGCAACAATCACACGGAGCTTATCCATGTACATGAAGATGATAATACCAAGGGCAATTGTCGCTAAAGACAGGTAGAGCGCTGGTGACAGGTATGTGGGGAACAGATGCAACTCTTCATCAAATGGTGTTCCCAGAATTGCAGAGGTCATTGGTGACAAGAGCTGATGACCAACTGATGCGATGAATGCACCGGCTGCCAAGCCCAGAACCGCAAGAGTGATTGATCCTGCAACAAGTAGGACAGTTCCTTCATGAGCAACTTTTGGTGTTTTCACCTTGGCGCCGAAGAACGGTTTAATGGCAACGGTTGCAGCCAGAGCAAACATCATCGCGTTGCCCAGTACGGCAAAGCCAGTCCAAAGCCCACCGTTCACAGCGTGCCATGTTCCGTCATAAAGAACTTCTTTCGCAACAAAGCCGACCAGAGGTGGCAAACCTGCCATTGACAACGCAGAGAGGACCGCAGCTGTACCGGTGATCGGCATCAGTGAGAACAAGCCCCCTACTCTGTTCAGATCGCGTGTACCTGATTCATGGTCGACTGTTCCGACCACCATAAACAAAGAGCCCTTAAAGAGTGAGTGCGCGAAAAGGTATATAACGGCGCCTTGGATCGCCACCGGGTCAGATGTGCCTGTTAGCATCACCAGCAACCCGAGAGACGCAACTGTTGTGTAGGCCAGAACAAGTTTGAGGTCTGTCTGCCGAATGCCGAGAATGGTGCCAACGAGCAGTGTGATGCCACCAAAGATCGGAAGTACGGTCATCCAGAGTTCTGTATCTCCCAGAACCGGATGCATGCGCATGAGCAGGTAAACACCGGCTTTCACCATGGTGGCAGAGTGCAAGTATGCAGAAACAGGTGTCGGAGCTTCCATTGCGTTTGGAAGCCAGAAATGGAACGGAAATTGAGCTGACTTTGTGAAAGCGCCCAGCACCACCAAAATGAAGATCGCGGTGTAATATGGGCTTTCGCGTAAAACGTCACCAGAATTGAGCAACTCACTTAACTCGAAACTGCCACCCTGGTAGCCAGCCAGGATCAAACCAGCCATCAGAGCCAGACCACCGCCGCCTGTCACAACAAGCGCTTGCACAGCAGAGCGACGAGAGGCGCGGCGCAGGTGGTCAAACCCGATCAACAGAAAGGACGTGATAGACGTCAACTCCCAGTAGACGAAGAGTGTGATGACGTTGTCAGCAACAACAACACCCAGCATGGCTCCCATGAAGAGGAACAGGTAGGACAGAAACTGCCCAAGGTTCTCATGGCCTTTCAGGTATCCACCTGCATAAAGCGTAATGAGCGTTCCTATTCCCGAAATCAGAAGCGCAAATAAGACAGACAGGCCATCCAGATAAATCGAGAAATTTACGTTGAAGGTGGGAACCCACTCCAAGCTCGCCTTGAATGTTTGCCCCTCGGCAATGCCTGGCACAAATGAAAGAAACTGTAGGAACGCCAATGCAGGAATAACAGCGAGAAGCCACGCAGCATTGTGTTTCAGAGTCTTTGCCAGAAAGGGACTAAGCGCAGCGGCAACAAACGGGCCTAATAACGCCCAGAACGTTGCCTCGACACCGAATAAAGGCATGTAGCACTCCGTAAATTTATTAGTGTGGTTAACCTATAAGACCGAGTCGAATTTGCCAAACACGCTCCCCCGACCACTCCAAAGACATAATCTGCCCACCCATGCAGGGCAAGTTCATCACATTCTAGTTTTGTCAGGCTCCAATAAACTTTAACCTCACCTAATTGTAACTTGCCTTATAGGCATTGGCTGTTTGTTTATGTCTTGGTAAACTTAACACGGCCCTACCATTGAGCCCGGTGAATAAGGATTTCTATCATGTTTAACAAAAAATCACCTAAGGACATGACCGAGTCGGAATGGCGGGAACAACTGACCCCTGAGCAATATCGTATCCTTAGGGAAAAAGGCACCGAACGAGCCTTTACAGGCCCTTATTGGAATACCTTTGAAACAGGCACCTACAGCTGCACAGCATGTGGCTCTAAGCTATTCAAATCAGACACAAAATTTGATGCAGGCTGCGGCTGGCCAAGTTTCTTTGAGGCGGTCTCTCCCGATGCTGTGACAGAACATAAAGACGCTACGCTTGGCATGGTCCGCACAGAGATTTGCTGTGCAAGTTGTGGAGGACATCTCGGACACGTTTTCCCTGACGGCCCACCACCAACAGGACTTCGCTACTGCATGAATGGTACTTCGATGACATTCACACCTGACACGTAGTTTTGATCAAATCCAAGATAGGTGTTATCGCGAGGCAAAAGAGCGACGTTTTGAAGCTGTGGAAGAACAACTCTAATTACATTGAAATAATATTATCTGCTCTCTTCGAAAGACATATGAGCATGAAAATTATCGGTGTAAAAAGCTTCAGGTTCAAATTTATACCTTCGATTCAGCGCATATCTTCTCAGGGATAAGTTTTAATCGGGAACTGGCTTTATGCCCATTCCCGATTAAAATGCTGAAGAATAGAATTCAGATTTCAAAATCATAAGCGTAAACTCAGTCAGGTATAATGAAAAAGTCAGCTCCACCAAACGCGCAGATGCGCACTCATGAAACCAGCCATCATGGCTTTACTCGCAACGAGCCTTATGCCTGGCTGCGCGCAGATAATTGGCAGGAGGTAATGCGAGACCCCACTCTGCTTGATCCTGAGATCCGTGCCTATCTTGAAGCAGAAAATGCTTATACCGAAAACGAGATGGAAGACACTAAAGAGCTGCAAAAAGCACTTTTTGCAGAGCTAAAGGGTCGTATCAAAGAAGACGACAGTTCAGTTCCTTCTCCTGATGGTGAGTACGCCTATGCGACGAAGTTTGTTGAAGGTGGTCAACATCCCAAATTTGTGCGCAGCAAGCGTGATGGAAGCGACCCCATAGTTCTTGTCGATGGAGACCTTGAAGCTGATGGCAAAGCATACTTCAAATTTGGCGGTGCATCTCACAGCGATGATCATAGGTATCTGGCCTGGGCCTACGACGACAAAGGCTCCGAGTACTACACACTGAAAGTGCGCGACACGACGACAGGACAGGATCTGGAAGACACCATACCAGACACTGGTGCAGGCGGTGTTTGGTCTACGGACGGTCAGTATCTGTTTTATGTTCAGGTAGACGCGAACCATCGCCCTTCCAAGCTCTTCCGCAACAAGCTTGGTACAGCACCGTCTGAAGATGTTCTTGTTTATGAAGAACAGGATACAAGTTTCTTTGTTGGGCTTGGCAGAACACAATCCGGACGTTTCATTTGTGTTGGTTCAGGTGACCATGAAACCACCGAGGTTTGGCTTATTCCTGCAGATGAACCTTTGGCAGCCCCTACGTTGGTTGCCAAGCGTGAGACTGGTGTGGAGTATTCCGTTGAAGACAATGGTGACCGCCTGCTGATCTTGACCAACGCTGGTGAGGCTGAAGATTTCAAGATTGTCAGCGTGCCGCTCGTCGCTCAACTTGCTCTTCCGGGTAAGTCACACTGGGTTGATCTGATTGCTCATAAGCCTGGCCGTCTGATCCTATCGCACGATGTTTACAAGGATTATATGGTGTGGCTTGAGCGCGTTGATGGCTTGCCGCGCATTGTCGTCCATCGTTTCATCGATGGTATTTCACACAGCATTGAATTTGATGAAGAAGCCTATAGCCTCGGTATAGCCGCAGGGTTTGAATACAACACCACAACCATCCGGTTCACGTATTCTTCCATGACAACACCAAGCGAAGTATATGACTATGACCTTGCTACGCGCGATAGAGTGCTGCGCAAGCGGCAGGAAGTGCCATCTGGTCACGATGCTTCTGAGTACATTACGCGCCGCCTGATGGCTCCTTCACATGATGGCACACTGGTTCCGGTTTCTCTGCTCTATAAACGCTCGACAGTTCTGGATGGAAGTGCTCCTTGCCTGCTTTACGGGTATGGGTCCTATGGCCTTTCAATTCCTGCCAGCTTCTCCACTAATGCCCTGTCGCTTGTTGATCGCGGATTTGTTTATGCGATTGCGCACATTCGTGGTGGCAAAGACAAAGGCTATGCCTGGTACAAGAACGGGCGTCGTGAATTCAAGAAGAACACCTTTTATGACTTCATCGCAGCCTCGAAGTTTCTGGCTAGCGAAGGCTTCACCGCTCATGACAGGATCGTTGCGCACGGCGGCTCTGCCGGTGGCATGCTGATGGGTGCATGTGCAAACATGGCACCTGAGGCTTTTGCTGCAATGATTGCTGAAGTGCCATTTGTGGACGTGCTAACCACTATGCTCGACGATACGTTGCCGCTGACCCCTATTGAATGGCCGGAATGGGGAGATCCGATCCGCGATAAGAGCGCGTATGGGTATATCGCCTCCTATTCTCCCATCGACAATGTGGAAGCGAAAGACTATCCGGCGATCTTCGCACTTGGCGGCCTGACTGATCCGCGTGTTACCTATTGGGAGCCTGCCAAATGGGTTGCAACACTGCGTGAGAAGAAGGCCAATGATAGTCTGGTGATGCTGCGCACCAACATGGATGCAGGCCACGGCGGCGCATCCGGTCGTTTCGATCGCCTGAAAGAGGTCGCCTTGGTCTATGCCTTTGCCTTAAAACAGACCGGCAAGGCCTAATCTAACTTCACTAAGTAATGTAAAAAGGCGCCTCAAACAGGCGCCCTTTTTATTTAATATAGCTGCAAGTTTGCCTTAACCTTATTCTCAGTTCAAAAACTCCGTTAAGAATACTGGAACCAACATAGGACTAAGATTACATGGTCGAATGAGGAGCTTTAACTCCTCTTGGCGCTCAATGTTAAAGACATAAACAACAAAAAAAGTCTGGAACATCCTGTGCGTGCCATTCTGGTTATCTTGCTTCTTATCCTTATGCTTCCTGCGTCTACAGTCGCTCAGGTCAACAACAAGCTTTATCCGTTTAATCATCTGATCCCGAATGACTTGCGGTCGGCGCCGCGGATCTATGGGTCACAGTATGATTGTCGGATCCGGGTGAAAGAGGATGGGGCGGAGAATGTTTATCAGGCGTTTGTGACCGGGTATTTCAGCGATCCCAGCCGCAATATCTCCAGCGTTGCCTGTTTTCGGACAATGAAGAAGTGTCAGGCTTATCTGAATTTCATGCGTGGGTATTTAGAGCTTACGCGCAGTGCCAGTTGCCAGCACGGGTATTACAAAGGACTTTTTGGCTGGTTTTAAAATACACTTTTGACAGAAGAGGCCGATAAGGCCCGAAAGCGTTGATTAAATGAAGACAATTGCCCCACTCGCCTGCTTTGCAGCGGCGTCTCTGTTTCTGGTCAGCTGCAGTCAACCACCAAGCACCAATTATCTGGAACGGCAACTGATACCTCGTACAGGGCCAATCATGCCGCGTGTGAAAGGCACTCAGTATGATTGTTCCATTGCGACTGCTGAACATGGCGCCTCCAATATCTGGCAAGCAAATGTTGGTGGGCGCGTTTTGAGTGATAATCAGCCCTATAACGTCTCAACCGAGGCTTGCTTCACAACTCAGAGTGAGTGCGAAGCATTCCTCTATCTGATGAACGGGGTCTTAGACCAGATCATCACATCCCGTTGCCAGCTTGGATATGAAAAAGGCTTCTTCGCCAAACTGTTCGGATCCTGAACTACTTAAAACTGATCGATAGTTCTGCGGTTTTTGCATAGGATTGGCAGGTCAGAATTGCCCCTTTGGCGACTTCAGAGTCTTCCAAAGCCATTCTGGCCTTCATGTTCACCGCACCGCTCTTGATCTGAGCCCGGCATGCTCCGCAGATTCCTGACTGGCAGGAATAAGGTGGCTCCAAACCCGCTGCCCGGACAGCATTCATAATCGACTGCCCTTTTGCAACTTCCAGCTCTATGGTCTCGCCGTAGTAGTCGAGCTTCAGCAGAGCTGGCACGCTGGACACGTCTTTTGGCGTATCAAGGTTCCCGCCAAAGCTCTCTGCATGGATACGATCTGTCGGAACATCGCAGTATTGAAGAGCCTCGCGCACATCTGCGTTCATGGTACCGGGACCGCAAATAAAGTATTGCGTATCCTGAGCAACCGGGCGGCATTCAGACAAATACTCCAAGGCCACATCTTTGGTTATCCGGCCAGATTTCCATGGTGAGAACATAGACCACAAGGATGGTTTGGATAGAATATACCTGACTTCCAACTGAGACGGGAAGCGCTCTGCCAACAGCTCCAATTGTTCCTTAAAGATGATGTCATCAGCTGTCCGGTTCGCATAGAGCAAGAACAGTTTTGAACGTGGTTCTCTTTCCAATGCAGCTTCAATCATTGCGACAGCCGGCGTAATTCCGCTGCCACCGGCAAAGAAGTAGAGCGTTCTTTGCTGGTCTTTTAGAGGCTCAAGCGTGAAACCTCCGAAGGGTGGCATCACATTTAGCTGCTGACCTGCCTTCACCTTTGTGCAGAGGAACTTGGAGACGATGCCATCTGGATTGGATTTGACCGTGATCTGTAGTGCGTTGCCGTGACTGGGGGTCGCTGAAATCGTGAAGGGACGACGCACTCTCTCGCCGTTTACATCCAGCTCAATCGTGATGTGTTGTCCTGGCTTCCAGAAAAACTCCTCCTTCAGCTCTGCAGGGACGTCAAATCGGATGGTTTTCACGTGCTTTGTTTCAGTGATAACCTCTGAAACCCTTAGCGAATAAACAATATTTCTCACGGTTTGCGCTCCACCCATTCAGCCACGACACGCTGATGATCGCGAACGGGCTTTTCACCGTGTTTGGAGGATGGGCCGTGTTCAAAGAAGGGACTCTGCAGGGACTTCTGCTGCTGTTCGCAGGCGTAAATATCTTCCTGCATAAAGTCACCAGACGACATCGGATCTACTTTGGGGTCTTCGTTGTATTTGGCACCTAAATGTTTATCCCAGAAGGAGGCTGATGCCATGGCCGCTTTTGTGAAGGCCCAAGTGGATTCATTCGCCACACGGGTCCGTATCTCAACTACGGATCTGTCCGGGGCGATTGGCGTTATATGGAAGGTGGACCATGAATTCTCAGATTCACCCAATCCAATCCCCGGAAACAACATTGGCACCCAGGCTCCCATCTTGTCTTTCGGGATGCCCGGAATGAGTGGCATTGGTGTGACCTTTTCCACTTCAGCTGCATAGAAGTCTGCAAGAGGCTCCCAGAAGGCGAAGTGCGGGCCGATGAACTCGCACTCAATCTTTGAGTGGTCATACATGTTGAGCGTATGAGAATGCAGGTGTGACAGATGATACCCGTCGATGTAGTTCTCGACGATAATCTTCCAATTGGCCTTGATTTCGTGCTTTGAGTAGCCCTCTTCCGTCTCAATTAGTCCAGCTGGATCATATGGCGCAAGATATGGCTCTACCTCTCCAAACCAATTGATGATGGATGGAGCGTTTTCATTAGGGTGCACCCAGAGCATTCCGCGCCAGATATCGACAGATGCCTTTTTCAAACCATTGCAGGACAAATCTATCCCGGGAAACTCTTTTTCTTGTTCCGGGACAGAAATCAGGTTGCCTTCAAGATCATATGTCCAATCATGATAAGGGCATGTGATCGCCTTTTGCGTCTTGCCTTCAGCTCGCAAAAGCTGGGTGCCTCTGTGGCGGCAGATGTTGTGAAACGCACGCAAGCGATGATCACGACCCACTACGATAAAGATATTGTTCAAACCAGCCTGAACGGAAATGTACTGGCCAGGTTCAGTGATATCTTCCTGAAAGCCTGCGAGTGACCAGGTTTTGGAGAAGATTTCGGCCTGCTCTCGATCAAACCATTCTTGTGAGGTGTAGGCCTCTTTGGGGAGAACGGGCATACCGTTGCTATGAGTAGACATAGGGAACGCCTCCTAGCTTCATTATTAGATCTGCGAGGATGAGATAGAGCGAAAGCGTCGCCCACAGGATGATTGTGATCCAGAACAGGAAGGGGTTATCACCGCGAGTGAGAGTTTCGACAACATAGACGGATTGACTCCGCCACGCTCTAACTGTCCAGAGGAGGAAAAGCGCACCCCAGACCCACTGCCAGCCGTAGTAAAGCGAGGCAGCAATCAGGATCAGAGCAAAAATGGTTCGCCACTTGCCGTAGCTGATTATCTTTCTAAGGAGCTCTTTGAGTACCTGCATTATCTTCCAAGGACCTCAGCAGCAGCAATGCTGCATTTTTTGCATAACGCCTCCACGCGTGTGGCGGCTTGAGGGGAGCCAAGGAATCAACGTTGAAGTAGAGTGCCACGATGCCATGGGCAACGGTTTCGGCGGCTTCACTCTCCACTTCAGGAAAGTCTCGTTTAATTGCCTCGACGACAACTGCTGTAAAATCACCAACCCATTTCAGAAGAGCTTCTGCCTCAGCAGGAAACCTGTCTGCTGCTGCAACAATGGATTGGAACACCATCATCTCAGCTGGATCAGAGTGGCCGTGATCATCAAACAGATGATCAACGGCAGTGTAGGAACCACGTTTTGCTGGCAATGCGTTTGCGAACATTGTCGTCAACTCACCAAAGCCTGACAGAACATGGGTTACAACAGCGTTTATTATCTCTTCCCGATTACCGGCATGGTGCCTGATAAGCGGTCGTTTCAGTCCGGTTTCTTCAGCAATGCGTTCCAGCGTCACGCCTTCCAAACCATATTGAGCAACGCATTTCGCAGCAGCTTCAACAATTTCATTTAGTCTGGCGGATTGAACACTAGGACGCGGCATGGGTATGTGCTTTCACTCATCGGACACGAGTAGAGATAGGCTTCAAATAATTAACTGTCAATAGTGACAATTTAAAAAATCAAAGCCATCGAGACAAAAAAGGCGGCACGAGGCCGCCTTGATTATAATCTGTCTTTGGGATTAAACA
Organism: Pseudovibrio sp. Ad46; assembly: GCF_001623065.1. NCBI lineage: Bacteria > Pseudomonadati > Pseudomonadota > Alphaproteobacteria > Hyphomicrobiales > Stappiaceae > Pseudovibrio > Pseudovibrio sp. Ad46. Next base: position 49,754 of record NZ_LMCG01000049.1, on the reverse strand, counting down.
GCTGCAGAGTACAGCTCTTCCACGTATTCCCAGTTGATCAGGTTATCAACGAACGCTTCCAGGTACTTAGGACGCGCGTTGCGGTAGTCGATGTAGTAGGAATGTTCCCATACGTCGCAGCCAAGAATTGGGGTTGCGCCGTGTACGATTGGGTTTTCACCGTTAGGTGTTTTCATCACTACGAGCTTGCCGTCTTTAACAGCCAGCCATGCCCAACCGGAACCAAACTGGGTTACACCAGCGTTGATGAAGTCAGCGCGGAACTTGTCGAAACCACCGAGGTCTTCGTCAAACTTCTTAGCCAGAACGCCCGGCAGAGAAGAACCGCCGCCATTTGGTTTCATCCATTTCCAGAAGTGCAGGTGGTTAAGGTGCTGACCAGCGTTGTTGAACAGGCCTGCATTTGTGCCGTAGCTTTCCTTGACGATCTCTTCAAGGCTTTTGCCTTCAAGACCAGAACCTTCGAGCAGCTTGTTGCCATTGGTTACATAAGCCATATGGTGCTTGTCATGGTGGAACTCGAGAGTTTCAGCAGACATATAAGGGGCCAGAGCGTCGTATGCGTATGGCAGGTCTTCAAGAGCAAAAGACATGGTATACCTCCATGGGAAAGGAAATTTTGGGCGCAGTACTTTTCAGTTTTACAACCGAGCAGCGCTGCAACTCATGGTGCAAAATAGTGATGTTTTTCCGTATGAGCAACGGGTGAAGAGCATAATTTGCAAATATTTTTCTTGTTTTTTTGTAAGTAGAACTTCTAAGTTGGAAATTACAGGAGCTGTGAGGTCACATTATTGGCTGTATTCTGCGGCTTGTAAGGAATCAATTTGTGTCAGATGCCTCCGAAAAACTCATGAAAACATCCACTACGACCGAAAAAGACCAGTTTGCAGTCCTTTCTGCGGTGGGTGGCTGCCTTGCTATGGCTGCAGTCATGGGTATCGGAAGATTTGTCTATACTCCGGTTCTGCCGTTCATGTTGCAGGACGGAACTTTGAATGAAGTCAACGCAGGATTTGTCGCCTCCTCTAATTATCTTGGTTATCTGCTCGGAGCACTGCTGGCAGCTCGCGCTCCCCTGCCCGGCGGTCCCTATCGTATCTTCATGATCGCGTTGATCACGAGCACTGTAGTCACTTTTTTCATGGCGTTTAGTCTTGGCGTCTACTGGTTTGTTGTCATTCGCTTTCTAGCTGGGCTGGCAAGCGCTTATGCATTTGTTTTGGTCGCAAATATAGTCATGCAGCGGCTGGCAGAGACCCGTAGCCTTCATCTCTTTCCGATCCATTTCACTGGTGTTGGCATCGGCATTGCAGGTTCGTCCCTTATGATTGAATGGCTCGGCACAAGCTTAGAAAGTTCATCACAACTTTGGATCGCAAGCGGTGCGCTCAGCCTGTTGCTTTCGTTGTGCGTGCCGTTTCTTCTACCCCCAAGAAAAGAGCTTGCTCCTCAAGCAGCTTCTCACGCCACCCAAACGAAGACCACGACCAAGCCACTGAACCTGAGCGCGTGGCGGTTGATCTTTGCTTACGGTTGCTTCGGTTTTGGCTATGTCATCACCGCCACATTCCTCGGCGCATTGGCTAGTTCGACGCCTGAACTGGCTCCAATGAAATCCCTTGGCTGGCTGCTGGTTGGACTTGCGATCATCCCTTCCGTTTTCTTTTGGGAGAAGCTGGCAGTTCGTATCGGGTATGGCCGTGCAATTGCAGTCGCATGCACACTTGAAGCCATTGGCGTGGCTTTGAGTGTTCTGACACCGACTATCGCCGGGCTTTCCGCGGCTGCGATCCTATTGGGTGGCACATTTGTTGGTATTACATCGATCGGACTTGTTGAGGCGCGTCGTCTTGCAAGTTCTAACCCTCGCCAAATTGTCGGCCTGATGACCGCTGCCTTCGGTTTAGGCCAGATGTTTGGCCCGAGCTTTGCCGGTTATCTCTATGAGCTGAACGGCGACTTTTTGCTTGCCTCGCTTGTGGCTGCAGGTGCTCTCATTCTTGCTGCTTTGCTCACGATCAAGCGTTTCACACCGGCATAAAAAAGGGAGGCGACAGCCTCCCTTTAAAACAAACAATCCCTATGGGGTTATGCAGGCACTTTAGCGTGTGCAAACTCCCAATAGAGTTCTCTTGCTTTTGCAGCAACAGGACCATGGTCCATTGTACGATCTTCCAGTTTGTGGACTGGAACCACCTTGCCATAGTTGCCGGTTGAGAAGATCTCATCTGCCTCAAGGAAGTCCTTAAAGGTCAGCGTTGTTTCATGCACATTATAGCCAGCGCTGCTGAGCAGTTTGATAATGCGCTGGCGGGTGATGCCATTCAGGAAGGTGCCGTTCCAGTAAGGGGTGAGCACCTCACCATCCTTGACCATGAAGATGTTGGCTGAGGTCAGCTCTGCAACATTGCCCAGAGCATCCAGCATGATCGCATTGTCAAAGCCACGGGACTTTGCTTCACGCGATGCCCGCGCATTGTTTGGGTACAAGCAGCCAGCTTTCGCATTCACTGGCATGGATTCCATTGTTGGTCGGCGGAATGGAGACAATGTCAGGCTGTTGGAAGCACCTTTGGGCGGCATTGGAGCTTCAAACAGGCACATGCAGAAACGAGTAGATTCCGGATCACCGTCAATGATGCCAGGACCATCGTGTTCAGCCCAGTACATCGGACGGATGTAAACTGCTTCGTCCGCTTCAAACTTGGTCATACCTTCTGTCGCGAGTTCAACCATCTCTTCAAAGCGCATGGTTGGTTTCATACCAAGGTTTACGGCAGACCGGTTTAGACGTTCACAATGCAAGTCAAGGTCAGGCATAACGCCTTCAAATCCACGGGCACCATCAAATACGTTCGAACCCAACCAAAAAGAATGCGTACGCGGACCGATCAGTGGCGGATTGCCCTCGTACCATTTGCCTTCAACCCATGTCCGAGTCTTCGACATTTCGGCCATAATTAATCTCTCCTCAAAAGTCGGCTTATGAGCCTGAAAGGCCCCGCCCAATTATCTATTGTCAGTCGACCTGAGAATTCAAATGGGGTCAACCATACTCTCGACAAAGAAGACAAAGCACCAAGGTGCGGTCATCACGCCCAACACAAACGTGGTCAAAGTTATATCCCGCAGCTATTTTAGCTCTGAAGCGCAACTAAATGTCACTGCACGCGAATAAATAGTGAGAAAACGCAATTAGATTGCGGCTTGTGACTTGCGTGTAGTTTTCAGGCTTGACGCCTCTTCTTTGTTCTTTTGCACAGTTTTAACGCAATCATGTTTTGAGGACTTTTGAGATTGCCGCAACCTTCGTGAGAGCTGGCTAAAGATTCTGGCCGTGTTTTGTGCGTGTACGAGCAATTTTGGAGTGAAATGTTGTTTTCATGGAACAATTGTTAAATTTTTGCGTCCAAAGCATAGGGGGCACGTATTTACCATGCCTTGACGAACACGCATGACATCGCTTTCTTAGAGGTATTGGAATTTGCCAATCTTGACGCTTGGTGCAAAGCCGGAGAGCAGAGATGAGCCACTCAGTTTATGTTTTTGATGCCTATGGAACTCTTTTTGACGTGCATGCTGCCGCCAGAAAACACATGGGTGCTGTGGGTCCTGAAGGCAAAAAGCTCTCATCCATCTGGCGTGAGAAGCAGCTGGAATACTCCTGGGTTCGTTCTCTTATGGGGCAGTATGTAGATTTCTGGGAGCTGACAGTTCAGGCTCTGGACACTGCATTTGCGCTTGTACCAGAAGCAAACAAGAGCGCACGCGATGAGCTGTTGGCCGCCTATTGGGAATTAGATTGCTATCCGGAAGTTCCTCAGCTGCTGAAAGATCTGCGCGAACGCGGTTCCAAGCTTGCGATCCTGTCAAACGCTCCTATGAAAATGATGGATGGCGCTCTTAAAAACGCTGGTATCACGGATTCCTTTGACGAGGTCTTCTCGGTTGATCCGGTGCAAACCTACAAGCCGCATCCAGATGTTTATGATCTTGTGACTACTCATTTCCGTATGTATCCGGAAGCGATTTCATTCCAGTCCAGCAACCGCTGGGATATCGCAGGTGCAACAAAGTACGGTATGCGGACGGTCTGGATCAATCGCTCTCAGATGCCAGATGAATATACAGACCTGGCGCCATCTGCTGTTTTGAAAGACCTGAGCGGGCTTCCTGCACTGGGTTGAACCTTGAGTGCACCTGACCCGAATTGGCATAAACCTCATTACAGGCCTATTTTCTGTGGCCATCTGAGCTCAAACTCAGCTGGCTCAGCGAATAAACTTGCTCTTAGTCCGTGCAGGTTTCATATTTGTGGCGGCTTTGAGGCCAGAACCTATTTCAGAGTAGAAGCAATCGGCGTTACTTAGACTTCATGTTTCATGGATTTAAAAGTGGAGGCAAAGGCCACAAGCTTGTGAGCCTGATTGCATTGGGTTTGGGCGCCGTCTGCTTCGGAAGCATCCCGTATTTTGCAAAGATTGGTTTTGAGGCCGGCATTTCACCTGGTGCCGCAGTTCTCTTGCGTTACATTCTGCCAGCCGTGTTGCTTGCTCCGTACCTGCCACAAGCGCTTAAATCCGGCCCAAGCAGCCGACATTATGTGCTGTTCGGAATGATTATGGGTCTTGGGGCATGGAGCTATTTTTATGCTCTGAGCATGCTACCGATCTATCTGGCAGCTAGTCTGTTCTTCTCCTATCCTGCGCTTCTGGTGACCCTGAGAGCTCTTGGCGGCGAAAAATTGAGAAGCAGTGACAAGCTCACGCTTGGACTGGTGTTTGGCGCACTGCTGATCATCATTGCCTCAACACCTTTGCCTGATGTGGATTTTGTCGCCGTTGCAATCGGGTTGATTGGGCCATTGTGCTATGGCGGTTTGCAGATGGTTAGCCGTAAAACGCCGAGTTACCTGCCTTCTTTATCCATTGCTGCCTGTATTTTTGCCGGGGCGGTTTTGACAGCAGTTCCTTTTGCTCTTGTCGAACTCAAGGTGTGGCATGGTGAAGGTTCCATGCCGAGTACCCTGCCAATTCTAGGGCTGGCACTGATTGCAGGATTGTTGCCGCAGCTTTTGCTTGCCTATGGAAGTTCTGACAAGTCTGGCAGGAAAACGGCCTATACCACCGGCTTCATTGAGTTCGGACTGGCGATCCTGACAGGGTATTGGGTTTTTGCTGAACCTATAGGTATTGGGCAGGCCGTTGGCTTCGTCTTTTTGCTGGCTGCGCTTTACCTGACAAACGAACCTTCTCGCCTTCCACGATATCTGCAGGACTAAAGCATGCTGCGCTCATTTTCATTTGCGTAGCATGCTTTAATCAAGTGATATTCAGTCCTGCAGAGTGTCAAGCCATCAAGTTTCAGCGCGCGTGATCCACTTATGACCGATCGGCGCCTGATAGTTTTCAATCTGATCCAGCAGCTGGGTCGGATTGTCACCAACCAACAGCATCTCACGGTGTGTTTTCTTCATGAACGCTTCTTCTTCCATGAAGTCCAGAAATGCCAGCATGCGCCCGTAAAAACCGTTTGCGTTGTATAGACCACATGGCTTGTTGTGGTAGCCGAGCTGCCCCCATGTCCAAACCTCAAAGAGCTCTTCCATGGTGCCGATGCCGCCTGGCAGTGCCACAAACGCATCAGACAGATCAGCCATCATCGCTTTACGCTCGTGCATAGAACCGACAATGTGGAGATCCGTCAGAGATCTGTGTGCCAGTTCTTTTGCTGCAAGTGCTTCTGGCAAGACGCCAACGACTTCGCCACCGGCTTCCAGCGCTGCATTTGCAACGACACCCATCAATCCAACTTCAGCACCGCCATAAACGAGACGATTGCCGCGCTTTGCAATTTCGGTGCCCAAAACGCGGGCAGCAGCTTCATATTCCGGACGTTTCCCGATTGATGATCCGCAAAACACGCAGATAGATGCCATTTCAATTCTCCAGTCGGCTGAGCCCAAAATACAACTTCAATTCAAAGATGCTGGCTCTGAACTAGACAGTCCAGAGCCAGAAATTTTCAATGGCTGATTACTTCGCCAGCTCTTCCAGAACACGCGCCCAGGAGCGGATGCCTTTGTGGAAGCTCTTCAGCTCGTATTTTTCGTTTGGTGAGTGGATCTGGTCTTCATCCAGACCGAAGCCGATCAGCAGGCTGTCCATGTCGAGCGTTCGCTTGAAGCTGCCAACAATCGGAATGGAACCACCACAGCCAACCAAAGCCGCTGGCTTGTCCCACTCAGCAGTGAGCGCAGCGCGGCCTTTGGCCAGAGCTGGTGCGTCAAAGTCCATGCGTAGCGCACGATCGCCGCCATGCGGGTGCAATTCCAGCTCAAAATCCGCTGGAGTTTTGGACTTGAGGTAAGAGTGGAACGCGTCTCTGATTTTCTCAGGATCCTGATCGCCCACCAGACGGAAGGAGATTTTTGCGTGTGCTTCTGCAGGGATAACTGTTTTGAAGCCGGCACCGGTGTACCCGCCCCACAAGCCGTTTACCTCACAGGTTGGACGTGCCCAGATCTGTTCCAGGCCGGAGCGATCTTTTTCCCCGCCAAGATCTTTCAGGCCGATACCACCGAGGAACTCCTCAGTAGAGAAGCCAAGATTATCCCACATTTCTTTTACGTCTTCCGGCAGTTCCAGAACACCATCGTAGAACCCAGGAAGCGTGATGCGCCCGTTTTCATCGCGCAGGCCAGCAACCATATCAGAAAGGACGTGAAGTGGGTTGCGTGCTGCGCCCCCATACATACCGGAGTGAAGGTCTTTGCTTGGGCCCTTCAGGGTGATTTCTTCACCAACCAAACCACGCAGCATGACGGAGATTGCAGGAGTATCTTTGTCCCACATGGAGGTGTCACAAACGAGTGCCAGATCCTTAGACAACTCTTCTTTGTTTGCATCCAGGAATGGCTGAAGGGATGGAGAACCGCTTTCTTCCTCACCTTCGAGCAGAACAGAGATGTTGATCGGAACATCACCAGATTCTTCAACCCAGGCGCGGACAGCTTCAACAAAGGTCATCAACTGGCCTTTGTCATCATTTGCCCCACGAGCGACGATCATTTTAGAGCCGTCTTCACGGGTAACAATCTGCGGATCAAACGGGTCTGCGTTCCAAAGCTCAATCGGGTCGACTGGCTGCACATCATAGTGACCATAAAACAGAACGTGTGGGCCCGGCTTTCCATCAGCAACACGATGCCCAACAACCATTGGATGGCCAGTGGTATCTCTGACCTCTGAAGGAATGCCAATTGCAGTCAGTTCTTTAGCCATCCATTCGGCTGCTTCGCGGCAATCCCCTTTGTATTCAGGATCAGTAGAAATGCTTTTGATGCGCAGGAGGTCAAACAACCGATCGAGACTTTGATCCAGATTTTGGTCAATACGATCAAGGACTTTGTCGAGATTCGACATGGTTCATTCCTTTGTAGTGCAGGCTCGTGTGTATCACCTGTAAGATGGGATCGGACGCAGGTCACTGCGTAGATATGAGGCTGTTAGAAGCTCTAACATAATTTCCAAAGTCAAAGCTACGGTTTTGCCTTGGTAACCACTTGTAATTCCGCTGCACTGTTTAAGCGGCTCGGTTAAACTCTTTTAAGGTGCCTGAGCGATACTTCGTACAACGAAGGCACGTAAGAGGCCATGCGATGCGGAATTTGAAGGAAACACACGGGATTAGGCCTGTTTTTTAGTGATGGTAACACAGAGTTGCCCTGCGCCTGTTTCGTTGTCTCTAACATTGCACCCAATGATCACTATATTAGATTCATTAGGGGACAGGAGATTACAATGCACGTACTTGTTGATCGCATTACCGAAAGAACCGGACTGGATCCTGAGAAGGCTCAACCTGCTGTTGGGATCATGCTGAATTTCATCGCCAAAAACAGCAGTAAAGAAGAAGTCGAGGCTTTGCTTGAGGCCTTCCCTGCTGCAGAGGGATTTCTTGCAATCGATGAAGCCACTGAGAACAAGGGGCTTCTGGGCGGCCTTGCCAGCAAAATGAATGCTAGTGTCGGCGTATTGGCTGCCTTGAATGAGATGACCAGCCTTGGGCTCTCAGTTGAAGAAATTCAACAGGTTGCGAAAGAAACCGTTCAATATACTCGCGAAAAAGTCGGTCCAGAAATGACAGATGAAATCGTCGCCCGTGTACCAGGGCTTGCTGAAATTACATAGAAGCCTCTTGTGAGGTTCATCAGTCCTCACAAGTATGCGCCTTTGCATATAATTCAATCACGCAAAAAGCAGACGCATTTGAAATGAGCCTGCTTTTCACCAGTACTGAGAGAACGTTTTGGTCAGATTTTGATCTGCCCGTAACGCAATGCCTCAACCACAGTGTGGGTCTTATTTGATGCATTGAGTTTGGCACTTGCGTTTTGCAGGTGCGCATGAACCGTTCTTTGTGAAATCTCCAGAAGTTCCGCAATCTCATGGGCAGTTTTGCCCAGCGCAGTCAGTTCCAGAACACGACGTTCGCGTGCAGATAGGTCTCCCGGTCTTTGATCAGAGATCACACCCAGCTCAAACAAGCGCCGGAACGCTGCCGAGCATACAATTTCCAGTGATGCCAGATCATACGGTTCAGCGGCGATTTGATGCCCTGCACCAACCACCATTGCCTGAAACGGATGAAGAGCATCCACCGGGATCACCATGACCCGCGCACCTTCACCAATTGCTGCAAAGAGCTCGGAGTTGCCTGTGTCCGTGCTGGACACCGACCAGACGACCGGACGATTGCCGGATAGTCCCAACATCAATGCGCTGTCACCAGCACTCAGCGTTGTCCGCTCGACACCGCCATTTCTTTCATCAGGCCATCTGAACCTATGGACCAAACTGTCAATTGTCCTGTTTGGCATAGGTAGACCTGTGATCAGGATATGGGACGCACCCAGTCGCCTTAAATAGGACTCCACAATATCCAGAACCGGTTTCGCTGCCCGTGCTTCTGAAATCGCTTTTACCTTTGCTTCGATATCTGAAGTATCGTTCATTTGCCCTGCCTTCCCGTTTCTATCCGCCTGGCACTCGCTCGTGTGCTGCTGGATTGAAGACGCACTTGCCCACCTGACATACCGAAGGCATGCCAACTAACTTTCGCAAACCGATGGTTTGCGCAGGTAAATTCGAAAACTCTTCATTTTGAATGGTTATTCAGCGCAGGACTGCATCATCGCGGAGTTATGGCAGTTGCCTTATCTCATGCTCAGAAAATATATTGCACGCCTGTTAATCGCTGTATTTTGTAGTTTGCTGGCAATTCTTTGAGTTGCCTCGCTTCTACAAGATGTAACCATCTCTTGTATTTTGCATTACTCTTAGACCACTTGTTATTACAGCAATCTCGGCAATACCGTCATTCTCATTTTCGGAGGTAGATCAACTGACCTCCAAGTATTCAGAGTACTTGTAAATAGTGGCCCCACTGTTGCCCCAGAAACGCATTACCCCAACAGTTTAACTAGGAGCTATTTCGCAGAAACTCCGAAATATCTATAGTAAGAGTACGAAACTACTGCTTAGCTCTCGGCAATAGTAACAGCGTTACATGCCCTAGGGTCAATTGCGACAAATTTAGGATAAATTAAGCTAATGCGAAAACTGTCCAACCATTGTCACATCAGTAGTTCTGCAATTTACGCAGTGTTTGAGGCAGTTGTTTTCCAATCTCGTCCTAACGCATAGCTTGAAACCATCAAAGGTTCCTTCGTATAAAGTTATCAGAAGGACATGGGATGGACATGCAAAACATTGATTTTCCAAGCAATTTCCTAGAAGCGACGCACAGCGACTGGGAAGCATCTGCTCTGCGTGCCCTCAAAGGCGCGGCACTGGATGCATTAAACACACCAATTGCCGGCGGCCTTGAGAATAAGCCATTATACCAAGGGCGCACGGACAGTGCTCCACTGCAATTGAGGGAGCGCTCTCACCCTTGGAAGATCATTCAGAGAAGTGATCATCCCATCGTTTCCGAGGCCAACGCCCAGATGCTCGAAGACCTTGAGGGCGGTGCTGACAGCATCGAGCTGGTTCTTCCTGCCTCCCCGCGTGTTTTGAGTGGCGGACTGAGTGTTCAGCGCATAGATGATATGCTGAGGCTCCTTGAGGGGGTCAAACCTGACCTGATCGATTTCCGCCTTGAATGTGGTTATGAGGGCAGCGCAACACTCGCGTTGCTCGTTGAAGCCTGCAAGCGTTTGGGTATTGAGCCAAACCAGCTGACTGTTCATGGTGTTTCCGATCCGTTGAGTGTGTTTGTCAACTCCGGGCGGGTTCGTAACTCCTTTGAGCGGCTTGAGCTGCGTGCTCAGGATCTTGCGGGATACGCCCGCAACAACGGTATTCAGGGCAGCCTCTTGCGCGGTGACGGGCGTTGCTATCACGATGCGGGTGCCAACAGCGTTCAGGAACTTGGCCTCATCCTTTCCAGCCTGCTCTATTACATGCGTACGTTGGAAAAAGGCGGAGTGCCTGCTAAAGACCTTCCAACACATGTTTCGGCCTGCCTGAGTGCAAGTGCTGACCAGTTCGGCACCATCACCAAAGCCCGCGCGATGCGCCAGATCTGGTCTCGTTTGCTGGATGCTGCCCAGTTGCCATCCCTGCCGCTCCATCTTCATATGGAAACCAGCTGGCGGATGATGACCAAGCGCGATCCCTGGGTGAATATGCTGCGCACAACAGTTGCCGCGTTTGCTGCCGGGATTGGCGGTGCTGACAGCGTGAGCGTTCTTCCCTTCACAAGCGCTCTTGGTTTGCCGAATGCCTTCGCGCGGCGTATTGCGCGAAACACGCAGCTCATTTTAATTGAAGAAAGCAATCTGGCGCAGGTGAGCGATCCTGCTGCCGGAAGTGGTTTGGTTGAAGAGCGCACTGAAGACCTTGCCAATGCAGCTTGGTCGTATTTCCAGAAGATAGAGAAAGAAGGCGGGGTGCTTGCAGCACTGGCATCTGGCGTAATTCATTCTGATGTTACGACAGCCAGACGTGAAGAGGACAAGTTGATCGCAACAGGTCGTCATCCGTTGACCGGCACAAGCGCCTTCCCGAACCTTGGCGAGCTTGATGTTGACGTACTGAAAGCGGATGCTGACCAGATTGGTGAGATCGCAACACGCATGGATCTGCCAGAGCCAAGCACAGATGGGCAGTTGCTTGAGGCGGTTGCCAAAGCATTGACTGAGGGGGCCGGTCTTGTTGACATTCAGGCCAGCCGTAAGCAACTGGGTGACAATGATTGTCAGGCTCTGAAGCTTTCTCGTCTGGCGGCACCATTTGAAAACCTCCGGGACAAAGCCGAGGCTTTCCAGGAAACGCAAGGCAATCCGCCAAAGGTCTTTTTAGCAACGCTTGGACCGGTTGCTCAGCATACTGCTCGTGCAACATTTGCAACCAACTTTTATGCAACTGGCGGGTTTGTCAGCGGGGGTGGCAAGCAGTTTGACAGCCTTGATGACATGATCTCCTGTTTCCGTATCAGCGATGCCAAGGTTGTGTGTTTGTGCTCCTCTGACAAGGTTTACGAGGAACAAGCCGTTGCCGTTTTGAAACAACTGAAAGCTGCCGGTGCTAAACGCATTACGCTGGCCGGGCGTCCGAAGGATCTTCTTGCTGAGCTGACTGAGAATGGCCTTGATGGAACCATATACCAAGGCTGTGATATGCTTGCTGAACTGAAGACATGTTTTGAAGTGGTTGGCGTTTCGCTGGCTGATGAAGTGGAGGCAATTTGATGAGCTTGTTTCCTGACTACACCCAGATTGAATACAAAGACTGTGCCGTGTCGGCCTCCACTGATGCGCAAGCCACATGGAACACGCCAGAAGGTATTGCTGTTAAGCCTGCTTATGGTCCAGAAGATCTTAATGGTCTGACGCATCTAAACACCTGGCCGGGTTTGCCGCCGTATATGCGCGGGCCATACCCAACCATGTATGTGCAGCAGCCATGGACTGTGCGCCAGTATGCCGGGTTCTCGACTGCGGAAGATTCCAACGCCTTCTATCGTCGCAATCTGGCTGCTGGACAAAAAGGCCTTTCCATCGCGTTCGATCTGGCAACCCACCGCGGGTATGACAGTGATCACCCACGCGTTGCCGGTGATGTGGGCATGGCGGGTGTGGCCATTGACTCCATCTATGACATGCGCACGCTCTTTTCCGGCATTCCACTGGACAAGATGAGTGTGTCCATGACCATGAACGGTGCGGTTCTGCCCGTTATGGCGCTTTATGTGGTGGCTGCCGAAGAGCAAGGCGTGCCGTCTGAAAAGCTTTCCGGGACCATTCAGAATGACATTCTGAAAGAGTTCATGGTGCGGAATACCTATATTTATCCGCCCGTGCCTTCCATGCGTATCATCTCCGATATTTTTGCCTATACATCGGAAAATATGCCGAAATTCAACTCGATCTCCATTTCCGGTTATCACATGCAGGAAGCGGGTGCGACGGCTGATCTGGAGCTGGCCTTTACCATTGCGGATGGCATTGAATATGCCCGCGCTGGTGTAGCTGCGGGCATGGATATTGATGCTTTTGCCCCTCGCCTTTCCTTCTTCTGGGCGATTGGCATGAACTTCTTCATGGAAGTTGCCAAACTGCGTGCAGCGCGCCTGATCTGGGCGAAGCTGATGCAGGAGAACTTCCAGCCGAAGAACCCGAAGAGCCTGTCGCTGCGGACACACTCGCAGACCTCCGGCTGGTCTTTGACGGCACAGGATGTGTTCAACAACGTCATCCGCACCACCGTTGAAGCTATGGCAGCGACACAGGGACATACCCAGTCTCTGCATACCAACGCTTTGGATGAAGCTTTGGCGCTGCCGACGGACTTTTCCGCTCGGATTGCACGTAACACGCAGCTGTTCCTGCAGCAGGAAAGCGGCACCACCAAGACCATCGACCCATGGGGTGGCTCCTACTATGTTGAACGCTTGACCGCTGATCTGGCCTCTAAAGCACTGAAGCACATTGAAGAGATTGAAAGCCTTGGCGGTATGGCGAAAGCCATTGAGAAAGGCATTCCGAAGCTTCGTATCGAGGAAGCAGCTGCAAAAACGCAGGCCCGTATCGACAGTGGTCATCAGACTGTTGTTGGCGTGAACAAGTTCCGCCCTGACCGCGAAGAAGAACTTGAAGTTCTGAAAGTGGACAATGAAGAGGTTCGCGCCAAGCAGATTGAGAAGTTGAAGCGTTTGCGTGAAGAGCGCAACGAAGAGGATACTCAGGCCGCGCTTAAGGCTCTTGAGGACGCGGCTCGCTCTGGCGAAGGCAATCTGCTGGATCTTTGTGTGAAAGCCGCTCGTGTGAAAGCTTCTGTTGGTGAAATGTCTTTGGCAATGGAAAATGCGTTTGGTCGCCACAAAGCGGAAATCAAATCCATTGCTGGCGTTTATAAGCGCGAGGTTGGTGAAATGTCTGAGAGCATCTCCAAAATTGAGCAGCTGGTTGAGGCGTTTGAAGAAAATGACGGTCGTCGTCCGCGTATTCTTGTTGCCAAGATGGGACAGGACGGTCATGACCGTGGGCAGAAGGTGATCGCCTCTGCCTTTGCTGACCTTGGCTTTGATGTAGATATCGGCCCCTTGTTCGCCACACCTGAAGAAGCAGCCCGTCAGGCGGTTGAAAACGACGTACATATCGTTGGCGTTTCCTCCCTTGCCGCAGGTCACCTCACCCTCGTCCCTGCTTTGAAGAAAGCACTGGCTGATGAGGGACGCGAGGACATCATGATTGTTGTGGGCGGCGTGGTGCCTCCGCAGGATTATGATGAGCTTTATGCATCTGGTGCTTCCGCAATCTTCCCTCCGGGAACCGTAATCTCCGAGGCCGCTGAGGGACTCATCCACGAGCTCAATGGCAAGCTGGGCTACGAGCCTCAGCAAGCGGCAGAGTGAGCGCCGATAGGCACTCCCACAGTTGATGACCATTTATAGCTAAGCCTGAAGGCGAGACTTTTGTTCTCGCCTTCAGGCTCTTCAACATCGCTGAACCCTATCGGTGGATAGGCAAGTCAGCTTTGCCCGAACACCTCCCCCAAAATTCGTTATCTCCTGCTGCGCCAGAAGGTCGTGACAGACCGGCTGTCAGATGCGTGCGATCTGTGTGCAATGAACCCTTAATGAATAAAGCTCATACAGGTGAGGTAGAAAGAGCAGGTCTCCTTCCATAATAGAACTTCCAGTCATGAGGCGAACAACAATGTTTAAAGAAGCTCTTGAACTCGGTGGTTTGGCGGTCGTTACTGGTGCAGCAAGTGGTGTCGGCAAAGCATCTGCCCTTCGATTTGCCCAACAGGGGTTAGGTGTAGTTCTTGCAGATCTGCCCGGACCGCGACTTGAGGAAGCTGTAAAGGACGTTCGCGCTGTTGCTTCCAGTTCTGCGAGCGTGTTTGGCGTTCCTACAGATGTCTCTGTTGAGAGCCAGGTGAAAGCCTTGGCCGACAAAGCCTTTGAAGCTGGTGATGTGGCCGTTCTTATGAACAACGCCGGGATTGAAATTCCATCTTCAAGCTGGGGTGAGATGGAGAACTGGCGGCAGCTAATCTCGGTCAATCTGTTTGGTGTAATCCACGGCGTTCATGCTTTCCTGCCGCGCATGGTGGATGCAAACCGCCCGTCTGTTGTGGTCAACACAGGCTCGAAACAAGGGATCACCACACCTCCCGGCAATCCTGCCTACAACACGACCAAGGCAGGCATAAAAGTCATAAGTGAACAGCTTTGCCATGAGCTCAGAGAGGCAAATGCGCCTATTTCAGTGCATCTCTTTGTACCAGGCTTTACTCACACGGGTATAAACTTGGCCCAATACCCGGATAAGCCGAAGGATGCGTGGACCAGCGAGCAAACGGTTGACTACTTCCTCCAGCGTATGGCTGAGGGTGACTTTTACATTCTGTGCCCTGATAACGCTGTGGACTCCAACACCGACAAGCTACGGATCGCCTGGGCAGCTGGTGATATTATCGAAAACCGTCCGGCTCTTTCACGTTGGCATCCAGACTATTGCGAAAAGTTTGCCAGTTTCCAGAAAGCTGGGAAGATCAGGTAGTCCTGCATGACATACATGCCATCGCGAGTTTGCTGATGCTTGTTGGAGTTGGCTTACTAAAATTGCGGGCGCAGGTTGCAAGCTCTGGAAATTTAAAGATCCTTTCCTACATGAGTTAAGCGCCCATACGTTTTATGGGCTCGGGCACTTCGATCATAGCTTGTTGGTTTTGATTGAACGGATTGATGTGTGTCTGGCTGAGGGCCATGGCACGGATTTGAGGATGACATATGCTTACTACGACCACTAACACTCTGGATGGCAAAGAGATTTCCGACTACAAGGGAATTGTTCACGGTGAAGCAATTCTGGGTGCGAACGTCTTTAAGGATCTGTTCGCCGGTATTCGCGATATCGTCGGTGGTCGTTCCGGCGCCTATGAGGGTGAGCTGAAGAAAGCCCGTCAGATTGCGCTGCATGAGATGACTGAGGAAGCGGCTCGCTATGGCGCAAATGCTGTGATTGGCATCGACATCGATTATGAAACTGTTGGCAGCAACGGTTCTATGCTGATGGTGACTGCAACCGGTACTGCTGTCACCTACCGCTAACGCGTTTTTCTTTGCGTATCCTTCCAGAAGAACTGGCGCAGGGTTCTGCTCTGCCCCACAACTTCTCCAAGTCGCTGACTTGCAAAGGGGCGTCATCTGTTCAAGGTTGGCAGGAGAGATTCTTCTGACCGGATTTATTTGAATGAATGCACGCCTCGCTTCTTCCAGAGACAACATTGATGATCTTGCCGAGCGGCTGCTGAATGGGCAGCGTGCAGCGCTTGCTCGCGGCATAACGCTTGTTGAATCTAAGAAGCCAGCGCATCGTGAGCAAGCCGAAGCGCTGCTGACCAAGGTGATGGGCTCCACCGGAAATGCATTCCGCATTGGCATCACTGGCGTTCCGGGCGTTGGCAAGTCCACCACCATTGACACCTTTGGCTCCAATCTCACAGCAGCCGGACACAAAGTGGCCGTGCTGGCTGTTGATCCCTCTTCAACGCGGACTGGCGGCTCCATTTTGGGTGATAAGACCCGCATGGCGCAGTTGGCTATAGATCGTAATGCCTTCATCCGTCCTTCTCCTTCAGCCGGTACACTTGGTGGTGTTGCTGCCAAAACCCGTGAGAGCATGCTTTTGTGTGAGGCGGCTGGGTTTGATGTGATCCTTGTTGAGACTGTGGGTATCGGGCAATCGGAGACGACCGTTGCGCAGATGGTTGATTTCTTCCTCGTGCTGATGCTGCCGGGTGCCGGGGATGAGCTGCAGGGGATCAAGAAAGGCGTGCTGGAGATTGCCGACCTTATTGCCGTGAACAAGGCAGAAGGTGACGGGCTGCTGCGGGCGCGGTCTGCGGCATCTGAGTATCGTGCCGCCCTCAATATTCTTGCGCCGCGGTCCAAGCACTGGTCTCCCCCTGTTCTGACGATCTCCGGCCTTGCCAATGAAGGCCTTGATGAGGTGTGGGGGCAGCTCGGCATCTTCAAAGAACGGATGCAGGCGAGCGGTGACTGGGACAGCAAGCGTGCTGAACAGCAGCTTGCATGGATGTGGGGCTTGCTGAACGAGAAGCTTCAGGCAGCTTTGAAGGCAAACCCGGAAATTCAAGCGGCGCTGCCTGATGTTGAAAGCGCGGTGAAATCCGGCGATCTGCCAGCAACGGCTGCGGCGAGTAAGCTGGCGAGCTTGTTCGGTATTTAAACCAGCGTTGGGGGACAAGATGGCTGAGGATCAAGAGAGACTTTCACGACGTACCCTTCTTGGTGCTGGTGTCATTGCCGGAGCTGGAACGCTCGTGGCTGCTCAGGACGCGCAGGCGGCAGCGCCTTTGAAGCCGGTGATTGTGGAGTTTCCTGCACCTCCTTTACAGCAAGATGTCTCTTACACACTGCAAGCCGCGATGAATGAGGCTGCAGCGCAAGGGCAGATCCTTCAGCTTGGTGCGGGCAATTTCTTCTGTTCAAATCTCTCTCTGCCCAGTGGGCTGAGCTTGCGCGGCGTGCCCGGACATACACGCCTAGTGCTTAATGGAAGTGGCCCTCTTCTGCAGGGTATTCAGGGTGATCGAGTTTGCCTGAGCGATCTTATTTTTGACGGCAATGCCCTCTCTCTTTCTGAAGAGGCTTCGGCGCTGCTGTGGTTTTCTCAGTGTGAACGGCTTGTTCTCAATTCCTGCGAATTAACCAAGAGTAGCAAGTCTGGTCTGGTGCTGGAGCAGTGTTCAGGCTCTGTTATTGGTAATCACATACATGCAATCGGAGATGTTGCTCTTCTCAGCTACAATGCTAGTGCACTTCGGATTGAGGGGAATATCGTTTCTGATTGTGGCAATGGCGGTATTCTGGTGCATCGGTGGTCTGAAGGGCATGATGGCTCTACCATTTCCAGCAATCAAGTCTCCAACATTCGAGCGCAAAGTGGTGGAACCGGTCAAAATGGCAATGGCATCAATGTGTTTCGGGCGGATAATGTCACCATCTCCAACAACAAGGTGAGCGACTGCACGTTTTCCGCAATCCGCGCCAATGCTGCGTCTAATGTTCAGGTGCTTGGCAACACCTGCCATCGTTCTGGCGAGGTGGCCTTGTTTGTCGAGTTTGGCTTTCAGGGCGCTGTTGTCAGCAACAACCTGATTGAGACAGCGGCCAACGGGATTTCCATTACCAATTTCCGTGAGGGCGGACGTCTTGCCGTGTGTTCCAACAATGTACTTCGGGACATCACCGGCACGGGGCCTTATGAGAAGGACAATCCTACCTTTGGGGTTGGTATTGCGGTTGAGGCGGACACCAGTGTGACTGGCAATGTTATCGAGGATGCACGGATCATTGGCATCAATCTGGGTTGGGGACCGTATATGCGGAACCTTATTGCTACTCAGAACCATGTGCGCTCAGCCCCTATAGGCATTGCCATCAGCTTTGCGGCTGACAAGCAGAGTGCGCTTATTTCCCAGAATATCATTGCGGGCTGCCCCGTGAATATCGCTGGCTTCAAGTGGGAGGAGCAAGTGAGCGGGGATCTGGCGATTTCAACAGAGGATCTGCCACACTCCATTCGCGTGATAGACAATCTTGTCAGTGCAGTTTAGGTGAGACGGCAGGAAGTGGACTTCCTGCCCTCCATCATCACATGGCGTTCAACAGACGCTTGAAGTCTGCAACGGGGCGCACTTCGCCGACGAGAACATCGCGGCGGTTCTTCAGTTGCTGGTGTTCCCAGGCGTTCAGGCCTTTTTCCTCATCATCGGAAATATCCAGAAGCGATCTGATGGTGGATGCCATCATCACTTCTGCACCGCGTACGGAACCGTCTTCACATTTCAGCGTTACGCCGAAGCCTAGTTCTGGCAGGGCTGCACAGAAGACGCCTTCTGCACCAACTTTCACGAAGACGCGACCTTTGAAGATATCCATGATCTCGGTGCAGAAGCGGTTTTTACCTGCGACCATATAAGGTTCGTTGACGCACGCTTCATAGAGTGTTTCTGCTGCACTGGCGCGGACTGGGTCAAGACCAACACCTGTTGCGAAACGGGCGAAGGCCAGCGCTGTTTTCTGTTGGTCCATGGCGTAGGTCGGGATGGAACACCCATCTGTGCCACATACATCACGGGCTAGAATACCACCGCTCATCTGTTCCAGAACGTTGCGGATTTCCATCTGAACAGGGTGTTCAAAATCGATGTAGTTTTCGGTTGGAATGCCGAGGGTCTTGGCCATGGCCAGGAAACCGGCATGCTTGCCAGAACAGTTGTTGTGCAGCTGGCATGGGCTGTCATCGGTCTTCACAAGGCCGACGCAATCATCCATGTGCTTTGGCCATTGCGGGCCACACAGCAGGTCTTCTTCTGTCAGGCCCGCTTTGAAGAGCATGATGCGTGCGGAGTTGGCATGGGTCTCTTCGCCGTTATGGGAGGCGCAGGCCAGAGCCAGTTCTGCATCGTCAAAATCAAGAGCTTCAGCCGCGCCGGATTCCACCATTGGAATTGCCTGAAGAGCTTTGATCGCGGAGCGCGCAAAGATGCCCTGCTCCACGTCACCTGCGCTGAATGCCAGCTTACCATCGGCATCAACAATAGCGATTGAACCACGGTGACGGCTCTCGACAGTGGTGCCACGTGTCACTTCAACGAGTACGGGATTATCCATTCACTCAAACTTCCAAGGGTTGGATTACAGGCTAATTGATTATTTGCGGAAGGCTGTCAGTCGTCCTTGCCTGACCAAGCAGCTCCGGTTTGTTGTCGTCTGCATACTCTATTTTTGAGCGCAGAGCTACTTTTGCGAATTTGTCTTTATTTTTACGCGGTTTCCCAAAAGCCAGAACTGCTTATTAGTGAAGCAGCGTCTTCAGTTTGGTGCGGGCCCTTATGAAATCGCCAGTTCTCCCATCCAGACGCGCAAACGGCCCAGAGCTTCTTGCAGGACTTCATCTTTTTTGCAGAAACAGAACCGGACGAAGGTTTGCGGGCCTTTGGTACCGTAAAATGCTGAGATCGGAACGGCAGCAACGCCTGCCTGTTCCACCATTTTCTGGCAGAACTCCACGTCATTGCCTTTGAAGCCAAGTGAGGAGAAGTCGCAGGTGACAAAGTAGGTACCTTCGCACGGCAGCACCTTAAAGCCCATGTCTTTCAGTGGTTTGGAAATCAGGTCACGCTTTGCTCTCAGGTCGTCTTCCAACGAGGTGTAGTAGTCATCTTCTTTGCTCAGACCGTAGGCGACTGCTTTTTGCAGGTTTGGCGGTGTGGTGAAGGTGATGAACTGGTGCGCTTTGGCAATTGGCTCTAACAGGTTTGGAGCGGCTGTGATGTAGCCGACTTTCCAGCCTGTCAGTGAAAACGTTTTGCCCGCAGAGCCGATGCGGATGCAGCGATCACGCATCCCCGGAAGGGTCATGAGTGGTTTATGCTTGTCCTCGGAAAAGACGATGTGCTCGTAGACTTCATCGCAGATCGCATAGCAATCAAACTCCAGACACAGGTCTGCAATGAGTTGCAGTTCCCCCGTGGAGAAGACCTTTGCGCTTGGGTTCATTGGGTTGTTGAGCAGAATGACCTTTGTTTTGCTGGAGAACGCCTGGCGCAATGTCTCTTCACGCAGCTCCCAGTTTGGCGGTGTTACCTGCACGAAGACCGGGGTGGCGCCTGCCCGTTTGACCAGCGAGAGATAGCAGTCGTAAAGCGGCTCAATGAGGATGACTTCATCACCCGGCTCAACCAGCGCACAGATGCTGTCTGCCAGCGCTTCAGTGGCGCCTGAGGTGACGAGTACTTCGCTCTGCCAGTCTACATCCAGATCATAGAAGCGCTTGTTGTTGTCCGCAACGGCTTGTCGCAACGCCGGGACGCCCAACATGGGCGGGTACTGGTTAGGCCCTTCCATCAAGGTGTCAGCAGCAACCTGTCTCACATCCTGCGGGCCGTCTACATCCGGAAAGCCCTGCCCCAGATTGATGGCCTGATGTTCCATAGCCAGACGCGACATGCGCTCAAATACCGTTGTTTCTATTCCGGTAAATACTGAGTTTGTCGGTTTCATCCAGGGTGCTCCTTGCCTGACACGCTTCTTCGCAGGACGACAAGCTAACGATTAGGCGGCATCCTGCAAAGTCTGCATTAGATGCATTTCCTGCGTATTTCCACATAAAGCGGTTTCATCTATTGCGGATTTTTGTGCCCAAACCGTTTCTCAGGTTTCAGCGATACGCTTTGGAAATGCAGAAGCACCAGTAGCACCACATGACCTCTCATGCAGTGTTGAACCAGAATTCCCGATAGTCGGGGTGAGCAAGGCGGCAGGCAATACCTGCGCTATTTATTAGTAATGTTTCTTCGGCATTGGCTACACGCCTTGCCCGGGCTTTCTTTAAATGAACAACGTCGCCTCTTTTGCCTATAAGGCACGATAGCCGGTTTCCCGGAAAGACAGTGGCTTATCCAGACACGTTTCCATGCCCAAACAGTTCCTCCGTCTTTGACAAGCACATCTGCAAAAGCAGGTTTTACTGCCGGTACATCTGCACCTGTCACCGCGTGATACCCTATAGTCCTGGGCCCTTCCCCTCAAACCATGCGGTCACGTTTGAAGTTCGGTTCACCGGACCACTGAAAGGTGCGTTACGTCTTCCAATAGCCCCGCCCAGCCTACGACAAACTGACGGTCGCTCCGCCAGCAGCCCGTTACGTAGGCATGGGATTAGAATATGGGAAGAGTTCAGGAGGGGGATAAGTTTTTCGCGTGGACTTGGTGGCATCTGCTTCGCTTTCTCTTCCAAAATCGAGAAAGCAGTGCCTTTGGCTCTGGGTACCGGATCTCCACTCCGCTCCGTCCGGCATGACGGCGGTGGTGCAAGCGAACCTGACGGCTCATTCTCAACCGTCTTCCCGCACGTGATGCGGGATCTAGAGCGATTAGATTTTTATCAATCCAATTTAGAATTGCCTTGATTGCGTCCTTTATAAACTTCAAATACAACTAATAATTGCAATAATTAATTTATACCGCATAATTAGCATTAGATTTATCTAAAATTGGCGAAGTGAAATGTTCTCTATAAAGGTAAGATACGAGGGTGGTGATGCGGATGAACACCGGCTTGATCTTTATGACGGCACGACATCCATACAAGGTATTGCCCAATCAATGCAAATAGCTACACACGCGTTTGTAAATGGGAAATTGATCACTAAAGCTCCCGCAATAAAAGGGGCGAAACTCTATCTTAAGCCTTCAAGACAAGGCAGTTTCCTAGCTGACCTTGCCGTTCATATTACAGCAAATCCTGAAACTACATTAGCAGTAGGTGGGATCTTTGCTGCTTACACTGCGAGCCCATTTTATGATTTCTTAAAATTGCTATTTAGAAAAGCAAACGGATTATTGGATGTGGAGCCAGAGACACCTGCTGTTCGCCGAGCTCTCGAAAAACACGAACCATTCTTTGATGAAGTAGCGGAAGTAATGGAAGGTAGTCTACAGCGAACACACCGCCCGATTGGGGAAGGTATTGATCAGATTTCGATTGAGCGGCCTAGGTCGAATTTAATCACTCTAGATGAAAATACCAAGGACTGGGTAAACACGCGAGAAACCTCACCAAAAGACGATAACATGTCTGGAAATGTCACACGATATAATGCAGTAACACGCAATGGTCGGATGTACGTTGACCATTTGAATCGGATCATTCCATTTAGACTAGGGGAAGATTTCCCTCTAGCTGTTTTAGGGAACCTCACTTGGTCTCTGCATGGAAGTAATTCGGGTATGGGAGGAACTCAAGAGCTCCCAAAGAAACTGACTTTTGCGGCAGTAAACGTTTTGTCAGCCTCAGAAAAAGTTAAGAGAGTAATTTTGTCGGACTGCGCGCGCGCAAATACATAATCTTTGCAATCAAGCGAAGTGTGGTTTTGATGGTCAACTAGTTAAACTAAAGCGATACAGAGTATCATCATGTACCTCTGTTCTCTTCCACCAGGCATCCCTCCCCGCACCCCGTGCATGGCTATTATGCGTTGGGGGGATGGTGTTTTTGACGATATTCCCGTATAAGCGCGTCAAAAGGGAGACAAAAACCGCTCAAATTTTAGCGGTGTCCTGGCTGAATAGCTCTTGTCCTTGAGCAGGAAACCTCTTGGTTTCACACGGACTTCACAGTGCGTGCCTAGGATTTGCCCACTACTTTAAAACAGTACCAAGAATCCCATTGGAGGTGCTACTTGCATTCGTCCTCGAAGGCGCACGCGCCCGAAAAGACTGGCTTTACAGCCAATACTATTAAGGTTGAGCTCCTCTCCGGGCTTACCGTTGCTCTTGCTCTGGTTCCAGAAGCTGTTGCATTTGCATTTGTTGCTCAGGTTGAACCGCTTGTTGGTCTGTACGCGGCCTTCATCGTCGGCATTATTACTGCTGTTTTCGGTGGTCGTCCGGGCATGATCTCTGGTGCAACCGGCGCGCTTGCCGTTGTTATGGTCTCACTCGTGGTGACCTACGGCGTGGAATACCTGTTTGCGACCGTTGTGCTGATGGGCATCCTTCAGCTGATCTTCGGCGTGATGCGCTGGGGTAAGTTCATCCGCATGGTGCCGCACCCGGTTATGCTTGGATTTGTGAACGGCCTTGCGATCGTGATCTTTCTTGCGCAGATGGGCCAGTTCCAGACCGTTGATGAAGTGACTGGCACAGCAAGCTGGCTTGCAGGCATGGACCTGACGTTGATGCTTGGTCTTGTTGCATTGACCATGGCTGTAATCTGGTATCTGCCAAAGCTGACCAACGCTATTCCTGCTCCGCTTGCAGCTATTGTTGTTGTTTCTGTGATCGTGATTGGCCTTGGGCTCAACGTTCAGACCGTTGGCGATCTGGCTCCGATTTCTGGTGGCCTGCCTGAGTTTCACATCCCAATGGTTCCACTGAACCTTGAGACGCTGCAGATCATCCTGCCATACTCCATTATTCTTGCTGCAATTGGCCTGATTGAAAGCCTTTTGACGCTGAACCTTGTTTCTGAAATGACAGATACACGCGGTGGCGCCTCCAAAGAGTGTCTTGCTCAGGGTGCTGCAAACGTTGTGACTGGCTTCTTCGGCGGCATGGGTGGTTGTGCGATGATTGGTCAGTCCATGATCAACGTGAAATCCGGTGGCCGGACACGCCTTGCAGGTATTGCTGCAGCGCTGTTTTTGCTGAGCTTCATTCTGTTTGCGTCTTCACTGATTGAGCAGATCCCGCTGGCAGCTTTGGTTGGTGTGATGTTCATGGTGGTGATTGGTACCTTTGCGTGGAACACCTTCAAGATCCTGCACAAGATTCCACGGACTGATGCGATTGTTATTGCGCTGGTGACTGGTGTGACTGTGTATTCTGACCTTGCTGTTGCTGTTGTGGTTGGCGTGATTGTTTCTGCGCTTGCTTATGCATGGAACGCATCCAAACGTATTGATGCACACACAACAACCAACTCTGAAGGCCAGAAAATCTACAAGCTTGAAGGCCCGCTGTTCTTTGGCTCTGCTGCTGGTTTCCAAGAGATCTTTGATCCTCAGTCTGACCCGGATGATGTGATTGTTGACTTCATCAATTCCCGCGTGGTGGACCATTCCGGTTTGCAGGCAATTGATGCACTGGCAACGCGCTATGAGCAGGTTGGCAAGACCTTGCATCTGCGTCACTTATCTCCGGATTGTAAAGACCTGCTGCACAAAGCTGGCAGCATGGTTGAGGTCGCTGTTCTGGAAGATCCGCATTACGGCATTGCAGTTGATTATGATGCAGAGATGCAAGAGACCAAGCCAGCCACAAGCTGATGCAGGTTTCCTAAGCTGATACAGAAAAGGCGGAGCACGATGGCTCCGCCTTTTTTATTCGCTCAAGCGGGTTGGTTTATCCGCGCTGGCCTTGTCCCTTGCCGTAACCATGACCGTGGCCACCTTTGCGGTCCTTCTGGCCTTTGCGCCAGTCTTTCTTCATCTTCGTGAAGTCTGCAGAGGTGATGACGCCGTCATTGTTACGGTCCATGCGTTTCATCATCTGAGCAGTTGGTGCAAAGAACTCTTCCTGTGTGACTTTCAGATCGCCATTAGCATCCAGACGCTGGAAGGAACGAACGTACATTGGCTCTTTGAATTCAGCTGCGATGGTTCTGAAACCAGCCAGATCAACCGGGCCATTTGCGAAGAGCTGGTCAGCGAGTTTGCTCAGTTCATCCTTGGAGATCTGGCCGTTCTTGTCCAGATCAACCTTGGCGAACATTGCGCCCATCATTTCGCCGCGCATGCCTTTGCCGCCTTGCTTACCGTCGCGGGGGCCTTTCTGCCAGCCGTCCTTGCCTTGTTTGC
Source organism: Pseudovibrio sp. Ad46 (assembly GCF_001623065.1). Taxonomy (NCBI): domain Bacteria; kingdom Pseudomonadati; phylum Pseudomonadota; class Alphaproteobacteria; order Hyphomicrobiales; family Stappiaceae; genus Pseudovibrio; species Pseudovibrio sp. Ad46. Next base: position 24,840 of record NZ_LMCG01000049.1, on the reverse strand, counting down.
CATCACGTGGGCCATCGCCCCAGCTGCCTTTGCCGCCCTTGCCGTCCTGCATCTTGGCCATGCGGTCGCCCATGCGCTTTTTCATCTTGTCCATGCGCGCTGTCATGCGTTCTGCCTGATCAAGGAACTCTTCGCGGGTCACCTGACCGTCGCCGTTGCTGTCAAAGCGCTGGAAGATGCGGACGGAACGGTCCTTGCTGCGCTCGGATGAACGATCTGCTGCAAAGACTTTCCATTCTTCCAGAGTGATTGCGCCGTCGCCAGCTGTGTCTGCTTTTGCAAAGTCTGCTTTGCGTTTTGCTTCAATCTCAGCTGTGGTGACTGAGCCGTCCTTGTTTGTGTCAAAATTTGTAAAAAACTGGGAAGACATCTTCTTACCAAAGCTTCCGCCAAAACCTGGAGCAGCCATGGCGGGAGACAGAGCGGTACCAGCAATCAATGCAGCTACAGAGCCAGCCATAATCGTTTTGAAATTCATCATGTCGTGTTCTCCTAAAAATCAAAGCCTAAAACGAGGGGAAGGTTTGTGTGAGTGTGCTTCGATAAACAGAAGGTAGGAGCGAACTGTCGCAAAACTACACCAGAAAACACGCTGTTTTGTCACAGTATTTGCCAGAATATCGGGTTGGGACAGTTTGATACATTTTTGGGTCCTGAGAACCTTTCGCAGGCCCCGGGAATACGGCATAAGTTAGGCATCGGATACTATATGGTCTTTCACAGGTAATGGGAGACGAGACTTACAGCGAGGATGCATGTCTCAGAGTACAGCACATATTCTTATCGTCGATGATCATCGGGATATCCGGGAAAGCCTTGCCCGGTATCTGACGAAGAATAATATGCGTACGACCGTGGCAGAAAGTGCAGCTGCTGCACGTAAGACTCTGAGAAACTCCTCCATTGATCTTGTGGTGCTGGACATCATGATGCCGGGTGAAGACGGTTTGTCACTCTGCCGGCATCTGGTGGAAACCAATCAGGCCCCTGTGATCCTGCTGACCGCGATGGCTGAAGATACAGACCGCGTTGTGGGCCTTGAGATTGGTGCAGATGATTATGTGACCAAGCCCTTCAATCCGCGTGAGCTGCTGGCCCGCATCCGCGCTGTGCTGCGCCGTGCCACCAGTGTTCCGCGGGAACGTGACCCCATCGATACAGAAAAACTGGCATTTAACGGCTGGGTTCTGGATACAGCAAGGCGAGAACTGATTGATCCGGAAGATGTGAGCGTGCCTCTGTCCTCCGGTGAATTTCAGTTGCTGCTGGCGTTTTTGAAGCGGCCCCGTGTGGTGCTGTCACGCGAGCAACTGCTAGATCTGACCTCTGGTCGGTCACTGGGAGTGTTTGACCGGTCTATCGACAATCAGGTTTCCCGCTTGCGCCGGAAAATCGAGATTGATCCCAAAAATCCGGAGTTGATCAAAACTGTCTGGGGGGGCGGTTACACCTTTACCGGTGAAGTCAAAGAAGTCACCCAATGAAATTTCTCAGATACCTGATCCCCCGCCGTCTTGCTCCCCAACTCATTTTGCTGCTTCTGGCTGCGCTTATCTTTTCGCAGGTCGTCAGTTTTGTTCTGCTTGGACGAGAGCGTCAGGTGGCGCTTGCCAATCTTGCCCGCGATAATGCCTTGTGGCGCACTGCGAATGTGGTGAAGCTGCTGGAAGCGACGCCGCCACGCTTGCAGAAGCAGGTTTTGCGTACGGTCTCTAACACACGCACGCGCTTTTCGATTGGAGACACTCCGGTCGTCGCCGAAACGGGTGGTGATGAAAGCATGGAGGCTCGGCTTGCTGACTACCTGAAGCGCAAGCTGGATCATGACCGACAGGCCCGTGTTGCCGTTATCTACAATGAGCGTTTTCAAGAAGAGAAGTGGCGTGAGCGGTCTTCTCCGCCTCCAGATGGACGTGAGCGATCTTCTCATGGTTCCATGCAGGCGATGCATGACCGCCGCGATGATTATTTCAAAAAATACCGCTGGTTTTCTCTAAAAGGCGTCCAGCTCTTTGCTGCTATTGAGCTGAAGAATGGCCAGTGGCTGAACATCGAGAGCAACTTCCGGCTTCCGAAACCCTCGTTTGTACCGATATTGCTGCCGATCGTCATCATGGCCTTGCTGACCATTTTGATCATCTGGGTCTCTGTGTACCGCCTGACAAAGCCACTTCGAACGCTGGAAGCGGCTGCCAATGATCTTGGCCGCGGTGCAGATGTGAAGCCGCTGAAAGAAGCAGGTCCTGCTGAAGTGCAGGCTGTGACGCGCTCTTTCAACCAGATGCAGGAGCGATTAACGCGGTTTATTTCTGACCGTACCCGCATGCTGGCGGCGATCAGCCATGATTTGCGTACCCCGATCACCTCGCTGCGTATTCGTGCCGAGTTTATTGATGATGATGAAGACCGCGAACGCATGATCGCCACGCTGGATGAAATGCAGGCAATGGTGGAGGAGACGCTTGCCTTTACCCGTGAAGATTCCAAGCAGGAAGAGTTGCGTTCTGTCGACCTTGGCGGTTTGCTGGAGAGCATCGCCAATGATCAGGAGGACATGGGCAACCAGGTGAGCGTTGAGGCACACAACCGTGTTGTGCTGAAGTGTCGTCCGATGTCTCTTAAACGTGCTTTCCAGAACCTGATCGGCAATGCGATCCGTTACGGTGAGCAGGCTGAGGTTTCGTTCCGAGTTGACGAGGCTCATGCAGAAGTTCGTATTGCAGACAAAGGTCCGGGCATCCCGCAGAACCGCCTTGAAGATGTGTTTGAGCCGTTTGTACGTCTGGAAGAGTCCAGAAATGAAGAAACAGGTGGCATCGGTTTGGGCCTTGCGATCACACGCAGCATCATTCATGCGCAAGGCGGTACAATCCGCCTTGAGAATGGCGAGGAAAACGGCCTTGTCGCGATTGTGAGACTGCCGCTTTAACATCCAACAGGCGTGAGGGATTAAGGCTTCTGTTACCCTAGCAGAACGCCCTCACTCACGTCGTTGCTCTCCGCTTCGTCACTGCTCTGCATAACAACAAAAAGCAGAGCAAATGATAGATCCAACCTCCCCTAAACTCTTGCTGCCAGCACTTGATACAGCATCAAATGCCGGTAACTCCGCCGAAACACTTGCCCAAGATGGCTACAAAGCCGTGGGACGTTATTACTCCCAGTACAGCTGGAAACAGTTGACCAAAGCAGAAGCTTCAGAACTCTTCGCAGCAGACCTGAACATCTTTGTGGTTTATGAAGACAGCAATAATGCTCCGTCCTTTTTCTCACCCGAAATTGGAATTAAACAGGCGTTACGAGTACTTTATCAGGCAGATGCCGTCATCCATCAGCCAAGGCAAACCGGCATCTATTTTGCTGTCGATTATGATGCATCAAGCTATGACTACACCCATTACATCAGGCCTTATCTGAGAGCGATCAACGATGTTTTTGCTTCCTTTGGCTATCCCTACCATGTGGGCATTTATGGCAATGGTCTCGTCTGTTCCTGTGCCAAAGGTGATGGTCTTGCCAACCTGACATGGCTTTCTCAGTCAACCGGTTACTATGACTATCAGGAATATAAACAATCTGGTGACTGGAACATTCTTCAGGGTCCTTACGTGACAATTGCCGGCACTCAGTACGATCAGGACACACTCAATCTGAACCGAGGCTCTTATGGTGGCTTTGGAAGCTTTGCACCTCCCTCCTGCTCCAAATGAGGGATAAACCTTCCATTGGTTCATCCTTCCAAACCCAGCGTATAACTTCGCTAACCATTGGAACTGGTAGGCTCTCACGGCTTTTCTCTCATGTTCGTCATCACTCTGCATAACAATAAGAAGCAGAGAAGCAATGACTGACGATAAAGGCATCAAGACCGAACCTGCCGTTGATACAGCTGAAGGTGTGGAAGTGCTGGCGAGTGCGATCGCCAAAAAAGGGTATAAGGCCGTTGGGCGTTACTACTCTTTTTCCAAGTGGAAGCAATTGCAGCCGACTGAGGCCCAGCAGCTAATTGCTGCGGGCCTTTCCATCATCACTGTTTATGAGGACAGCAATGACAAGCCATCCTCCTTTACGAGTGCTGCAGGAACACAGCAGGCTCAACAGGCGCTGCATCTGGCACAGGATGTAATCAGGCAGCCCAAAGGCTCTGGCATCTACTTTGCCGTTGACTATGACGCGTCCTATTACGACTACGTGCACTACATCACGCCCTACTTCAAGGAAATCCAGTCAGTCTTTGAAAAGGCTGGAAACCCTTACAAGATTGGCGTCTATGGAAATGGATTGGTTGCTGCCAATGCCTTGCAAGACGGGCTAGTTGACCTGACTTGGCTGAGCCAGTCACAAGGTTTCCGCGACTACAAAAAGTTCCGTGATTCCAGAAAATGGAACATCCTGCAAGGACCGGCTGTGAAAATTTCAGGAACTGAGTTTGATAGTGATACGCTCAATCTGACAAACGGCGATTTTGGCGGATTTACGTATCTTACACCGAAGGATGTCAGCTGAATTCTGGCTCATGAAGTGCCAATCAAGCAAACCCTGCGCAATCGTTTGGGACTGCGCAGGGTTTTATTTTTTTAAGCAGAAACGCCGAATTTGGCTTTTGCTTCCAAACGGCGTTTGTGCAGCACTGGTTCGGTGTAACCGCTCGGCTGGACGCGGCCCTTGAACACCAGATCGCAAGCGGCTTGAAAGGCGACGGAGTTGTCGAAGTCTGGTGCCATGTTGTGGTAGGCCGGATCGCCTGCGTTCTGTTCATCCACCACAGCGGCCATACGCTTCATGATCTCCATCACCTGTTCTTTTGAGCAGACACTGTGATGCAGCCAGTTGGCGATGTGCTGAGAAGAGATGCGGCAGGTGGCGCGGTCTTCCATCAATGCCACATTATGAATGTCCAGCACCTTGGAACAACCTGTGCCATGTTCTACCCAGCGGACAACGTAACCAAGGATGCCTTGTCCGTTGTTTTCAACTTCTGACCTGATGTCTTCCGGTGTCCAGTTTGGATTGGTCGCAACCGGAATGGACAGGATGTCATCCAGCTTGGCTGGCTCGCGGCTTGCCAGTTCTTCCTGAACGGCTGGCACACAGACCTGATGGTAATGCATGGCATGCAAAGTTGCTGCGGTTGGAGATGGAACCCAAGCGGTGTTGGCACCCGCTTTTGGATGCCCAATCTTCTGCTCCAGCATAGCGTGCATAAGATCCGGCATGGCCCACATGCCTTTACCGATTTGTGCATGCTCTCTCAGACCGCAGGCAAGACCGGTATCCACGTTGTGGTTCTCATAAGCGTTGATCCATGCTGCTTGCTTCATGTCCGCCTTGCGGATCATCGGGCCAGCTTCCATGGAGGTGTGAATTTCATCACCAGTGCGATCAAGGAAGCCGGTGTTGATGAAGCAGACACGGGCTTTGGCTGCACGAATGCATTCTTTGAGGTTGACCGTTGTGCGGCGTTCCTCATCCATGATGCCCATTTTCAAAGTGTTGCGCGGCAGTTCCAAAACATCTTCAACGCGGCCAAACAGCTCGTTTGCGAAGGTGACTTCTTCCGGACCATGCATCTTTGGTTTCACGATGTAAACCGAACCAGCCACAGAGTTCATGTTGCGGGCTGTTGCACCTTTACGCAGGCCAATGTCATGCACTGCGCAAAGAGCTGTCACCATGGCGTCCATGATGCCTTCGAAGACCTCATTGCCGTCCTCATCAAGGATTGCCGGGTTGGTCATCAGATGGCCGACGTTGCGCACCAGCATCAGGGAGCGCCCTTTCAGAGCCAATGCATCACCCTGCGCATCTGTATAGAGGCGGTCTGCATTCAACGTGCGGGTGAAGGTTTTGCCACCTTTTGCGACTTCTTCCTTCAGATCGCCGTTCATCAGGCCCAGCCAATTGCGGTAGGCCAGTGCTTTGTCTTCGCCATCGACGGCAGCAACAGAGTCTTCGCAGTCCATGATTGTGGAGATGGCGGATTCTAAAATGATATCGCTGATGCCAGCTTTGTCCGCAGCACCGATTGGGCTGGTGCTGTCAAACAGGACATCAAAGTGCAGGCCGTTCTTCTGCAGCAGGATAGAAGTTGGCGCGTCTTTGTCGCCTGCATAGCCAACAAACCCGAGCGGGTCCTGAAGGCCAGCCATATCTTCATTTTCAAGGGTCAGCGCCAGAGAACCACCCATAATGGCGAATTCTTTGACATCAACCCAGCTGCCTTCATCCAACGGCAGAGCTTCATCCAGCTTTTTGCGGGCGTAAGCGATCACTTCTGCGCCGCGCTTTTCGTCATACCCGCCTGCTTGTGGTGTCGTACCCATAGCATCGGTGCCGTAAAGCGCATCATACAAGGAACCCCAGCGTGCATTGGCTGCGTTAAGGGCGTAGCGGGCATTCATCACCGGCACAACGAGCTGAGGGCCTGCAATTTCTGCGATTTCCGGATCTACATTGTCTGTCTCAACTTCAAAGCTGTCACCCTCTGGCAAGAGGTAGCCGAGCTCTTTGAGGAATGCCTTGTAGCTTTCAAGATCAATGGTACCGGGATTGGCTTTGTGCCAGTCATCAATCTTGGTCTGGATATCTTCACGGATCTGGAGCAACTCGCGGTTCTTCGGTGTCAGATCCTTGATAATCTGCGAAAAGCCCTCCCAGAACTGATCGGATGACACACCGGTTCCCGGAAGCGCTTCTTTTTCGATGAAGTCATGGAGCTCTGGTGAAACCTGTAGTGATGCAACACTTACTCTTTGCGACATGGGTCCCCCTCGTATTGTCATTTTTTAGCAGGATATGCCGTCACTTCCTGCCGCTGAGTTTTTCAAACCAAACCCTTGCAAATTCAATCTCAAGTTTCAATGCATCAATTCGTTTCCGGCTCTTTCAAAACACAGGTGATTGAATGGCAAGCTTTGGTCACGCGGTCTAATGCTTTGATTTTGGGTGGATTTGCGTGCATTTCAAGACGGCATGCCAAGCAAAACGGCATACTTGATGAAACCTCTACAGCCCTTGCGGAAATTCACCTTGCATTTGTTAGGGGGACGGTGAAGGGTGGCTGCTCCTTTTCAGCGGTGCTTTCTGCCCGCTCACCGACGGACTTTTTACATGCCTATTTTCACCTCGCTGTACAGCAGGCCTATGCTGCTTCTGGTGTTGACCACACTCATGTGGAGCGGCAACGCCGTGGCCAGTCAGCTTGCTGTGGGGCATGTTTCACCTATGGTGATCGTGTTCTTGCGATGGGGGATTGTGGCCGCGCTCATGAGCCTGATTGCCTGGCGGGATCTTGTCGCCTCCTGGGCGGACATCCGCCCTCACCTGATCAGCATCGCTTTGATGGCCGCGTTCGGATTCTCCGGTTTCAATGGCCTGTTCTATCTGGCAGCTCACAACACCACGGCGGTGAATATGGGCATCTTGCAGGGCTCCATTCCGATGATCGTGGTGATTGGGGCTTACTTTCTATTTGGCGCACGGGTGACGCTTATCCAGTTCATCGGCATTTTGCTGACGTTGCTTGGGGTTTTTGTTGTGGCCAGTCAGGGCAGCCTTCAGGTTCTGCTCAACTTGCACATCAACCCGGGTGATGCGCTGATGCTTGTTGCAGCAGTGTTTTATGCTGGATACACGCTGGCTTTGAGAAACCGACCCAAGGTCCCTGCACTCGCCTTTTTTGCGATGATGGCCTTTGTGGCTTCCCTGGTGTCACTGCCGATGCTGGCGGTTGAGTACAGTCAGGAAACGTTGGTCTGGCCTTCTGTGCAAGGTTGGCTCGTTATTTTGTACATCTCACTTTGCCCATCATTCCTTGCCCAAATTTTCTATATGCGCGGAGTGGAACTGATTGGTCCTAACCGGGCTGGTGTCTTTGTTAATCTGGTTCCGGTGTTTGCATCGGTGATGGCAATTGTGCTGCTTGGGGAAGTGTTTGCGTTTTATCACGGCGCTGCTCTGGCGCTGGTGCTGGGTGGCATCTGGATTGCAGAGAAATTTGCCTGGGAGAAGCGAGCCAACAAGGCGAAAGCCTGATCCTTTTGCAACAGACAGGTGCATTACTCACAGACTTCAAAGTCTACCATTTCAGTAGACTTTGTTTTTGTGCTAAGTAACGCGAAAGTGTTGTTGTGTCGTGTTCAGCCAACTGTCAGCCAAACATGCGCGCCTCGTAACTATAAGTTTCAGCGTATCCATTTCGGAAATTCAATTCCACTTTCCGGATATGCGCAGTCGTAGATCCAGAGGTTTTGCAGGCAGTGTCCACCGGTCTATCGCCCTTAGATATTCCCACTTTCGAAACAGCGGGCATCCCCGCACGTTTTGCAGGCCTCATTGAGGCTGCTCTACCTGAAGGTGGTGAGCTGGTTGCTGCGCGGGCAATCACCGCGCCTGCACCACACGTGGTGGCTGCAGAGCTGCGGGAGTTTTCCGGTTTTGACAGCAACTTCGGTTTGGTCGCAAAGCGTATGATCGACTACATCAAGGAAGATCGCGGCGCACCGACGACAAAGATTGCCGCAAGCCTTGCCCTGAAGACAATCTGCCAGATCCTGCTCAACCGGATTTCGGTCAGTTACCTGCTGAGTGGCCGTGCACCCCGCATTGATGAACTACGGTTTGTCCTACATGGCAAGGGCCCCTGGGTGGAGGTATTCTTTGACCCTCGCCTTTCGGAAGAGGATTTCGAGCTTAATCCGGATCAGGGTCCTGCCGAGCTGTTTGCGCTATCCATTTGCTTTGAGGAAATCATTCAGGTCTTCCACCGGGAGCTTGGGCGGCGGAAAGTGGCGCCTTCGGTGTTTTATTCCACCGTGGCTGTTTCCATCATATCGCCGTTTCTTGTCTTGCGCCGTCATGGTGCAAAACCATCAGATGTGGCGAGCCTGATGCGTGCCTATCTTGCGAGCCTTGGGAAGAAGATCAATGGCGGGATTGTCTGGCGTCAGCGTCAGCAGGAGGGGCTGACAAAGTATGCTCCGCGGCGCAAAGCGTGCTGCCTGAAGTATGTTCTGCCATCCAAACCGCATTTGTGCTCCACCTGCTCGCGAAGCACCGAGACAACCTTCTTTGATGAAGTGGATGGGCCTGCGGGCGGCCATTCCTTGCCGGATGGCCGCTGACCTGCAGCTTATTTGGTTGCGGTTTGCTTGCCGATATCCGGCAGGGTCACGATACGGTTTCCACGCAAATCACTGGCACAGATGATGAAGCCCTGCTCTTCCATATGGGTGAGCAGCCAACGCGCTCTGCCCGGTGAGCGGGTGCCATACGCTTTCGCGATGTCCAGATCTGCCGGGCACGGCTCATCTGCAAAGGCAGCTTTGGCCAGCAGGAGATAGACGCCGCGCATTTCTTCTGGCAGCTGTCCAGCAATCACTTCTGCTTGCTGCCAGTCGCCTTCTTCGACTTCTTTTTTATCGACACCAGCACGGGCCACAGAAAGAAATTTACGGAACTTGGCAAGATCCTGAGACTTCAACCGATCAATACGGCAGCGGACCTGAAAATCCTGATAGAGCTGTGAGACCGGTGCGAAGGCAGCTTCAGGGTCTTCAAGGATCTTGGCGATGATCTCCTGATACTGCTGGTTCTTCTCTTCCAGATTGAAGAGGTCCTCCGGCTCGGCTTCAACAACTTCCTTATGCTGTGCCTGCATGTTGCTGGCAGCTGTTTGAGACAGCTGCAACATAACGTCTTTTGCAGAAGGCGCGGCCACACGGTTGTTGTGCAGCACCGGATCATTGTCCGTTGCTGTGAAGATCAGTTCAGCAGCTGTTTCAACTGGCTGGTTCGGCATTGGCATCAGCTTTGGCGAGCCGCCACGACTGCCCGTGACAACTTCGCCAATCACCACCTTTTGCGGGCGGCGGGTCATTGCCGGGCCGAGGGAGATGAACTGTCCACGCTCAAGGTTACGGAACTGTTCTGCCTGACGCCGGTCCATGCCGAGCAAATCGGAGGCGCGGGCCATGTCAATATCGAGGAAGGTACGGCCCATCAGGAAGTTGGAGGCTTCCGCAGCCACGTTCTTGGCAAGCTTTGCCAGACGCTGGGTTGCGATAATGCCTGCCAGACCACGCTTACGACCACGACACATGAGGTTGGTCATGGCCATCAGGGAAAGGCGGCGGGCTTCTTCGCCGTAATCGCCAGAGGCGGAAGGTGCAAACAGCTGGGCTTCATCCACGACAACCAGAACCGGATACCAGTACTGGCGGTCGGAATCGAACAGGCCGTTCAGGAAGGCAGCAGCGGCTTTGAGCTGCTTGTCCGGTTCCAGATGCTCCAGGTTGAGAATGACGGAAATGCGGTGCTGGCGCACGCGAGCGGCGATCATGGTGAGTTCGCGATCATTCATGGTCGCCTCAATCACCACATGCCCAAACTCATCTGCCAGCGAGACAAAGTCGCCTTCCGGGTCAATCACCACCTGTTGCACCCATGGTGCGCTTTGCTCCATCAGGCGGCGTAGCAGGTGCGATTTGCCCGAGCCGGAGTTTCCCTGCACGAGTAGTCGCGTTGCAAGCAATTCTTCAAGATCGACAACAGAGGAGGTGCCATTAGGTTTGACACCCATTTCGATGCTGACCGTCATTCAAAATCTCTTGTTGCGCCTCGCAAGAGGCAGGTGATTAACCGGGTATCGGCAATAAACGTTTTTTAAAGTGCGCTGCGGTTCGCTTCTCAGATTTCGACGCTGGCAAGAACCAACGCTTACAAACCCGAAAATGGCATCGACTGCTGCTTGGGAAGTCAGCGCAAAATCTCCGATTCTAGGGAAAATTGCAAAGCAGCTGTTTCGCTTTCGCGTTCTTTCCCACAGAGCCCAAAGGGTCCTTCAAACCAGAGCAGCTTCTTTTGGGAAGCCGAGAGAGGCAATGCCACATCTGGGCGAGACTGGCAATTGGATATGCCCGATTTCCAAGGGCATGACCTTCAGAATTGAGAATTGCCCAGTAAATGACCAGATTGCAACTTAGTTACAGTTGAGTTTACGAGCTTGGACCTGCATTATAGAAGAGGGTATATATTGGATTAATTGGGGGATTGTCCGCGGATGAGGGAAGAAACCTACGCAGAACGAGTGGTTGACGGCGTCATCCACGTTGTGGGCATTGCGTTTGGAGCAGCTGCGACAACTGCCTTTGTTATGGTCTTGTGGGCAGCGGATGATTACGCCCGGCAAATCAGCATCTACATATATGCTGGTACGCTGTTGGCCATGCTTGTCTGCTCTGCGACCTACAATATTTTGCAGAAAGATAACAAGATTGGCATCCTGCGCCGTCTGGACCATTCCGCAATCTATTTCCTTATTGCCGGTACCTACACTCCCCTATGCCTGATGGTCCTTGGCGGGTGGCTTGGGATTTCCATGCTCGTTGGGATCTGGATTTGCGCGGTGGCAGGTGCGGCCATCAAGATCTTGCACATTACTTCCATGGATAAGCTGGCTGTGCCTATTTATCTGGCGATGGGCTGGGTGAGCTTCTTTGCAATCGTTCCTATTTACAATGAGCTATCCCTGGCAGGCTTCACGCTGCTTGCCACCGGCGGTGGGCTCTATACGGTTGGCACCCTGTTTTACATCTGGAAGAACCTGCCATTCCAAAATGCGATCTGGCACGGTTTTGTGTTGTCAGCAGCGGCCTGTCATTTCGCAATGATCATGGTAGATGTGGCCTTGCCCGGCTTGGCCTGACCCATTCGCTTAAGATCGAGGACGGGGACAGCAGTCCCCTTCCCCAAATCGCCTGGTATCAGACACTGCCCTCAGTCTCAACGACCAGCACACGCGCCTCACCTTGGGGCTGTGCTATATGTTCAGTGCCGATTGAAGCATAGAAAATATCGCCTGAGTTCAATAGAGCGGAAAGTTCCTCGCCGTTTTGGCGATACTTCATCTCGACGCATCCAGACAGTACGACAAACACTTCCACCCCCTCATTCACATGCCACTTGTAGGGCTGATCCGTCCAATGCAGCCGTGTGGTAATGCCATTCATGTTGGCAATCTGCTGTGCACCCCAGGCTTTGTCTGCCGTAAAGTCAGAGCTTCTGATCACTGTCGCCATTGCGCTGTTCCCTCATAAAACCATCCAGAAATATCCGCTGATCCTATTGATTTTAAGGGTTTAATATTTAACAGTGTAGTTTCAAATTCCGCCAATGTGACCTAGCTTTGTGCCAGTGGCCTTGGGCTTTGCGTAGATCCCTTTTGCTTTTCACATTTGGTTTTTCTCATAGCATTTTTCATTTTCGGAGTTCTTCATGACAGATACTGCCTCCAACCTGGTTCCGGTTTTTGACGGCCATAACGATACGCTGCTCTCGTTGGAGCGTCGGTCGAATACTCCCAAGGAACGCAGTTTCTTTGAGGAGGCTGGTCACGATCACATCGATCTGCCACGCGCCCGCAAAGGCGGTTTTGCTGGTGGGCTGTTTGCCATGTTTACCCCTTCTGTGCGAGCCAAACCGAAGGAAGGTAAAGAGGTTGACTTCAAAAGCCCTGAGCATTTCAAAGGCGTGTCCCAACAGGAAGCGCTGGATTATACTCTGAAGCTTCTTGATATTGCAGAGGACCTTGAAGCCAAGGGGAATGGTGAGGTGAAGATCTGCCGTTCAACTGTTGCAATCAAGGAGGCAATGGCAGCTGAGCAACTGGCGATGATGCTGCATGTTGAAGGCGCCGAGTGCATCGATAAGGACTTTGAAGCGCTAGAGCTGCTGTATAATCGCGGTTTGCGCTCTATCGGTCCTGTTTGGAGCCGTGAGACCATCTTCGGATATGGCGTGCCGATGGAGTTTGAGCATAGCCCAGACATTGGCCCAGGTCTTACTGATGTGGGTAAAGAGCTGGTGCGCCAGTGTAATCACCGTAAGATCCAGCTGGACGTGTCTCACTTGAATGAGAAAGGCTTTTGGGATCTGGCCAAGATCACCGACAAGCCGATCGTGGCGAGCCATTCCAACGTGTTCAAGATCTGTCCGATGAGCCGGAACCTGACAGATAAGCAACTGGATGCGATTGCTGAATCTAAAGGACTGGTGGGTATCAACTTTGCGGTCTTCTTCCTGCGTCCTGATGGTCAGCTGAACTCTGACATGCCTTTAGACGTGATCTTGCGCCATGCGGACTATCTGATCAACAAACTGGGTGAAGATGGAGTTGCGCTTGGGTCAGACTACGACGGCTGTCTGGTTGCCAACGACATCAAGGATGTGGCTGGTTTGCCAAACCTGATCGAAGCCTTCCGCAAAGCAGACTTTGGTGAGGACCTGATCGCCAAGATCGCGCATAAGAACTGGATCAGCGTTTTGGAGCGAGCGGGGATTTAATTCTCCTTCCCTGCCGCGAAGATGTGAAAAAATGGGTTGGCATGTCAGTCAAACAGGCCAGCCCGTGAGCGGCTTTAGCTCCTTGAGCACAAAGTTGCTTTCCATAGCTTTAATGCCCGGAAGGCGCCGTAGGATGTTCATCGAGAATTCGGCATACGCATCAAGATCTTCGCAAACCACTTGCAGCACGAAATCAACTCCCCCTCCGACTGAGTAGCAGGCAATGACCTGCTCAAGCTTCAGCACAGCCTTTTCAAACTCCACGGCCTGTTCTGCATTGTGCGCATCAATCTGGATCATCACGACAACGAACACACCAAGGCCCAGAGTTTTTCGATCCAGACGAGCGGCGTAATTACTGATCACCCCTTCCTACTCTAACCGTCTGACGCGCCGCCAGCACGGCGAGGTGGACATACCCACCTTTTCGGCAAGCTCAGTATTTGAAAGGCGTCCCTCCTTCTGCAAAACCTGAAGGATTTTCCTATCTGCGGCATCCAGCTGAACAGCTTTCTTTTGTTGCCCGCTACTTTCAAGAGACATTTTGCACTCCCATTGGTAGAGTATACCTAACTTTGGCGATTTTCAGGTAGTACCTACCTATATATAGCTCATTTTAGGGTAAGATAGATCAACCTTCTCTTCTGCGTCCAGATATTGTCCCCCATAAAGGAGACAAGGATGCTTACTAATCAAATCAAGAAACAACCACTTCGAGGTGAACAGGATTTGCGGCTTGCGATTGTGGCGGACCCAGATTTACCTACGGGTCTGCTCGCAAATACGGTCGGGGCCATATCAATTGGGATTGGAACAGAAAACACCGGGCTGGCCGGAATAACCTTAACAGACCGTGAGGGTGTGTCCTTCAAGTGCAGTGCGGATCGTCCTGTCCCTATCCTGCAGGCCAATATCGATCAAATGCAGAACTTATTGACGAAGTCCTCCGCACACCTTGACGAAATTACTCTGGTTGTTTTTCCCGCCTTTGCCAGATCAATCCATTCTTTCGCTGAGTATGACGCTCTGGTGCCCACGCAGGCTCTGAAGACAGAGAAGATAGACGGGATAGGGATTTGCGGTCCAAGCAAACTGGTGCGCTCACTTGTGGGAGCGCTCAAGCTGTTAAGATAGTTTGAGTTCAAACGATGCGGTGCACTTTGACAGTGAACCTCTCACGCCTCATGCAAAAACCCCGGCGCGTTGCACCGGGGTTTTCAATTTTAAAAGCTTTGACCGCTTAGCTTCAAGCTGGCTTCAACGCAGCAGCTTCGAGCAGTTCTTTGGTGTAGTCTTCTTTCGGGTTGGAGAAGATTTCTTCTGCCAGTCCCTTTTCAACCACTTCGCCTTTCTGCATCACCATCACAGTATCGGACATGGCGCGAACCACAGCCAGATCGTGAGAGATGAAGAGATAGGTCAGGCCATGCTCTTTTTGCAGGTTGCGCAGAAGCTCAACCACCTGCTTTTGCACGGTACGGTCCAACGCGGAGGTGGGTTCGTCCAGCACAACAAGCTTTGGATTGAGGATCATGGTGCGTGCAATCGCGATACGCTGACGCTGACCACCAGAGAACTCGTGTGGGTAGCGGTTGCGCATGGCTGGGTCCATGGACACTTCTTCAAGCGCTTGGATAGCCCGCAGATCACGTTCCTTGGCTGAGAGCTGAGGCTCATGCACCAACAGACCTTCGGTGATGATCTGGCCCACGGTCATACGCGGGGACAGAGACCCGAACGGATCCTGGAAGATGAGCTGCATTTCTTTACGAAGCGGCTGCATCTTCTTTTTGGCTGCACCGGTGATGTCGTTTCCGAGGTAAACAACACGGCCACCTGCTGTTGGCAGAAGCTGAAGCACAGCACGGCCCAGAGTGGATTTGCCGGAGCCGGACTCGCCTACGATGCCGAGTGTCTGGCCTTCACGCACTTCCATGGAAATGTCGTTTACAGCGCGCAGCACGTGGTTTGGCTTGAGGAAACCAGTCTCGGTTTCAAACTCAACGCGCACGTCCTTTGCATCCAGAACAATCGGATTGCTGTCAGGCACAACGGCTTTTGAACCGGTTGGCTCTGCATCCAGCAGCATCTTGGTGTAATCATGCTGAGGGTTACCAAAGATCTCTTTGGTGTTGCCCTCTTCAACAACTTCACCAGACTTCATCACATACACACGGTCAGAGATGCGCTCAACGATAGCCAGATCGTGGGTGATGAACACAACTGCCATGCCGAGGCGTTTTTGAAGATCTGCCATCAGTTCAAGGATCTGAGCCTGAGTGGTCACGTCCAACGCAGTGGTTGGCTCATCCGCGATCAGGATATCCGGATCGTTTGCGAGCGCCATTGCGATCATGACACGCTGGCGCTGACCGCCAGACATCTCATAGGGGAACGCCTTCACTTTGCGTGCAGGCTCAGGAATACCCACGAGCTCCAGAAGCTCTACAGCGCGCTTTTTAGCTGTTGCCCAGGTGTATTCACCGTGCTCAACCATTGGCTCACAGAGCTGGCGCTCAATGGAGTAGAGCGGATCCAGAGAAGTCATCGGCTCCTGGAAGATCATGGTCACTTTCGCACCACGGATCTTGTTGAGCTGACGAATGGAAGACCCAAGGATGTTCGTGCCGCGGTAACGGACTTCACCATGGGTGATGCCGTTGCCTGCCAGAAGCCCCATGGCTGCCATCATGGTCTGGGATTTACCAGAGCCAGACTCGCCCACAATCGCGACAGTCTCGCCGGAGTCCACATGGATGTTCACGCCTTTTACTGCGTGAACCATGCCGGTGTTGGTTTCGAAATCAACTTTAAGAGTGTCGATCTCAAGAACAGTGTTTTCGTTAATCTTGCTCATTCTGTCCTCTTATCGATCCTTAGGGTCCAGCGCATCGCGCAGACCGTCGCCGATGAAGTTCAGCGCGAACAATGTGGAGGTGAGGAAGATTGCCGGGAACACCAGCATCCATGCTGCACCTTGCAGGTTACGCGCACCTTCGGAGATCAACACACCCCAAGAGGTCATTGGCTCCTGAACACCAAGGCCCAGGAAGGACAGGAAGCTTTCCAGCAGGATCACTTTTGGTACCAGCAGGGTCATGTAGATCACAACCGGACCAAGTGTGTTTGGAATGATGTGGCGCTTCAGAATACCGCCACCTTCAACACCCATAGCTTCCGCAGCCTGTACGTATTCCTGGCGTTTGATGGACAAGGTCTGACCGCGCACAATACGCGCCATATCCAGCCACTCAACAGCGCCCACGGCAATAAACATCAGGACGAAGTTACGGCCAAAGAACACAACAAGCATGATCACGAAGAAGATGAATGGCAGTGAGTAGAGGATATCTACAACACGCATCATCACCAGATCGACCCTGCCACCGAAGTAACCGGAGGCAGCCCCCCAGAACACACCGATGCTGATTGCAACGAAGGTTGCCAGCAGACCGATGGTCAAGGAAACACGACCTGCAATCAGTGTACGGGTGAGCATGTCACGGCCGTTTGCATCCGTACCGAAGTAGAAGTGCATGTACTGAATGTCAGCGGTTACAGTCGCGCTCTTTTTATCTGAAGAAATGTTGCTGATTGCAGCACTCTCAAACAGATCAGAACGATCGAAGTAACGTGCATAACGCTCATCCAGTTTGCGACGGGATGTTACTGTTGCAGTCACCTTGCCATCGTTCAGCTCATAGCTGTCGACGGTCATACGAGCACGCTTTGCAATTTTTGCAAAGGCTGGCTGGATCTCATCCTGCTTCGGATAAGCTTCCAGGCTCGCAGGCTGCTTCACGTAATCGCGATAAACCTGATCGTATGGGTGCGGCGTCAGCATTGGCCCGACGACGGACAGCAGTGTGATCACTGCCAGCACGATCAGAGAGGTCACTGCTGCTTTGTTTGCAAGAAGACGATCACGGGCGTCATCCCACAGCGAGCGGCCCATTTTCGGGGCTTCTTTCAGCTGGTCGGAGGTAACACTCATAAATTCGAGTCCTCAGTCAAAACGCACACGAGGATCAAGCATTGCATAGAGCAGATCCACGATGAGGTTGAAGATAATGACGAAACAAGCGACGACTACGACAGTACCCATTACGAGTGTGTAGTCACGGTTCAGAGCGCCTTGTACGAAGTAGCGGCCAATACCCGGGATACCGAAGATGGTTTCGATAACGACGGAACCGGTCAGCAATGCAGCAGCTGCAGGGCCGAGGTAGGACACAACCGGCAGGATTGCCCCACGCAGAGCGTGAATGACAACGACGGTGTATCCGGACAGGCCATAAGCGCGTGCTGTGCGGACGTGGTTGGAACGCAGTGCTTCAATCATTGAACCACGGGTCAAACGGGCAACAACTGCAATCTGCGGAAGAGCCAGCGTTACGACAGGCAGAACCATGTTGACAAAGGCGCCACCGCCCCAGCCCCCGACAGGGAGCCAACCAAAATGCACACCCAGTATGAGTGTCAGAATTGGTGCCACAACAAAGTTCGGGATGGTCACCCCGAGTGTCGCAACGGCCATCACAGAGTAGTCGACGCCTTTATTCTGGCGCAGCGCTGCGATAACCCCCAAAAACCCACCAACAGCCAGGGCAAGAGCCAGTGCAGAAAGACCGAGCTGCATGGAGATTGGAAGACTTTGGGCGAAAAGTTCATTGATCGAGAAATCTCGGAAGAAGAAACTTGGACCAAAATCACCGGACAATACGCTCTTGAGATAAATGAGGTACTGCTCCCAAAGAGATTTGTCCAAATTGTAGATCTTGTTCAGATTCTCCATAACCTTTGCTTCCAATGGACGTTCCAGATCGAACGGACCACCTGGCGCTACGCGCATAAGGAAGAAGGAAATCGTAATGATCAAGAACAAGGTCGGTATCGCGCTGAGCAATCTGCTCAGGACATAGCGTAACATGGGCCTTGCTTCTCCAGTTGTTTATCGTTTTTATTTACCGATAGTTCACAAAAATGCCAGCCATGAGCTATCCTGCATGACTGGCATTTTCTGTCGCGTTAAAGATTACTTGTTAATCTTGACGAAGCGGCTTGGATGCACGTCCAACAGGTTGGTTTCGAAACCGGAAACCTTATCAGAAACAAGGTTTTTGGAGCCGTAGTACATCAAAGGCAGGAATGGCAGATCACGCATGAAGATCGTTTCTGCTTTCTTCAGGATCGCTGCACGCTTTTCGAGGTCAACAGTTACAGCTGCTTCATCCATGAGCGCATCGTACTCAGGGTTTTCATAGCGAGCGTAGTTGAAGCCTGTGTTGTCGCTTTCAGTCATGAACAGGAAGTTCTGCGGGTCGGAGTAGTCACCGATCCAGCCTGCGCGAGCAACATCGAAGTCACCACGGTCACGCAGGTGTGCATAGTGGGTCTTGGTGTCAGTGTTCAACATGGACACTTCAACGCCAAGAGGCTTCCACATGTCTGCGATTGCAACAGCAGTGTTCTTGTGGTTCTCAGAGGTGTTGTAACGGATTTCAACCTTCAGAGGGTTGCTCTGGTTGTAACCTTTAGACTCAAGAATCTTCTTAGCTTCTTCCTCACGGTCGAGCAGGTCAGTTTCTGCCCAAGGAGCGTAAGCTGGTTCGCCGTAGTTGTCGATTCCAGGAGGCACGAGGGAGTAAGCAGCAACCATAGTGCCGCCCCAAATGTCTTCTGCAAGGAATTCACGGTCGATTGCCATGGACAGAGCCTGACGAATATCAGGGTCTTTCATAGCTTCAGATTCATGGTTCAGCGCGTAGTAGTAGTTGCCGAGATATGGCGCGACTTTAAACTGATTGCCCAAAGTGCCACGAATGAAGTCGATCTGCTCCAGTGGGGCATCGTTGTTAGTGTCCAGTTCGCCAGCCTGGAAGCGGCGAAGAGCTGCACCACGGTCTTCAGTCGGGTAGAACTTAACTGAATCCAGAGCAACGTTTGCTGCGTCATGGAAGTAAGGGTTCTTAACTGCGGTCACAGCATCGTTTGGTACGAAGCTGGACAGTACAAATGCGCCGTTGGTTACGATGTTGGCTGGCTTTACGAAGTCAGAACCAAACTTTTCAACGGATGCAGGGTGTACCGGAAGACCGGACTGGTGCGCCAGAAGCTGGATGAAGTAAGGAGTTGGAGCGTGCAGCTTGATTTCAAGGGTCTTGTCATCAATTGCTTTAACGCCGAGCTTCTCACCTTCCATGTCGCCTTTGTTAACGGCTTCGGAATTCAGGATAGGATAGAGAACGTTTGCGTATTTCGCACCGGTCATTGGGTTCATGATGCGGCGCAGGGAGTAAACGAAGTCACCAGCCAGAACTGGATCGCCGTTTGACCACTTTGCGTCGTCACGCATCTTGAATGTGTATGTCAGACCATCGTCAGAAACAGTCCAGCTTGCGGCCGCGCCGGGGATGATTTCACCCTTCGCGTTGTAAGCAACAAGACCCTCATAAAGATCACGCAGAATGTGAGCTTCATAAGTTGTAGATGTCTTGTGCTGGTCAAGTGTTTCTGGGTCAGCGGAATTACCACGGTTGTATACGGTTTCAGCCGTGGCAGATAGCGAAGTAGCAGCAATTAGGGCTGCAGCTAGCGCTGACATACGAATGGACTTGATCATGCAGATCTCCCCTCTCCTCAAGTTACATTCCGCCAGATTTGGAGACTGGCAGTTCGCAGCAACATTTCACTGTTGCGTTATTATAGCAAGTGTCGGAGGATCAAAATTTCCTCGTAATCGGAGATTATTTTAATCTCTTATTTACATTATGAACGATTACGGAAGCATTATTTCCAATATAGACTAAATTTGGAACAATTATTTCAAATTACGTTACTGAATCTTTTGCAATCGCGTCACTATGACGCCCGGCATTTGTGCTCCCCGTTTTTTCACAGGAGCGGCAAAAAACTTTCACCTTGGCTCATTTGTGGTAGAGCACTACCAACAAATCTACTCCTAGCGTTGAAATGCGCTGTTTTGGGAATCTGGAAAGACAAGCTTAATGGCACCACCGCTTCTTCATGTGCGAGACATACACCTTAACTTTGGAACAACACCTCTTCTGACTGGTGCAGAACTGCAAGTCGGGGAAGGCGAGCGGATCTGCTTAGTTGGTCGAAACGGGTCTGGCAAGTCGACACTGCTGAAAATCGCTGCGGGATTAACAGAGCCGGATAAGGGCGAGTATTTTTTGCAGCCGGGGCGGACGATCCGGTATTTGCCTCAGGAGCCGGATCTTTCGGGGTATGCGACGGTTCTTGCCTATGCTGAAGGTGGGCTGGCTCCTGGTGATGATCAATATCGGGCCAAATACCTATTAGAAATCCTAGGCTTAACGGGTGAGGAAGATCCGGATACGCTTTCGGGCGGAGAAGCCAAGCGGGCGGCGATTGCGCGGGCTTTGGCGCCGGAGCCGGACATTTTGCTCCTGGACGAACCGACCAACCATCTGGACCTTCCGGTGATTGAGTGGCTGGAATCTGAGCTTAAGCAGATGAAATCTGCCATTGTTCTGATCTCGCATGACCGTCGTTTTTTGGAGAACCTGTCCCGCGTAACCTACTGGATCGACAGGGGTATCTCCCGCCGTATGGACCAGGGGTTTGCCAAGTTTGAAGAGTGGCGGGACAAGGTTTTTGAAGAGGAAGAAAAAGAGCAAGCCCGGCTGAATGAGAAGATCCGGCAGGAAGAGCATTGGATGGTTTATGGCGTGACTGCGCGTCGTAAGCGGAATATGCGGCGGGTGCGGGAGCTGGCTGACCTGCGTCAGAAGCGCAAGGAGCATAAAGGACCGCAGGGCAGCGTGAAGATGGCTGCCACTGAGGGGGATATCTCCGGCAAGCTTGTCTCTGAGGCCAAGCACATCGGCAAGACCTACGAAGAGCGCGCGATTGTCAAGGATTTCTCCACCCGCATTTTGCGTGGGGACCGGATTGGCTTTGTGGGACCGAACGGGGCTGGCAAGACCACCTTGCTGAAGATGCTCACCGGAGAACTTGCACCGGATGCGGGCACGATCCGCCTTGGCGCCAATCTTCAGATGATCACGCTGGACCAGAAGCGCGAGAAGCTTGACCCCAATGACACGCTCGTCAATGCCATGACGGGTGGCAGCGGGGACATGGTTATTCTGGGTGATACCTCCAAGCATGTTATGAGTTATCTCAAGGACTTCCTGTTTAAGCCGGAACAAGCGCGCACCCCTGTGCGTGTGCTTTCAGGCGGGGAACGGGGACGTTTGCTGCTGGCGCGTGCGCTGGCTGCACCTTCCAATTTGATGGTGCTTGATGAGCCGACCAACGATCTGGACCTTGAAACGCTGGACCTGTTGCAAGAGCTGATTTCTGATTATCCCGGCACCGTCCTGCTTGTGAGCCATGATCGTGACTTCCTTGACCGCATCTGCACCAGCATCATTACGATGGAAGATGAGAGCGGCAATTGGGGTGAGTATGCTGGCGGGTACACCGACATGGTGCGCCAGCGCGGTGAAGGTGTGCAGGCGCGTAAAGTTGCCAAGGCGGACAAGGCTTCCAGTGCTGCGAAGGAGGATAAGTCCTCTACTGCTGCGCCGAAGAAGGAGACCAAGAAGTCCGGCCTCAACTTTACTCAGCAGCACCGCCTGAAGGACATTCCGAGTGAGATTGAAAAACTGGAAGCGAAAATCACTAAGGGCCAGAAGGAGTTAGAGGATCCGAACCTGTTCAGCTCCAATCCGGACCGTTTTCACAAAGTGATGACCGCTGTTGGGAAGCTGCACGAGGACCTTGCTGCGCTTGAAGAAGAGTGGCTGGAGCTGGAGATGCTTGCCGATGAGAGCTAAGTACCTCATATCTCTATGATTTTAAGAAAGGCTTCGGAGGTTTCCGGAGCCTTTTTTGTTTGCGTTATTTTGTGCGTTCATTTGCGTTACTTGCGAGATACCAGCGTTTTTTATGAATCTGGTCGCGTGGTACCGCTGGTGTTCAGAGGCCGGCTTATCCCCCTGCCCGCGGTGTTATTCATCATGCTCTATCATGTGGGTGCCGTGGGTGATGGCGCTGCTGGCGCGGATAGCGGCGGCGATGAAGACGACTTCGGCGAGCTCTTCATCTGTTGCGCCGCAGACCTTGGCGTTCTCGCGGTGGATCTCGATACAGTACGGGCATTGGGTGGTGAGTGCGGCGGCCAGTGAAATGAGCTGCTTGTTCTTTTTGGAGATCACGCCGTCGGACATGGCCTCTGCATTGAAGGCGATGAACATCTTCCAGGTTTTACCGGTTGCCAAAGAACTGAACTTCTTCAGCTTGCGCATATTGTCCATGGAGAACATTGGCATGGGCGACCTTCCGGTTGGCTCAGGTTTTTCCGGGCAATTAAAACAGGCTGCGCTTAATAACCACCAATGAAACCCGTTCAGCTTTAATCAGGATCAGACGGGTCGCTTTCATTCTTTATTTTGGAAAAAGCCGCAGGCGCTATTTTTTAAAAGGGCTGCGGGCGCCATTTTGGAAAAAGCCGCAGGTGCGGGTTTGCAGCTGTAGCGCACGTCAGTCCTTCTTTTTCGGTTGTCTGTATTTGAGGAATTTGCCGACGATGATGGCGGTGAGCACGACCATATAGAACTGGCCAGCCAGCCCAACAATGATTGCGGCCTTTCGGGCGATGGGTGTCAGCGGAACGATGTCGCCGTAGCCGATTGTCATCAGCGTGATGAAGGCGGCGTACATGAGGGCTTCTTCCTGTGAGTGGGTCTCTACATTTTCTATGGGCAGGCCTTTGAAGGAGCCCGGGTGCACGTGCTCTATGAGTATAAAGAGAAAGAACGAGACCATGCCGATTGAAATGTAGCCGCTGAGCACGCCCAGCACCACGCGGTAGTTTTCTTCAAACGTCCTGAGCATCTCATCAATCAGCACAACGGCCACCACAGCATGGAAGGCAAAGAAGATCACAATTTGCGGGACCAGCGGATCGATTGTCGGAAAGATTGGCGTGTCAAGAAACGACAGGATCAGCGAGCAGGCAAGCAACACGGCGACCAACCT
This sequence comes from Pseudovibrio sp. Ad46, assembly GCF_001623065.1. NCBI lineage: Bacteria > Pseudomonadati > Pseudomonadota > Alphaproteobacteria > Hyphomicrobiales > Stappiaceae > Pseudovibrio > Pseudovibrio sp. Ad46. The sequence goes on along the minus strand of NZ_LMCG01000049.1, from coordinate 1,467 downwards.
GAAAAACTGCCTCCTTTTTAACGTGATGAGCATGCCGGTTGCGATGTTGAAGCTATAAAACGCGTTGAAAACAGGCGTGTCCAGTGTCTGGCCCGGCAAGATCAAAGCGCCGAACATAAGCATCATCTGACTGAAGAGAAACACCTCAATCCGATAATCAAACAGACTCTTTAGAGATTGCGACCGCACCGGGGACCCCAGTTTTCTTTGTTATTTTGCGCTAATTTTCGCAAAAGAAGGCTAAAGAATGGGAAATCTGGCGAGTGGGTTTGCCCTTGAAATTTGGGAGTGTGTCAGCGCGCAGCAATCTTGCCTCATACCTTTCTGTCTCACTCCCCGCATGCGACGTTGAGCCGAGTTATGTGTTTGGAAAAACACACGTTCTGCATGTCTACACTTAAGAGTCTCAAGTTCACTTATGTATTATTGACTCAGATCAACAATAAACCACTAGAAACACAACTTATTTCCGACAAGCTTGAAGCAAGTTTGACTATAATATTCTCAAAAAAGACACATACAAAACTACATTGCGTCACTTTTTCCTACAGCAACTTACTAGATCGATAATATGCAGGATAAACTTAAAAGTTTAACTTACTCATATTTTCGGACAGCGCGAAATTACTAAATTTCGTATTTCTAATAAAGTAAAAGGAAAATTTTATATGCGGTACAACTTCAATCCTGATTACTTCAATTTCGGCGGTGCTCCTAATCCTGGCACCAACAGCATTTCATCTGGCAACAACTCGGTTGCACCAGGGAACACAGTCAACACCACTGGAAACACGATCACGACCCCAAGTGGAACCATCACAGATGGCCCTGCTCCAATTTCCTATGACAATCCATATGATGATTTTGACTTCGGCAACCTTGGCGGCAACAGCATCAACACCGGCGGCAACCATGTTACCGGATCCGGCAACTCCGTCACAACCGGTGGCCACCATGTTACTGGTTCCGGTGTTAATCTTGATACTGGAGGTCACACGGTCGTTGGCTCTGGCATTACTATAGATACCGGTGGCCATAGCGTTGGCAATCCAATGGATTACGATGGCGCTGATTATGGCGGCTATGACGCGGCCTCAGATTACAGCAGCTTTGATTACGGCGACTTCTTCCTCTAAGCAGCCCCCGCGCTCCAGTCTGAGCCCCTTTTCTGACTGGAGCGTACCCACTTTTGTTGCAGCTGATCAGCTGTGCCTCCGGTGCTTATTTCGAGGCTGCGATCAAGAGTTGCAAACACTCAGGAGATGACGGCACAGGTTTAAGCGCCACCACCTCACCTCTTCGCCGCCTCACCTCCCCACCGACGTCATCCCGGCCCCCGATGTTTGTCCCGGAGAGATAGTTGACGTTTGTTCGGGGACATGGGTGACGGTCATGTTATGATGTTAAGTCGATTTTTGCGACTGTGTTTGCTGCAAAACATACGTTGAAGATCTCAGGTTTGTCTTA
>NZ_LMCG01000048.1:0-48267 GCF_001623065.1 Pseudovibrio sp. Ad46 | reverse complement strand
GCCCTCATCAAAAGAGGGAAGCCCTTCAAAGCGGCAATGATTGCTCTGGCGAGAAAGATACTCATCACAGCCAATGCACTCCTCAGAGATAGTGTTCCATTCAATGCATAAACACAGTTGCCGCATCGAGTGCGGGATGGCGGCATCATGGGGGTGATGACAGATTGGAATCTGGCTAGCCCAATCTCCCGTTGAAACGCCCTACACTTTCCACCAATCCACACCCTTGGCAGAAGTACCGATTTGACAAGTTGGATGTTTCATTCCACATTCATGTGTGAGGCGTCGAAACCTCGATACAAGCGGTTACCGCTCCCGTACATGGCGGATTTTTTGTGCCTTTTTTCTGAAGAGGCGCAAACCCTTTGCTATGAGCGGGAGGACGGTGAATACAACACTTCCTTCGGGAAGGAATAAACCTGCCTGCCTTGTATCAGGTTTCGAACCTCCCGCTCGCCAGTGGGTCGTCGAAAGCCCTTTTGACGTGCGGTCCTTCAACTGCCGTATACAAGGGGCATTGAAATGACCAGTTCCCTCTGCGCATGTAGTGCCACAAATACTTTCCAAAATGAAATAGACGAAGTGCTCGTCGCTGCATCTGATTTGCAGAACCTTGCTTATATGCAGCAGCTGTTGCTGAGCGAGAGGATGCAGGACAGCAGTGAGCGGGATGCTTTGTTCACTTTGCATTATGCCTTCCGCGACCGCTTGGAAGCTCTTCAAAAAAGCTGCGGACAGATTATTGACGCGTATTCCTCTCCCATGCCCAAAAGCAGGTTTCGGGAATACGGTCGGGAGCAGGTCGACCAGCCGCAGCCCATAACCAAAACAGTGCTGTTTCCAGACAAAGCCGGTTCCTGATCATCTCAGGCAATCGGCTTTTTTGATGGCTGCATAGGTGCCCGTGGCAGGTGTTTTGCCGCGATGCGCCTGTGCAGACCGACTGTGCTTGAGCGTTTGGCGCCGTGCGTGCCAGCCGCTGTGGTGCCGGAGGCGGAACGCGCATACACCCCGCATTGCCGCCAAGGGTGCCCTGCTGGTCTGCGGAGCTGTCATCCCTTCGCAGGCCAGCGCCTTTACAGGCCGTGGCATGTGGGATGCAAACATAGCAAGAATTGCAAAGAACGGTGGGCGGCGACAGCATAGAGTGGCGGAGTTTTCTTTATCCCTGACCGAGCTGTGCTTTTGATGTTGTACCCCCTGCCCGTTTTGCCGGATTACCTTTGCTTCGCGTTAAAATCAGGCTCCCCTTTTGGGGGAGATGTTGTAGTCTCCTTGCAAGTTTGGGGGGCTGATTATGCGGCATGAAGCTTTGCAGAAAAACATCTATACGCAGCGGATTAACCGGGCGATGGATTACATTGAGCAGAACATCTGCGAGGAGCTTTCGCTGACGCAGATTGCCGATGCGGCGTGTTTTTCTCCCTATCACTTTCACCGTATCTTCAAGGCCATGACCGGAGAAACGGTCAATCAGTTCACCAGCCGAGTGCGGGTTGAAAAGGCCGCGCGGCGGCTGAAGCAGAATGCCAGCATCTCCATTACCGATGCGGCGCTGGACATGGGCTTTGCCTCACCCTCCACCTTTGCGCGTTCGTTTCAGGCACGGTTTGGCATGTCCGCCAGCCAGTGGCGGCGGGATGCGACTGCGTCCGTTGAGGCGTTTGATGGTGAGGCCATGGTGCTGGAACGGCCTGCGAGCGGGCTGGTTGCGGACAAGATGGAGGTGTGCAAACTGGAGCCGCGCACGGTGGCTTATGTGCGCCGGACGGGCAACTTTCAGGAACGGCCCGAGATTTTTGGCGAGGCGTTTGGCGCGCTGATGGCATGGGCCGGACCGCGCGGGCTGATGCATGGGGCGGAGATGATGTGCCTGTTCCACGATGATCCGCAGGTGACCGATGTGGAGCAGATGCGTTTCAGCTCCTGCCTGACGCTGCGCGGACCAGCGGATGTTGAGGGCGAAGTGGGCAAGATGGTGGTTGGCGGCGGGCGTTATGCCTGCGGACACTTTGTGATCACCCATGATCAATCGCAGGCCGCTTGGGAATATATGTATGGCACGTGGTTGCCATTGAGCGGGTACGAGCCGGAGAACATCCCCTGCTTCCAGCTGTATCCTTCCATGACCGGTGAGACGGGGCCACAAACTGCCGTGATCTGCATTCCGGTGCGGCCTCTTTCTTAAGCCCCTGTGATTGGTAAGCGGGTTGCCGTCAAACTGCGCCTGCGGTTTATCGCGGAGTTAAGGGGCGCCGCCTTAGGGTTTGGCGGTGTTGGCTGTTTGCGAGCGGTTCATGGTCTTCGGCTGGATATTCAGGCGCCTGTTCTTCTATCACCTCCTGACCCTGTTCAGGATGTGGGGCATCTACCTGTCTTTGCTGCTGTGGGCACGCAAGGGGCTCTATTGGGGGCTGCTTGCGGGTGTTTTGATGACCGTGCTGACGATCATCTATGCCATCGGGATTTACTGGGTAACAAACTGGGTCATTGTGCAATCCGGCGGATATGTGCTGGCTGAGGTCGCCTGCTGGTCGCTGTGGGTTCCGCTGGTGTGGATGGCAGCGCTGGATACCCAGCTTTACATGGTCTGCCTGCGCACACCCAACCAAAAACTGGCTCGGCAACCTGCTCTCTACATGGGCGTATGAGGAGAAGATCCGGACTCATCTGGAGATGGTGCGGGAGAAGGCTGGGCGGTGATGCTGTTTGCTTGAGGCAATGAGCGCTGAAGAACGGCGTCAGCGCTCTATCTTATCTTTCGCTCTATCGAGTTTTACAGGACAGCAGGATCCTTGAGGTCTGTGTGCTCTCATCCACGAGCGGTTTCTTGCTCAGGATACCGAATTTGTTGGGATCGGCATTTGGCAGGCGGGAGTTACACATGGGCGTGACCGTCTCGAAGATCGCCGCCAGCACTTCCTGGTTCCGGAATGGATTGGTGGTTGGGGTGATACTGAGCAGGAATTGCCAGTTCCGCGCTTTGTCTGGCTTGCCATAGGACAAGGTGTATTTGCCAACCTTCTTTGTATAGGTCAGCGGGTATTTGCCAGACTTGATATTCTCATGAATGAGTTTTTGGTTGGGGCTTTGGCAAGCTGCAAGAGCAACACCGCTGAGCACAAGAGCTGCAGCCAGTTTCAGTTTCGGGTGCATTTATGGACCTCATTTAAGAAGGCCATATCCTGCAAAGCTTGAAGTATTGCTAGCATGGCCTTAAGCAATAAAGGTCTCATGTCTCATTTGGAGCCGGAGTGAGGCTGAATGCTCTTTTCAGCGATCACCCAAAGATCTTGTCGATGTCGTCTTGTGAGAGCAGTTTCCAGCTCCCCTCTTCCACGCCGTCCAGGGTGAGATTGCCGAGTTGGGCGCGGTGGAGTTTGTTTACGTGGTTGCCGGTGGCGGCGAACATGCGGCGGACCTGGTGGTAGCGGCCTTCGTGGAGTGTGAGGCGGGCTGTTGTCTCGCTCAGGACTTCCAGTTCTGCTGGTTTGAGCGGCTTGGTCTCGTTCTCCAGCATCATTTCACCGGATGCAAACTGATCCGCTTCCCCGCCTGTCATCGGGCGGTCGAGTTCAACCTCATAGATCTTTGCGGCATCTGCCTTGGGTGAGATGATCTGGTGCAAGAGTTTGCCGTCATCAGTGAACAGCAACAGGCCTGTGGTGTCCTTGTCCAGTCTGCCCACAAAGGACAGAGCTGGTTTGCGGACGCGGTAGCGGTCTGGTAGCAAATCAAACACCAGACGTCCGCGATCCTTCATGGAACAGGTATAACCCAGCGGTTTGTTGAGCAGGATGACGGAGCCCTCTGGCGGGTCCAGCGGCTCGTCATCAAACAGGATATCTTCATGAGACAGCTTGCTATCGGCTTTAATTGGGTTGCCATCCTTATCAGTGACCCAACCATTGCGGATGGCGGCCTGCATCTCTTTGCGGCTGCCATATCCCAGATTTGCCAATAGCTTTACAAGTCTCATTTTTCGAACCTTCGGTTCTGTTGCCGCGTACGCTTATCCGAAAACCGGTACCCACTTTTCGGGCGTACATGTTTAACGCGTACGCTTATCCGAAAACCGGCACCCACTTTTCGGGCGTATGCGCGCTTTACTTACTTATTCGCCTTGATGGCACGAATGACTTTGTAGCCGTTCTGGTCTGCCATGATCTCGTAGGAGGCGAACACCTTATCCAGCGTTGCTTCATATGGCAGATGACGGTTGGCGACCAACCACAGATGACCGGATGGACGCAAGCCGCGGGCGGCGGATTTGATGAATTCCTGCCCGATATCAGCCCGGTCCTGCTTGCCGCCTGCATGGAATGGCGGGTTGGTGAAGATGAAGTCGTAGGTGCGTGCCAGCTTTTTGGTGGCATCCTGCCAGATGAAGTCCAGCGCGACCTCTCCGGTCTTACCCTTCAGGTTCTGCTCAGCCAAGTCCAGCGCGCGCTTTTCAGCTTCATAAAGATCAATAGCTTTGACCTTTTCGCGTTTGGCAACTTCACGGGTCAGGTAGCCGAAACCACAGCCCAGATCAGCGCCACGGCCCGCCAGTTTCTCTGGCAGTGTCGCGACAAGAAGCTGAGAGGCTTTGTCCAGATGGTCCCATGCGAACACGCCCGGACGGCTGACGAACTCGCCCTCCATGATTTCGCGCGGTGCATCCAGTTTGGACCATTCTTCCACCAGCTCGTGGTTCACATTTTCTGATGTAATTTCTGCCCAGAACACACGGCATTTGTTCTTGGAGACTTTGCCGGTGTTGCCTGCCAGTTTGGTGAGATCGCTTTCAGCGGTCTTGGCACCTTCTGTATTGGAGGCGCTGACAACAACGAGGCCGCCCTCACCTGCGGACTTTACAGCCTTTGCCATGAGGGCGCGGGCTTCGTCACGCTGGCGCGGTGGCAGCAGCATGACGAGCGGGTACTGGCCGTCAACTTCCGGTGCAACTGTGAAGCCTGCGCGTTCCAGATTGTCTCTGTCTGGAGCGAAGGTCTGCTGGCAGATCAGGCGGTCTTTGGCGATGCCATTCATGGCAAAGCCCATGCGTGCACGCAGGAAGAGCGCTTTTTGATCAGCGGCACCTTCCTCAAAAAAGTTGAGCAGGCCATCTTCAAATGGCAGCAGCAATGTATCGAGAGCTGGATCTTTCATCTTATTCTTATCCTTGCTGCCCTGGAACCTGTCGCGTTCACTCAAGTCACGCGCCGAGCCCAAGGCTTTGTATGTAGGCGTATTCTAGTCCAAACCGCTTTTCGGAGATAAGCTTAAGACGTATGCACGATTTCGCGAGTTTCGCGGAAGCCGATATCAGGGTTCTTTTCACCGATGTAGCTTACTTCCCAAGCGTTTTTGAAGAGGTAAACAGGCTTGTCGTCCCGGTCCAGTGCCACATGGGCGCGGTTGGTCTCAAGGAACTTATCAAGTTTGAGCTTGTCGTCACACTCGATCCAGCGCGCTGTGTTGTACATGGCGGTCTCGAAGCCGATTTCTGTCTGGTATTCCGCTTTCAGGCGATCCACCACAACGTCCAGCTGAAGCACACCCACAACACCGACAATCCAGTTGGTGCCAATGGCTGGTTTGAAGATCTGCACCAGACCTTCTTCTGCCAGATCTTCCAAGCCACGGCGCATCTGTTTAACGCGCATGGTGTCTGTCAGGCGTACACGGCGCAGAATTTCAGGCGCGAAGGCTGGCAGACCAGTGACGTGGATTTCTTCGCCCTCAGAAAGGGTATCTCCCACACGCAGCTGGCCATGGTTTGGCACGCCGATCACGTCGCCCGGATAGGCCTTTTCCGCAATCTCACGCTCTTCTGCAAAGAAGAAGATTGGAGCGGACACGGTGATTGGCTTGCCAGCACGCACATGCTTAAGCTTCATGCCGCGTTTGAATGTACCGGAGCACAGGCGTACGAACGCGATGCGGTCACGGTGTTTGGGGTCCATATTGGCCTGAACCTTAAACACGAAGCCTGTTACCTTTTTCTCTTCCGGCTTGATGGTGCGGCCACCCGTTGCTGGCTGAGAATGTGGAGGTGGTGCATATGCGGCGATGAAATCGAGGATCTGGTCGATACCGTAATCGCGCAGAGCAGAACCGAAGAAGACCGGGGTCAGATGCCCTTCTAGGAAGCTTTCGTGATCGAACTCAGGGTAACCTGCGCCGCCCAGTTCCACGTTTTCTTCCAGTTCTTCGCGGATGTTATCGAACAGTTCACCAACCAACTCAGGGTCTTCCAGACCTTTAACATCTTTGATGGTATCCAGAGCACCACCACGGCCCTCAGTGGAGGTGAAGAAGCGGTTGCCGATATGATCGTAAACACCAAAGAAGTCAGAACCCATACCAACAGGCCAGCTCATTGGCGTTACATCAAGGGCCAGTGCCTCTTGAATCTCGTCAATGACTTCCATTGGGTGGCGACCTTCACGGTCGATTTTGTTGACGAAAGTGATGATTGGAATATCGCGCAGGCGGCAAACTTCAAACAGCTTGCGGGTCTGGGTTTCAATACCCTTTGCAGCGTCAATCACCATGATGGCTGCGTCAACAGCAGTCAGTGTACGATAGGTGTCTTCAGAAAAGTCTTCGTGGCCCGGCGTATCAAGCAGGTTGAAGAGAATGCCATCGCGCTCAAACGTCATCACGGAGGATGATACGGAGATACCGCGCTCCTGTTCAATCTTCATCCAGTCAGAGCGGGCGCGGCGGCGCTCACCACGCGCACGCACCTGTCCCGCAGCACGGATCGCACCACCACCCAGAAGCAGCTTCTCGGTGAGTGTGGTTTTACCGGCATCCGGGTGAGAGATGATCGCGAATGTGCGGCGTGCCTTATAGGCTTCCGTGCCTGCTGTGCTCATAGAGCCTCCTTTTGCAGGCAAACTCCTGCGTATTCTAATAGTGCAGATTTGAGGGTATCCATCTGGCGCAAAGTTCTAAGGTGTTCTTTCCGGCTTATGGCCGTCCGCAGCAAGGAACACCTGACACGCGCAAAATCTGCTGAAACTTTTGTCGGATTGGGTCTTACAGAATGTAATGAAGCAATGCCAGCCCTTCGCTGAACTTTTTCCGCAGGGCATGACAGCCCTGCAAAATTCAAAAGTAATACTGAAAATATTTTAATTAACCCGAACCTCTTACATCTTTACGTTGCATTAACTGGAGACTGAAAAAACGATTTTGCGTGAATTTAGTGATTCCACATTTAAAATCAGAAGGTTCATGCAACTGTTATTTACTTTTCATATTTGACGAGATCAAATTATGTTGCGCAATTTATCTGTTTCCAGCAAGGGTTTTGCCGCCTTTGGTATCCTTGCGGTTGTAGGACTGCTCATCAGCAGCCTCTCCTATTTCTCCTCCGTGCGTGTAAGCCACGATGCGATTGAAGTTGCCCACTTCAACGAGATCCAGACCGAGCTGGAAGAGCTGGAAATTCTGGTTCTTGATCAGGCCATTTCATTGAAGAACTATTTGCTGACGGGCCAGGATCACTGGGCTGAAAAGCTGGAGCTTGATGCAGTCGCCATTCCGAAGATTTTCCAAACCGTTGGGTCGGACGTGGATGCCTTGCAGCTGGAGGCGACCTCCATGGCAGAACTGCTCAGCGCATGGCAATCGTGGATGGATGCTTATACCAACACGCAGATGCTGCTGATGGCCGATGAAGCCACTCATGATGTCGCCCGCGACATGGAGATGGACGGCACAAGTGCCTTGTTGCTGGAAGAGATTGAGCTTGGGTTTGAGGCCATTGCCAAAGAGTTGAAAGTACGCCGTGACGTGCTGATTGGCTCGCAGGCCCATGATCTGCAGATCCTGCAAACAGTTTCGCTGGTGGGCGCCGTGGTGGTAGCTCTGGCCGCAACGCTGCTTGGGTACTTGAATTACGCAATTGTTTCCAAACCGATGGCACGGCTGAGCGAAACCACCCGCGCCCTTGCTCATGGGCAATTGGATGTAAAGATTGAGTATTGCCAGCGCGGGGATGAGATTGGCGCCCTTTCCAAGGCTCTGGAGGTGTTTAAGGGCGAGTTGCAGAAGTCTCAGGATTTTGAGGCTCAACGCACACAAGCCCGGGAGGCTGCAGAAGCACAGCGCCGTGCTGAGCTGGACCGACTGGCCTGCGATCTGGAGGGCTCTGTGCTAGAGATCTCAACAGACATTCGCAGCTTCACTGGATGCAACGGCCAGCAGCCTTGCTGAAATTGCTGCACAGACGACAGAAGAATCCGAGATTGCTTCCGCTTCCTCGGAAGAAGCCAGCCGGAACATGCAGGGTGTGGCAGGTGCAACGGAAGAGCTTTCTGCGTCCATCAACGAGATTAACGCTCAGGTTTCCACCAGCTCAGCAGTGGCGCAAAGTGCAGCTTCTCAGGTTGAACAAACAAACGTCGCGGTTGGACGCTTGCAAGGTGTTGTTGAACGCATTGGCGAAGTGACCAACCTGATCAATGCGATCTCCAACCAAACCAACCTGCTGGCGCTGAACGCCACCATTGAGGCGGCCCGTGCAGGGGATGCTGGCAAAGGCTTTGCGGTGGTTGCCTCTGAGGTGAAGGCTCTGGCCCAACAGACCGGCTCCGCTACAGAAGAGATCGAAGCGCAGATACAGGAAATGCGGAGTGTTGTGGGTGCGTCCATCTCAGCAACCGATGAGCTGACGACGCTGGTGAATTCTTTCCGCGAGCACACCACCGCTATGGCGTCTGCTGCTGACCAACAGGCAACAGCAACCAACAGCATTGCAGAGAACATTTCCAGCGCAGCAGATGGGACTGCAGAGATTGCCCGGGCGATCAACACGGTGAAGGGCTCCGCTGGCAAGACGGGTGAGCTTTCCGAGGAGATTCATCACTCTATCACCAGCCTCTCCCAGCGCTCTGACCAGATGCAGCATGCGATGCAGGCGTTTTTGAGCCAGGTGCGCCCAGGTTAGCTTAGTTCGATCCGTATCGAAACATTCCATGAATGAAGTGGGTTAGAGCTTGAGGTGGTTTTCCATCTCTTGCTTTAGGAGCGTATCTTGCTGCTCAACTATCTTTATTCGGAGTTTTATGAGGAACAGGTGTTTCTGGATCTGCTTGGCCTTTCCTCCGCAGACTGGCAGAGCCTGCTGGAGCGGCGGGTGATGCCAGCGGCCTCCTACCTGTTCACCAACAGCTCACTGTGTGTTTCATTCCTCGGTCAGCATCAGGAACGGGAGCTTTATCGCTTTCACCTGAAGAGCCATCGCCGCTGGTTTGAGGATTTACAGTGTTTTGGCCTGACACAGGAACAGGCCGCCAAAGCGTTCTTCCTCTCCCGTTTTCGTAATGCCAAGGAGACTTTTCTTTCCGGAGAGCTGGGAACTCGCTTGCATGCGTCCCACCCTGAGGTGCTGAGTGCGTTTGACGGGGATCTGGAGGAGCGCACATGGGGGCACTTTCTCAACGGCACCTATGGCATCTGCACCCGTGACGGCCAGCCGGATACAATCTTCCAGAAACAGGTTGGTGTGCGGTACGTTGAGAAGATGACAGAGACCGAGCCTCACCGGTTCTCAGGCGAGCAGCTTGCACTACTGCGGCAGACTGTTGATTTTCTGGACGGTGTCGAATCCGAGTTCGCTCCACACGAGGTAAGTCAGTCGTCGAGACAGCGCTGTATCATTGATGTGCGAGAGCGGTATCTGGCGGAGCGGGTTGCTGCTTAAGGCGTCGCCATGGTGGAAGGCGCAGCGTGGTGCTGCGCCCAACTCATTTTAAGGCATCGGAAATGCGGTGCGAATAACCCAATTTCCATCCACCCATTTCATGACAAACCGGATTTGTGATGGTGTGAAAGATGTCCCTTCCTGGCCACAATACACCCGTGGACCAGCAGCAAATGGATTATTATCAGTGAGGATTGAGCCAGCTTTACAATTGTATCCAATAAATGCAGCCGGTTTAGTTGCAAAATCTGCCTGTACAAGGTCGATCTCTACATTTGCAGCAGAACCCGTTGTTTCACAATTACCAGCGCCTCTTGCAAGGAAAATGGCAGCAACGCTTTCATATTGATCTTCATCCAGGAAAAATGTGTCTGTTTGCTTTGCTTGTGCATCTGCATCACTGCTGAAAATGCCTTCGTTGATCACATGCTTTGCGATATGTCCGCCTTGGTCTCGATTTGTGTCCAGCTCAGATGAAGCAATTACGCTGTCAATGGTTCGGCATTGTTGAAGGGCAGCATTTGCCTCGACCGAAATCGATAGGAAAGCAGCAATTGCTGCAAAGATACTCAGAAATTTCATGGGTTTGTCCCTTGTTGTTTTCGTTGGCAACAAGAGACAGGACGGGCTGGATCGGTGTGTGTGAGGCTGTGTTGGGCTTAAGGTAAAGGCAGGCTTAAGCTTATTTATCTTCGCAGGTCGTTTTGTCGAGAAGGTGGGACCAGACATTCTTCGGCACTGCGATGGAGAATTTGTTTTGGGCGGAGGCGACCATGATGGCGGTGAGTTTGAGTTCTCCGCCTTCGTCCACCATCACCGGACCGCCGGAGCCGCCGTAGTTGGTGTCGCAGCTCGTGAGCCAGAGGTCGCCTCGGTCTTTCAGCAGTTTGCAGTTTTTATCGGCGGCTAGCAAAAACGGACGATCACGAGCATATCCGGCACTGGTGATGTCAAGATTTTGGGTGACTTCCGGCAATTTACTGATCACCGACATCGGCGGCACGTCCAGCGGCTTTGAGAGTATGATTACGCCAACATCGGTTGCGGCATGCTTCAACGTCGGGCGGGTGGTGAAGGTGTAGCCATCCAGCAAGTAGGTGCAGGCGGCTGTGGTGTGGGCGATGAATTTGTCCCGGCGCACCCCGGCCACGAAGTTGATTTTGGAGGGAACGTGCGCTTTGCCGGTGCGGGCGTTGTACAGGCAATGAGCTGCTGTGATGACCATGCGATCTGAGATCAATGTACCAGAGCACATGGAGCGGGAGCGGAACCCGGCGACGTTGACGCGGCCAATGGCGTTCCATGGTTTGTCCCAGCTGTCGATGATTTCGCGATTGTCCTCTCCAATGATACCGGGAAAGAGCTTTTCGGACTTACTGGATTTGTCCTGAGCCTGTGCTGTGGCTGCGCCCAGCGCGATGAGGAGAGCAGCCCCTAAGGTGCATTTGGAAAGCAAGTTCAGCAGCATAAGCAGGTCCTATCACGCCAGTTACGGCAGTATCGCACCTGCTGTTATATGCGGCCTGCGGGCATTCGCCCAGACTAAAAATGCTATTGCTGGTTACTCGGCTTTTTCATCCGCACGGGCCTGCGCGATCACCGGCAGATCCATATTGCCATCCTGGAACTTGAAGTTGAACTGGATGCTGCTGATTTTCCAAGCCCCGCCCTCATGCACCAATGCGATGTGGTAGGTGCCATAGACCACCCATATGTCGCCGCCTTCTGCTCCATCAATAAAGTGGGTGGCAGTGGCGTGGACTTTGACTGTGGCTTTTTGCTCTTTGGATTCAACAAGGGCGTTGCCGATTTGATGATGGGTCTGATCAAAACCGGGTAGCAGCTCTTTCCATGCGGTTGTGATCGCTTCCGGCGTCAGGTCAACGGGTTCCCCTGCCCCGAAGGAGGAATAGTCCAGATGAACAAGGCCAGTCATCGCAGCTTCGACAGACGCCCAATTTCGGTCATCGACATCAATAAAGAAACGACTTATGCGATTTTGGATTGGCCCAATAGTATCCATCTACATGCTCCCAGCTGGTCAGGGCATCCGGCAATGCTCTAACTATTTGTTTTCGCGCGTATCCATCTGTCGAAATCCGGTGTGCATTTCAGGGATAAGCCCGAGTTCGTCTCCAAAGAGTACCATAGCCGCAGACAGACTAGCGCATTTGCCTGCACTACATACCTAAGGAATATAACGGTTACGCAGCGGAATGAGCACCTTCTTCCGGTTCTATGGTTTTCAGAGGTATAATTCTCTGCCGTATTTCCGCCACAAATAGTGACAGATTACTGATCTTTGGGCCGGTGGATCAGGCGGGTCGCAATGGTTTTGCTGTGTGGCTGCTCGCTGCTCATGGTCTGGGTCATGGCCTGCAATGCGGCTTCGGCCCATTCAGGTTCCTGCTGCTTGATTGACCAGATCTCATTAGGCAGGAAGGACAGCATCTTGTCGTCATCAAAGGTGGCAAGGCGTAGCTGGGCCGGGATGTGCCCGAGCCTCTCGCGCAGGACTGCTAAAGCTCCCTCCAGAACCGGCAAAGAGGATGCCATCAGGTTTTGCGGGGCAGTGCCGAGCTTGTCCCAAAGGGTCTGCATCATCTGCTCGCCATCCTGCGTGCGGTTGCGGGCCGACTGGAGTGTCCAGTCATCGCCTGCGTTTTCTGGCATAACATCCAGATATCCACGTGCACGCTCGATGATGGTGGGTTGATTGCTGCCGCCGATCAGGAAGTAGACCGGTTCATTCCCCGCGGCCTTTGCAATGGCTGCAGTCAGATCTTTTGCACCCTCAAAGTTGCTTGAGGTGATGACGGGGGCATTGGTGTTGCCGTAATCACGGTCCAGAAACACCATTGGCTTGGTGATGGTGTTGCCCAGATGTTGCTGGCTGCCGGAGGTGGACGAGACCACAAACAGGCCATCCACATTGCGCTGAACAAGACCGTTTGCCAGCTCCTTCTCCGTCTCCTCATCTGAGTTGGAGCAACTGATGATAAGCTGATAGCCGGTTTCGCGGCACCGGTGTTCCAGCTCTTCAGAGAGTTTGGCGAAGAATGGATTGGCAAGGCGCGGGATGATCAGGCCAAAGGTGTTGGTGCGTTTGAGCTTGAGGCTGCGGGCGGTCAGGTCGAACTTAACGCCATGTTCTTCCACATACTCACGAATGCGGGCCTGGGTGGCTTTGCTGATGCGGTACTTTTCTGCCTTGCCGCCCAGCACCAGTCGCACTGTGGTGATGGAGACGCCGAGCGCCTTTGCAATTTCATCCGGCTTTTTGGCCATTGCGTCGTTTCTCGCCCTGATTTCTTCAGAGCCCCTCCTCGCTTGCTTGCGGTCGCAGAGTACGCTCTAACCCATTGCTCCGGCGTATATCCTTTTGCGAAGTGCATTCAGCATGCCTCACAAATACGCTTGAATGTCGAGTGGTAGTCAGCCTTCCTCAAATTGCCAAGTAGAATATGGCAGGTGCGGGCTGGTGTCCGTGGATATCCCGCGGCATTTGCGTGAGTTTGAGCACCACGCGATGCTCAAACTCATTTTCAAAGCCTCAGAGCATGTCCTTCGCAGAACCTGCGATTTTGACATTAATGCCCTGTGTGAGTGCCTGAGCCACGAATGCCTGAAGCACATCGCGCAGCTTGCCTTCCGGCACATAAGCCACCGTGATGTGGTTGGACTGGTGCCCTGCCATCAGATCGTCACGGCCAACACCATCGAGTGTGCAGTTCATCAATGGCCACTCATAGGTGGTGGCTTTGCGGCGACGCTCGAACTCGTCTTCCGGCAATTCAACCGCATGGCCTGTGCCGATGTGCATGATGACCTGTGTGCCCTCATAATGCGCCCGCGCCCAGAAGAATGCCCCCGCCTTACACTGGCCTGCAATGCTGGAACCGCCTTTGGGGAAGTACATGGCTGGCTGGCGATAGCCTGTTGCGCCTGCAACGCCGCCTTTGAGATGTTCAAAGGGAACGGAGCCGGAGATTTCGAAGTCCCAATAGAAGGTGCCTTCATACTCACTGCCCCAGCGCACATCATGCAGTGTGGTTTCTGCTGGCAGGCCCATGGCATCCAACAGGCGCCACATCATGGTTTGCGGAATGGCAGTACCCATGTCCACTTCGTTGATGCACGGGATTGGTTTGCCTTCCCAGATGATGGAGCCGTCTTCGTCCGGGATCGGGAAGCGCACTGTAGAGCCGATTGCTCCCTCGGCAAAGTCGGAAGCTGCACAACTGTCTTTCAGGCCTTGCTGATACTGCACACCAACGGCAGAGAGACCAAAGCGCGTGGTGAAGCGGGCCATGGCGATCATCATGGCGCACTGTTCCAGCACCTGCTCGCGGGTCAGCTCAGTTGCATCATCGCTGCCGAACTGGAAGGTCATGCCCCGGTCCTCGTAGAACTTCAGGCATTCCTCACGCAGTGACTGAGGCACTTTCTCCATTTCCACCAGTAGCGCAGATTGCGAGAGGCTTTCCAGCGGCATGCCGATATCTGTGAGAGCTTTGACCGGGAAGTAACCGTTCATCATGCCCATGCAGAAGGTATCGAACAGACCAAGGATGGCTTTGTTCTTGAGGATGTACTCGCCTACCTGTTGCCCTGCCTGACCAGCTAGGGTTTGCAAAACCGCATGGTTTGCGGAGACATCTTGCAGATAGGAGGTGTCATGGCTGAGTTTGCCATCCTTCAGCCATGTGGTGAGGCTTGAGTTGAAGAACTCGTCCTCAAACGACTGGGACCACAGACGGGAATAGTCTACGCCAAGGCTCGTCAAAGACCCTGCCATACAGAGCATGCCGACGAGACCCGGCCATGTGCCATCAAAGTTGGCAAGCAGCAGGATTGGTCCTTTGTGCTTTGCAAGGGATGGCGCGATGTGGTGTGAGTACTGCCATGCAGTGAGCAACACGATGAGCGGGGCCTCCGGATCAATCCGCGCAAACAGCTCTGAGCCTTCTTTTTGCGAAGAAATAAAACCGTGACCGCGCGCTGCATCATACTCATGGGCACGCTTCATCTTGAAACCTTGTGCGGTCAGCGCAGTTTCCAACCGCTGCGCGTAATCCTCAAAGGTTGGCCAACAAGCGACATTGGCACTTTCACGAAGGTCGGCATTGGTGACAACAAGGATTTCCTTGTCCGCTACACAGATAGGCGCTGGGGCCTGTGGCAGGTTGAGCACGTGGTGTCCTCCTGAACTTGTTTTGATATTTAAATGGCTTTTTCCATGAGCGCCTTGTGGTGCTGATGGTTGTCGTAAAGATTGAGGTAGACCTGATATTTGGCAGTGTGGAACTCAGCAGTGCTGCGCACCGGCTTTATGAGGCCACCAACACGCACCAGCTTTGCGCTGGCTGACAGAATGTCCTTGAAGTCTCCGCAAGCCACGGCCCCCAAAATGGCAGCGCCCAGCGTGACGGCATCTTCTTCTTCCGCCAGCTGGATTTCACGGCCTGTGATGTTGGCGTACTCTCTGAGCCAGAGCGGGTTTTTGGTGGCTCCGCCACACATGAACAGCTTGGTGATGCTGTGTCCGGCCTTCGTCATTTCCTCGATGATATGGCGCGTGCCATAAGCGATGGATTGCAGAGTTGCCAGATAAAGGCGGGCCAGTGCATCCCGGCCCGTTTCCAGCGTCAGGCCGGAGACAACGCCCTTTGCATGCGGATTGGCACGCGGCGAGCGGTTGCCGTGATGGTCAGAGAGAACATGAAGGCCGCGGGTCGGGTTCGCCTCCCGCGCCTCCAGATCCAGCACCCAGTTGTTGAGGAGTGCGATCTCGTGCATGTCCTGTTTGGCAGCTTCGGCTTTGAGCTCGTCATAGGCGTCAGATTGCCGGATGGTCCATTCCACCAGAGAGCCAGCTGCGCTCTGCCCGCCCTCGCCCAGCCAATAACCCAGCAGCATGGCGCCCCAGTACGGGCCCCAGACGCCCGGCACCATGACTGGTTTCTCGTTGACGATCATGTGGCAGTTTGAAGTGCCGCTGATGATGGCAAGACCGCCGTCCGGTTCTGCCCCAATAAGCGCCAGACCACCTGCGTGCGCATCAATGATGCCAGCTGCAACCGGTGTTCCTGCATTGAGGCCGAGATCCATTGCAGCTTGCTCTGACAGACCGCCTGCGGCTTGCCCCAGATCCAGTACTTTCTCCGGTACTTTTTCCGGTAGATCATGCAGGCCAACGGCTTGCAGCATATCCTCTGCAAAGCGGCCTTCGTGGGCCAGATAGTTCCACTTGCAGGTCAACGTACAGGTGCTAGCGGCATCCGCTCCTGTTGCTCTCCAGACCAGATAGTCAGCCAGATCAAAGAAGCGGACTGTGTTGGTGTAACGATCTGGATAATGAGTTTTGAGCCAGAGGATTTTCGGCAGTTCCATCTCAATGGAGACTTCACCGCCCACATACTTGAGTGCCTCATCGCCCGTGGCGTTGATCAGCGCCGTTTCCTCGGCAGCCCGATGGTCCATCCACATGATGATATCCTGGTCAGTATCACCATTTTCAGCGACTGAGACAGGTTTGCCCCCCTGCGCGACAGCCACAAGTGAACAGGTGGCGTCCACACCCAACGAGCGGATCTCGTCTGCAGACACGTTTGCCTTGGCCATCGCCTCTTTCATAGCCGCGCAAATCTGCTGCCAGATGTCTGCGGAGGACTGTTCTACGAAGTTGGTACGTCCATGGAACTGCTTGATGGGCCGGACTGCGAAGGCCAGCCGCTCTCCATTTTCATTGAACAGTCCTACACGTGCACTTGCAGAACCGACATCAATGCCAGCGTAACATGTCTGTTTCATACGCGGCCTCCCCTTTCGACTCGCGATTGTTCTTCTCTCCTGCTAACTACACCTGCTAACTCGTGTTAGCAAGTGCAAAGCAAATGGTATTTATGCAAAAATTCTCATAGCGCAGCGTCTCTTAGCGTCAGGATCACCAAGCAGCTTCAGGCTTTTCCCAAGCCTGCTCTCCCTCCAACAACTGCGGGTTCTTTTTCGGGAACACGCAGTGGATGCAGACAGCAAAGCAGGCCGGAGGATGGTTCCGCCAGCCACTGATTTTCAGGATTTGTGTGGTTCAGGAGAGTTACTTCGGCTCTTTCGAGCGGTTTTGTGCATCACACAGCAGTCGGGCGAAGAATCCGTAACCGATGCCAAACGCAAGCGCGCGGACCACCAGGTCAATGATGAAGAAGAGCCCCATCTCATCTCCCGCAAAGGACGGGACCGGGCTGAGCGCACCAGCATAATCACTGCCGGACAGCAGATAGCTGCGCACCATCATGGAAATGGGAATGCTGACTGTGAGAGAGCCGACAAACAGGCCCCAGTACACAGAGCCGGTTGGTGCCTTATGTTCACGGCGCACAAAGATCAGGCTAACCAAAACCACAGGCAAACCGAGCTCAATGAACAGATTGCCCGCTTCTTTGATGCCATAGTGATAGACCAGCACAGTTACAGCCACCTGCACCATCGTATAGATCACGATGAACGAGCTGAGATAGAACCAGAGAGAGCGGTGCAGTTGTATCATGAGAATTGCCAGTTAGGGGGTGGTCAGCATGCTCTCTTGACCATGAGCTGTGTTTGTTTGCAATGCTCTATGCATCTCATATTGCTGCAGTGTTTTTGTTGCCCCCAGTTTTGACAGGGCCTGCATGATGGTCCCATCCCCTTCATCCACATTAATGAACGTGAGCGCATCTTTGCTCACACTGTCAAACGCAGCTTTGAGCAACGCAGAGGCATGGCCCTGACGGCGATAGTCCGGAGCTACAGCGATTTGCATGACTGCGCCCGTTTTGCGGGTAAACGCGATGTAGGCCGCAAGCTGACCATCCTGCTCAATCTTGTAGGTGGCAACACCCTCAGCCAATGCCCGGATTGCGAACGCAGTGTTTTGCCAGCTGGGAGCACATTCCCACAGTTCAGCAGCTTTCGTTTCGATCTCAGCCCAGTCAGCGGATACTGGTGTGCGCTCAAAGCCTCGTTCAGCGATTGCTGCTTTGTGTAGGCTGAAGCACTGAAAGTTGCGCTTCGTTTGGAAGCCGAGCTTTTCGTAGGCCTTTACGGCTGCTGTGTTGCTGGTGATCACCTCCAGCTGGACGTGATGATAGCCTTGGCGAGCTGCGTGTTCTTCCACTTTGGCAAAGAGCCTGCTCGCAATCCCCTTGCCTCGAGCCTGTAGCACAGTTCCGGTGGAGACTGCGTAGATGGTGCCAGGATAAGCGCCTTGCTTGCCGATGAACCAGAAGCCAACCAGCTGCTCATTGTCGGTGGCCACCCAGGACAACTCCGCGTCAAAGCCTCGAGCCATAATCATCCTCTCAAAATCGGCGAGCGGCATATCCATCTGGATGACATAATCAGAGAACGCCAAAACCATAACCTGATGCAGCTGGCTCAACGAAAACTCAGAAGCTCGACGAAATGAAACCACACCCAACCCTCTCACCACACTGAATCACCCAAAATGATGCCAACACCACCTGAATACCCTGAACAGGGGCTAATGCTCAATGCGTTGGTGTGAGGATTTGGGTCGCAAGCTGTACTTCGCCCCTTCGTAGCAATTGTTATCGCGTTGCTTCAGACAGGATGCGCATTTCGCGTTCGCGTGATTGGGCAATTGGATCTGGAGTATCTGAGTTAGAATGCGAGACCCCTGGGTGACACATGCAAACACTATCCTGAGACGCAGTCTGCTGCCATATTTCCAGCAAGCCGCTAAAATCACTTTTCATCGAAAAATCATAGATGCCTGCAAAATCCCTGTTATAGCGAATGTCATAGCGATCAGCTTGTTTCTTAAACAACCAGCTTAGGTAGTTCAGGAACAATGACTTAAAACGATGAGGTCGCTTCAGAACACCCTTTAACGGCCCCCCGCACTGCCGCACCCAACCTTTAAACCCAGCAGCATGCAGTGCCTTGACGCATGCATTTCGGATTTGGGGGAACAGATGTACATGCTCATGACCATCTACAAAATCTGGAAGACGGCCGAAATCGCGTTGAAAATTCTCAATCTGCGATGCAATCTCTTTCTCGATTTGACAGGTATTCAACTTGCGTAAGTGCGATTTGAGCAAGAGCTGCGGCATTGTTGGGAACGCAGCCCATTCTAAAGCTGAGGATGATGGCTTAAGCCAATCCCCTGTCAACGTGATATGAAGCCCGATCTGGATATCGGGCCTCTGCTTACTCAGCACCTTTAATGCTGTCACGTCCTTTGGCCATGCATCTGTGACCACCATGCACGACGTGCCTTGAATCTTATCGTTCTCCAGCAACCACAGAATGCTTTTGCTGATTTCCGAAGTGTAGGCGTAATCATCAGCCACCAAGCGCATTTGCAACCTCAGTTGTTTTGGAGCTTTGGCTATGTTCTTCTGCGACGATGTAAATCGGACGCTGCTTAATTTCACGCAGCATATGTCCAACGTACTCACCAACAACCCCCAGTAAGATCAGCTGAAGTCCGCCTAAGAAGACCGTTGCGGTGAAAAGGGATGAGTATCCAGGCACATCATTGCCAAGCAGCAGCGACGACAACACAATCCAAAAACCATAAAGAGACGATGGGATAGCAATTGCTACCCCCAGAAACATTGTTGCGCGTAGTGGGACCGTTGAGAATGAGATAACGCCCTCAGAAGACAAACTAAGCAGTTTTAGGAAATTCCACTTAGTGGTGCCTGAGATGCGTTCTTCTGGTTCATACTCAATCGCGCTTTGCTTGAAGCCAATCCAAGTAGAAAGGCCTTTAAAGAAACGTATGCGTTCCTGACAAGACTTTAGCGCTTCCAAAGCGCGAGGAGATAGCAGCTTATAGTCGGCAGCGTTTGCAGGAATTTCAAACCGGCTCCCTGCATTTATCAAGCGATAAAAGATCCCAACCAGCTTCTGTTTGATCAGATGATCTTGCCGTTTATTGTGAACCGCATAGACAACATCATTGCCTTCCTCTTTCCAGCGGCGAACAAACTCAGGCAACATTTCAGGTGGATGTTGACCATCACTATCGAGGAAAACAATCGCACCTTTTTGACAGCGTTCTATTGCCGCCACCAGCGCAGCTTCCTTGCCGAAGTTGCGGCTAAAGCAAACGGTCTTCACACTGAACCGGCCACTTGAAAGCTGGTTCATGATCATGGGGCTGCCGTCAGAGCTGCCGTCGTCTACGTAAAGAATTTCGATATTTAACGCGAACTGATCAATGAGCTGCTCAGCAACTTTTCCAAGACGTTGGTGAAAGACCTCCAAAGACTCAGATTCGTTAAATACTGGCACTGCAAGTGTGAGGGTGTTTTCACTCATAGTCATTCTCCCTCACATGTCACAGCATTTGGACCTAATACAGGTTTCAAAACAGCAATCCAAACTTCAGGATGTTTTTTGTAAACTCTTCCGCCAGGAGCAGGCCAATGTACTTTTTGAGGAGCAATCACACACATTCCAGCAACCTTGGCTTTAGGTTCTTTATAGTCAACGTAGACCGCGCCTTTGGTTTGTAGATCTTTCTCGTCAATCCACGGGGAATACTTAAGACTTGCCTTTTCAAAGAGTGATGCCCGTTGAGACGCATACCAAGCCACAGTTCCTCCTGGCCAACGACTACCAATGGTGTACTCAAAAGGCTCAGACTCGTGGTTGTACCAATACTTTTCCACGATCTGAGTTAATGCCGGACCATCATGCTGCATGCGAGCAGGCTTGCTTTTCACCATTGGAGAAAACACGAATATGCCGACATAAATCAGTACCAGCAGGCCGTACAGGATAGTCCACGAAGCTATGAAGCGCTGTTTGAAAGAACCTAGACTGACATCCAATGAATTGGCTGCAGCACCAATAAGGCCTGCAAACACAACACCAAGTGGGATTGACCATGCAGTCTTGATGTCTGCACCAAGTCCCAGAGAGATTGCAGCAATTACAACGACAGGGCCGATAACAGCAAACAAGAACGGATCTGACCATACGTCGTTGATGAGATCACCAACCCGAGCAAACGACGCTAACTTCATCCGTTGCCACCCTGCAGCAATTGCAAGCGCAAGCAACATTGGAGCAACTGAATAAATGAACTCAATTAGATACTTGATCGGCATCGCAAAATGCAGATACCACGCTGTGCCTTCACTACCAGAACGGTTCATCGCATATTTAATTGGGAGAAAATCAGTATCCACTAGCCAGAGTACGTGGGGTGTAACTGCTATCAGAAACATAGCTACAGCGAGGTAAGGCCCTGGCCGTAAGAGTAGATCTCGACGTCTAAGCAAGACCCATAATGTTGCGCTGATTAGAAACACACCAGCAATGTACTTACCGTACATACCACCAGCACTCACCACCCCAAACATGCCCCACCAGAAAAGGCTATCTTTTTCTTCGGCCTTCAAAAAAGTGAATACCATCCAGCTCCAAAATGGCAGGAAGCCCATATTCACGTTGTATTCGATAGAAGTTAGTGTCGTGAAGTGCGTCAGGAAAACAGCAAGAACAGTATATCCGCAGGCTTTTGCTCCATATCGCTCATGTACGATGAAAAGGACCGGAATAATCGCCAGGATGGTGCAGAGTTGAGAGCTGGCGAATACAATCCAATCCGAGCGCCCAAAGAACCTTACAACAATGTCAATCATCCAAGCTGACATTGGCGGGTGCTTAAAGTACCCCAGTTGCCATTCTTTACCCCAATACAAAGACTCGATTGCATCCAAAGGCAGGTTACTCGCAAATATCGCTGATATCGCTGTGTAGAGCACCAGATGCGCAGTTAGTACTGCCAAAACGAGCCAAACTGATCCGATGTTAACCCGAGCAAAAATACTTTTGTCCGAAGCGAACTCTGACTTGATGTAATCCGTGTCCATAACCACCAAAAAGGCTCAGCCCCGCAGCAGCAGCCCGAGGCATCCCTAAATTCTCTTAAAAATAGCAATTTCAGTGCGTACAACTAACAAATATATTTTCGAATCTCCACGTTCAATTCGATATCTGGTTGGATTATCAGGCAAGTCGCAATGCCCTGTGTTCTTTCGGTATCAGCTTATGTGAATAAATTAAATTAATTCATTGAAATAAGTCAGTTGCGCCGCATTCACTGAGCATAAATAACTATTTAAAATACCCACTATTTCTATACATCTCCCTACTGATACGAGATCTCTAACTAAGACGTTATTCAAGCCAACAAAATCAGAACACTTCCATTTTCCTTCCTTGCTTCAGAGTTTTAGAAGGTAGTCGCTTCCTTCCAGCTTTCCATTACGGGTTTCCGTGATTGTTCTCGCTGTTTCGTGAAAAGGTGTTCTCAAGCAGGGGAGTAGGTATAAAGCTGTCGCGTTTTTGGGGGAGTTGTGCTTTTATCCTTCCTGGTGTTTTTCGGGGTAAGTATTTTCGGGGATACTTGCCCAGCTTCCGGGTCGTTGCCATGCGTCAGTTTCTTCTTCCTATCGCCTCTTTGCTTTTGGGCTCTGCCTTCCTGTTTTTTGCCGGTGGTGTTACCGGTATGCATTTGCCGCTTAGAGGTACGTTTGAGGGCTTCTCCTCTCTTTCTCTCGGTCTGTTGGGGACTGGCTGGGCAATTGGGTATGTGACTGGCTGCCTGAGTGTGCCGAAGATCGTGCAGCGGGCGGGGCATATTCGGGCCTTTGGTGTGATGGCATCTTTGGCGTGCTTGTCAGTTCTGGCTTCCTCCTTGATGGTTGATCCCATTGCATGGATTGCCTTTCGCTCCGTGGCAGGGTTTGCTTTTGCCGGGGCGGCTATGATCGTGGAAAGCTGGTTGACGGAACGCTCGGACCCAAGCAATCGCGGGGTTGTTTTTGGCACCTACACCATGGTGAACCTTGCTGCGACCACGGGTGGGCAGGTGGTTCTTTCCATGGGGCCGATTGATGGGTTCGAGTTCTTTGTGATTGCCTCCATGTTTTATGTGGTGGCGCTTATCCCGACAGCTGTCACGCGCACCCCTGCTCCGGCTCCCCTTGCACAGGTCAAACTGGATATTAGGCGGCTGTGGCGTAACTCTCCTGTTGCCGTGGTTGCTGTTGTCCTGACTGGCGTTTCCAACGGCAGTTTTGGGACGTTGGCGGCGGTATATGGCGGGAAAGTTGGCCTGCCGATTGCCAGCATCACGTTGTTTGTGAGTTCCTCCATTTTGGCTGGCGCCTTTGCACAGGTCCCAATCGGCATGATCTCAGACCGCACGGACCGCCGCTATGTTGTGATTGCGATTGCTGTGGTTGCCTTGGCTGCGGACTCCATCTTCCTGTTTGCAGATACCAGCAGTGCCAACATCGCCATTGCCTCAGCGGTAATTTTTGGCGCCGCGATTTACACGTTCTACCCGGTGCTGGTTGCCCACGCGAATGACCATGCGGATGCGGGGGATGCGATGCAGACCAGCGGTGGTTTGTTGCTGATGCTTGGCGTGGGGTCCATGATTGGGCCATTTCTGGGTGGCGTGTTGATGAGCGTTTTCGGGTCCATCGGCCTGTTCATGTCCACATTTGCAGCCCATGCGCTTATTCTTGCCTTTACCCTCTGGCGCCTCACACAGCGTTCTGCTGTTGCTGAGAGCGAGAAGAGTGTGTTTGTGCCTTCTGCGCCAACGCGCACGGCCACACCGCAAACGATTATTCTTGCTGATGAAGAAGTCGCCAAGGAGATGGAAGTGGACGAGCTGTCAGAACAACCTTCGTCTTAAGTGGTTATGCGCAGGCATTTGCAGGATGCCTGCGTTATCGAATAAATATGAGGTAAAAACTCTTATTTAAACTTGACTATAATTATCAGGTATACAATAGCTCATTCTACAACCTTTGCTATTGCCCGTCCTTATGAGAAGTCAAGCCGATGAAATCCAATCTTTTCGCAGCCGCCTTCGCTGGCGCCCTTTCAACTCTTGTTGCCTTTGGAGCGTCCGCGCGCGATGTAAAACACGAGTTGGGAACGACCACTGTTCCTGATCAACCTCAGCGTATTGTTGTGCTGGAGTATAGCTTTGTTGATGCTCTGGCTGCGGTTGGTGTTGCGCCTGTTGGTGTGGCGGATGATAAAAAGCGGGAACGCATCATCAGCGCTTACACGGATAAGATTGGGCAGGACTGGGTTTCTGTCGGCACGCGCAAGACGCCCAGCCTTGAAGTGATTGCATCCTTAGGTCCAGACCTGATTATCGCTGACAAGACCCGCCACACAGCCGCTTATGACACGCTCTCTGAAATTGCACCAACAGTCGTTTTTGACAGCCTGGGCGGTGATTACCCTTCCGCGATTGCACAGCTGGAAGCGATTGGCGCTGCTGTTGGCAAAGCGGATGAAATGAAATCGCGCGTTGAGGCGCACAAAGCCAAAATGACTGAGATCAGCGCTCAGTTTGAAAAGGCTGGCGACTATAAGATTCAGTTTGGTGTGACCAATGCAAAGGGGCTGTGGCTGCACTCACCTGTTTCCTACAATGGTTCGTTGTTGAAAGGCTTTGGGTTTGCCAGCGGCATGAAGCCAACCAACGGTGCGGTTTACGAATCCAATTATGTGAAGACTTCTCTTGAGCAGCTTTCTGCAGTGAACCCTGACATTCTCATTTTGGGCCGCTATGCAAACCCATCCTTTGCTGACGGCTGGAAGGGGGAAGCGCTTTACGAGAACATCAGCGCTGTGAAAAATGACCGCGTGTTTTATGTGGAGGCGCATGTGTGGTCTCGTCTGCGCGGTATGGTGGCTGCAGAGATGACGGCTAACGACTTGCAAGGCATCATGACGCAAGTACAGAACTAAGCGACACATGCCAACCTATGCCATGTACTGGAGCCTTATGGGGATGGCGCTGCTCGGTGGAGCAGCGCTGTCCCTTGCCACAGGTGGCCGACAAGATATCGGACTTATCGAAGTCCTGAATGCAGTCTTTGCTCAGCTTGATGAGCAGAGCCTTTCCATCGTGCGAGATATTCGTGCTCCGCGCACTCTCATTGCTGCATTGATTGGCGCAAACCTCGGCCTTGCCGGGCTTTTGCTGCAAGCGACAACGCGCAATCCGCTCTCCTCTCCATCTATTCTTGGCATCAATCAAGGGGCTGCTCTGGGCATTGCCATCGGGTTGGTGTTCCCGTCGCTCGTCCTTTTCAATATCGACACCATGGCCGTGCTGGGTGCAGCCTTTGCAGGAGGCCTGACCCTGACGCTTGCGGGTGGCCTGAAAGGCACATTGAGCGCACTTCGGTTGATCCTTTCTGGTGTGGCAGTCAGCGCTTTTGCGTTTGCATTGGTGCGGTTCACTTTTACGCTGGATGATGAACTGGCTCTCTCCGTGATCCAGTGGACCACAGGCGACATTGCAGACGTTCGTTGGAAGCAGGCAACGCCTCTTTTGGCCTGGTGTTTGGCAGGTGGCCTCCTGACGTTCTTCATGTCGCATAAGCTTAACTTGATGGCGCTAGGAGAAGCCGCCTCAAAGGGGCTTGGGTCTGATCCGCGCTTTACGTTGCTTTTCGGCATTTTGCTCGCAGCGATCCTGACTGGCGTTTCCGTTTCCGTTGCCGGGCCTGTCATGTTTGTTGGCCTGATTATACCGCATGTGTGCCGCGCTGCCTTTGGCACAGACCATCGTGTGCTGGTGCCTGCGGTTATGCTGTGTGGCGCCACCTTGATGCTTGTTGCTGATGGCGCTTCCAAGCTGATCAACTTTCCGGAGGAAACTGCGGTGGGTGTGGTCTCTGCTCTGATTGGCGCTCCTTACTTTTTGTACCTGACCATCACTGCCAAGGAGATTGACTGATGAGCGTGCTCTCTGAGGCCTCCGGCGCACAGTGGCGTGCGGATTTCAAAAGCCACCGGAGCACTAAAGCCTTCCGTATCCAAATGCTGCTTTTGTTTGCCTGTGTTGCTGTCAGCTTGCTCAGCCTGGGCGTGGGTGCAGTCAACATTCCACTGGATGTGATCCTGAACAGCCTGTTTGATCTGGATGGCCAAAAGCAGACCTACGTCATCTGGAAATCTCGGCTTCCCCGTGTGTTGATTGCCTTGCTGGCTGGCGCAAGCCTTGCTGTTTCCGGTGTTATTGTACAGGCTATCATTCGCAACCCACTGGCCAGCCCCAAGATTATGGGCATCAACTCAGGCGCCGCACTGGCTGCCTTGGGCACAGTGATGTTTCTGCCCAATGTGCCCGTTACTTATCTTCCTGTTGCAGCTGCACTTGGCGGCATTGTTGCTGCGGTGGTGGTGCTGTTTGCAGCGCATCTGCGCCAAGTCTCCCCTGCCCGTCTGGCTCTGGTTGGTATTGCCGTTGGTATGGTGTGCGATGCAGGCGTTGATTATCTGCTGGTGACAGCCGCAACGCTGGAAATCTCCAATCCGCTTGTCTGGCTCACCGGCTCTCTATGGGCTCGCACGTGGGTGCATGTGCAGTCGATCTGGTTGCCACTGATGGGTCTTTTAGGTTTGACTATGGTGCTTTCCTATCAGCTGGACCTGCAGCAACTGGGGGACCAAACCGCACGCGGGCTTGGCCAAAGCACAAATAAGATGCGCCTTTTGTTGTTGGGCGTTGCAACCCTGCTTGCCAGCATCTCCGTTGGGGTTGTCGGCGTAATCGGCTTTATCGGTTTGATGTCACCGCATATCAGCCGCTCTCTTGTTGGAGGCCGACATCGTCTCCTGCTGCCAACAGCTGCACTGGTGGGCGCACTTCTGGTTGTTCTGGCTGATGCGGTTGGACGGGCTATTGCGCCGCCGCTTGAGGTCTCCGCAGGTATTTTGAGTGCAATGCTAGGCGCTCCTTACTTCATCTGGATCATGAGCCGCTCACAAAAAGGACAAAGCACATGAGCATCGTTCTTTCAAACGTCATTTCCGGTTACGAAGAGTTCATGCTCAAGAGTATCAATCTCACCATTCAAAAAGGCAGTTATGCCGCTTTGATCGGCCCGAACGGCTGCGGAAAATCCACACTGCTGAAAACCATTGGTCAGATCACCAAATTAAAGAGCGGCAGCATCATCGTTGATGATCAAGAGATCCACCGTTTGCCTGCCAAGACCGTTGCAAGGCAGATTGCGTTTTTGCCGCAAAGTCCGGTGGTTCCGACTGGTATCAGCGTTGAGCAACTTGTCGGCTATGGACGTGCGCCGCATCAATCTCTCCTTGGCATTCGTAGCAGACGGGATGTTGAGATTGTTGAGGAGGCCTTGCACACCTCGGGCCTTTACGCGTTCAAAGACCGGGCTTTGAAAGACCTTTCCGGCGGCCAGCGCCAGCGGGCCTTCATCGCCATGTGTCTGGCTCAGGATACGCCCTACATCATGTTGGACGAACCAACCAGCTATCTGGATATCCGCTATCAGTACGAGACACTGGATCTCCTCCAACACCTCAACAGCCAGGGCCGCACGGTGGTGGTCGTCCTCCACGACATCGCCCAGGCCTCCCGCTACGCAGACCACCTCATCGTCATGCGTGATGGAACGATCTTTGCCGAGGGAACACCACACGAGGTGATCAGCCCGTCTCTGGTGAGCTCCGTCTACGAAATTGACACTAGCGTTTACGCTGATCCAGTGTCTCAGACTCCGGTGGTAACGCCTGTTTGAGGGGGCAAGTATAAAGAAAGATTGAAGTGCTCAATTTCGTCGACAAAACAACCGCTTCAGCCGGTTTAGCGGGGTTTGCGATGGCTAAAGTGGGCTGAAGCGGGGAGAGAGTTTGCGGCACACAGGGGCAGTCAGCAGGGTTTGCAAACTCTCGGGGAGTTTCCTTAGAAGAGTTGGTGGAGTGAGCTAAGCTTGTTGCTCACTCCACCAACTCTTCTAAGGAAACTACTCGACGTAGTCCTGTGCAAACATTTCAGCATCCATGAGAGGAAGCGGTTCTGCGATTTTTGCAGGGGCATAGTCCATCTGGTCCAGGATCTGGGTCTGCAGATCAATGCCCGGTGCGATTTCGATCAAGTGCAGGCCATCCTCGTGCACTTCGAAGACAGCGCGTTCTGTGACGATCTTGGCGTTCTGCTCGCGCTTCACGACGCCTTCTTTCACCAGATAAGTGATGTGCTGTGCGGTCTCGACAAACTTCTTGATCTTGCCTTCCTTGACGATTTCAAGCTTACCGTCTTTTACAGCAGTTTTCAGACCTGCGGTGGTGAAGGTGCCGGTGAATACTAGACGCTCGGCGTTGTGTGCGATGTTGATGAAGCCGCCTGAACCTGGGTTCACCTTGCCGAACTTACTGACATTGATTGTGCCGTGAGAGTCAAATTCAGCAAATGCGAGAGCCGCGAACTTGCATAGACCGCCTTCAATGACGTCGAACTGGGTCAAACCATCAACAAGCGCTTCAGGGTTTGCGTTGGCAGAAAATTGCCAGCCCATCATAACTACACCGCCATAAGAACCGTGTTCTGTGGTGAACTGATAGTCGTAGATCTCATCACCGTCGAACTTGCCGTCTTCTGCCATCACCAGTGGAATGTCGCCGGATGCGCCGAAACCGAGGATGCCGAGCTCATGCTTTTTGGTTTCCCAGGAAGCGCGGCGAGCAATGATCTTGTCTACACAGACAGGAGGACGCGGTAATTCAGTCATCTCGATGCGGTTGAGACCAAGGTAGTTGGCGTCGTAGTCGATATCCGTAACCATTGGTTGCTCGGAGCGGTCTACCAGCACAACGTGATCTACCAGAGCACCTGGAAGCTTCACGATGTTTGTTGGACGGCTACCTCGATCTACCTTGTTCTCGACTTGCGCGATCACGACACCACCAGATGCACGAACAGCTGTTGCGATTGCTATATTGGAAGAAAGCAATGCTTCGTTTTCAAAAGACAGGTTGCCATTGTCATCTGCGCTGGTTGCGCGTAGCAAGCCGACATGGATTGGGCGAGATGGGTAGAACAGGTAGTCTTCACTCTTGAATTTAATCTTCTCGACCAGACCATCCTGAGAGCTTTCAGTGAACTTACCGCCACAAACATCAGGGTCAACAAAAGTGCCAATGCCGGTTTTAGTCAGATAACCTGGGCTACGGCGGGCCACTTCGCGAAACCAGTGCATGGATGTACCCATGGCCCAGCTGAAACATTCGATCTCGTTATTCTGGATCATCTGCATCAGTTTAGGGCGTTCACCGGTGTCCGGATGAACAGGGTTGAGCATGGAACCTGCCATGATACGGCGTAGAAGACCTTTCTTCGCAATGTGGTCCATACCGCCAATATGCATTGCATCACCGGTGCCGCATGGGAAGTAAAAATCCAGATTGTTTGGATGGCCAGTTGCCTCAAAGCGATCAGAAACGCCTTTGAGCAGAACGTCTGGAGTGATCCAGCCAATTACGCCAGTGGAAGCAATGGTGTCGCCGTCTGTAATACCAGACAGAGCTTGTTCAAGGGTTGAGAATTTAGTCACATCTATCTCCCAGTGATCTCTTATTTTTCGAATTTTTTGAAGGTTTCTTGCGCAGCTTCCATTTGGCAATGCTGGCGGAAGAGAGTGTTAAGCTTGGCGTCTTCAACCTCTCCATCCGCCAGACAAGCATTCAGGTACCAGCGTTTTGTTGCTTGCACTGAAACTGGCGGGAGAGCTGCGAGATCTTCTGCAGCAGACCGAGCAGAATCGAAAAGTTCTTCCAGAGCAACAACTTCATCAACCAGACCGATGCGAAGTGCTTCTGTCGCTGTGATGAATTTGTAGCCCCAAGCTGCGCGCTGCGCGTGGCGTGGCGCCATGCGAGCATTGAGGGCGTGGAAACCCCATGGAGTGATCCAGCCGTTTGGCACTTCCATGCCTTTAAACTTCACGTTCTCTGCCGCGATAACCACATCACAAGCTGCTGCGAGGAATGCGCCGCCGCCAACTGCGTAGCCTTGTACAGCTGAAACAATTGGTTTTGGGCAAAGCGATATGCGGAGCAGGAAGGCAGCTTTGCGCTTCTCAACATCACAAATGCCATTCAGATCCAGCGCGCCAAGTTCCGTTAGGTCACTGCCTGCGCAGAACGATGGATCAGCACCATAGATCACAGCTGCATTAATGGTATCGCAGGTCTCCACCCGCTCCATGGCTGCATCTAGCAGATCCAGCATTTCTTTGTTTTGCGCGTTGCGTTGCTTAGGCCGATTTAGCTGTATGTAAGCAACTTTGTTTTCGACTGAAAACTCAACTGACATAGTCTGCTCCCAAGTAGTTCTGGTTCACATCCCGGCAAACCAGCTTCCCGTTGTTTTCAAAAAGAGCGGAAAGACATCAGAGGTGTATCCTCAGCCTTTCTCCGACCCTTCCGAATTGAGAACAGTCTATTTTCGATTGTTATTTTCTTTTATATACAGTAACTCTCTTTCATGTATACAGTTTCATTAGATAGACTGAGAAAGAGAAAAGCATGTACGCCAACCTGAT
The DNA here is from genome assembly GCF_001623065.1 of Pseudovibrio sp. Ad46. Taxonomy (NCBI): domain Bacteria; kingdom Pseudomonadati; phylum Pseudomonadota; class Alphaproteobacteria; order Hyphomicrobiales; family Stappiaceae; genus Pseudovibrio; species Pseudovibrio sp. Ad46. Next base: position 18,144 of record NZ_LMCG01000048.1, on the reverse strand, counting down.
CCGAATTGATCGAAATTCGACCGAGAGTTTGCAGACTCAAATTCGACGTCAGCTGGCGATAGCAATCGTGAACAGGCAATTTCCAATCCACCGCCCCCTCCCATCAATTCGCAAACTTTCCAAAGACTTAGAAGTAAGCGTAACAACCGTTTCACTTGCCTACGAAAGCCTGAAACAAGATGGTTTTGTCGAGAGCCGGGACCGTGCAGGCATTTACATTCGCGAAGATGCTCTCTTGTCGAGCCAGGCCTCTGAGAATCTGTATACATCATCATCCAATAGTAGTGATACAGATGTGATTAAAATGGACTTCACCTCTCACTTCCGTGGGCGGAGTTTTAATATGCCGCGTGTGGTAAAGCCGAGCGACAGCCTGGTGCGGTTTCGCTTTCCATTTATTTGCGGATTGATTGATCCGAACCTGTTTCCAATCGCCAGTTGGCGCGAATGTATTCGAGATTCCGTCAATGTGGTTGAGATGAGAAATTGGGCGACGGACTACTCATCAATCGATGATGAGTTGCTCGTAGAACAGTTGATGCAGCGCGTACTATCCAAGCGCGGAATTATCGCACACCCAGAGGAGATTCTGATCACTCTGGGCGGTCAGCAAGCGCTCTATCTGGCTGTGAAACTGCTCTTGCGAACAGGTGAAACCATCGGAATAGAAGATCCCGGTTATCCGGACATTCTGAACATGGCACAGATGGAAAACCTGAATGTGCGTAGGCTTCCAATTGACAAGGGCGGCCTGATACTCAGTGATGAAATCAACCAGTGCAAGTGCCTTTATACAACGCCGAGCCACCAGTTTCCGACAACCGTGACAATGCCAGTGGAGCGTAGAGAAGAACTGCTACGGATCACAGCGAACAACCGGCAGTTCATCATTGAAGATGACTATGAGGCGGAGATTGCGTTTGACAAGACGCCTCCCCCGGCCCTGAAAAGCCTCGACCGCTCCGGCAATGTTATCTATGCAGGCAGTCTTTCCAAAAGCCTGATGCCCGGCCTGCGAATTGGCTATCTGGTTGCTGATCGGGAGTTCATTCGAGAAGCAAAGGCGCTCCGTCACCACATTTTGCGCCCCCCCCCTGTCAACAACCAGCGCAGTGTCGCGTTATTCTTACAGCGAGGGTATTTTGACCGGTTCCTGGCCAAGATTTCGCAGGAATACAAAATCAGATGCCAGACTATGCATCGGTCTCTTGAGGCGCACTTTCCGGGAGCATCAGTCCTCCCAGAGTTTGGTGGCGGCAGTATCTGGCTGAAGTTGCCTGAGGATATTGACGCAGGTAAGTTGCAGCAGAAAGTGATGGAGTCCAGCGTGTACTTTGAGACAGGCGGCTTCACATTCTCCAATCCAAGCGAGAACTTGAACCATATCCGGCTGGGGTACTCTGTTATAGATAATGCCCTCATTCCGGAAGGAATAGAGCTCATTGCAAAAGCAGCATTGGGGGGAAGATAAAAGAGGCAACCGCAGCCGCCTCTTTCTTGTTTCTTAGAGCTCTGCTGTGTTCACCGTCAGAGTTCCATCTTCCTTCCGTTCAATCGCGGAGTATTGCGAACGGAACAAATGCGGGAAGTCTTTGCGCGCTGCTTTCACCATGCAATAAGTTGCAAGGAAACTAAGGGCAACGAGTGGAATAGTTGGCACCAAGGCCAACGTGATGACCACATCTAGACCACCCACCAGAATCACACCAAAGCTGATACCGATAATGATCAGGCACCAGATCATTCTGGATGAAGTGGAAGGCTCAACATCACCGCTGATGTTCTTGTTCGTCATGGACGCCAGATTACGGGTACATGCTTCAATTGTGGTGATCACGAAGATGGCAACCATAACCAGATAGATTGGCACAGCCAAAGCCGGAAGTGGTGTGTTGTTTAATGCCAATGCTACAGTAGATGGAATACCGTGTTCATTGAAGTTTGAAGCAAGGTCGACAGTTCCAGAGAGCTGCAGTTGAACAGCGAAGGCACCCAGAATGGCGAAGAACACGAAGGCAGACAGAGAACCGTAGCCCACACACCCCAGTACAACATTCTTCAAAGTTCTACCGCGAGATACACATGCAACAAACAAACCCATTTGCGGGGCATAAGCAATGTACCATGCCATATAGAATACGCTCTGATCTTGAGCATAACCGTTTGACAGGCCGTATGTATCTGTCCAAGTAAAGACATGAGGCATCAACTCCACTGCATTACCAAAAATGCTTGTGAAGCTGTTCATGATGTATGTGGTTGGACCAAAAAGGATCATGGCTCCCAGCACGACAACAACCAGCCAGCCATTGAAGTCAGACAGCAACTTCATGCCTTTGGAAATGGTCTTTGACAATGAGTACATGGTCAACGCACCGAAGAAGATCAGAACGCCAACTTCTACGAACATTGTGTGCTCAATGCCGAGGAAAACGGAGAGCAAACCCGCCAGAAGTGGGATTGCAAGGCCAAGCGTTGTCCCGATGCCGCCAATCAATCCGAATACAGCAAATGCATTGATCGCAGTGCCGATTGGACCCTCTACCCGTTTTTGACCCAGGATAGGCTCAAAGCAAAGAGCGAAACGCTGAACCTTAGGTTTTCGTGCAAACAAGAAGTAAGCGAATGGCAAGCCGAGTGCCATATATCCAACCCAAAGGAATGGTCCCCAATGGATCAAACCATAGGCAAGTGCATCTTCAGCGGCTTTTGCGGAGAATGGCTCTGCACCAGCAGGAGCAGAGGCCATTGTAATCATAGGCTCAACCATGGACCAGTTTACGACACCAATGCCGAAGCCTGCGGCCAGGATCATGAAAGCCCAACTTGCATCGTTGAAGGCCGGTTTGTCCTCTGCATTTCCCAGCTTGACGTTTGCCATTGGGCCAAAGGCGACCCATGCAAGGAAGAACAGACCAATGGTGCCATACGCCATATAGGCCCAGCCAAAAGTGTGCGATACAAACTTATTGTTTGCCGTGATGTATGGATTGAGTGCCTCACCCATTAAGATCATCGGCACGATGATCACAAGACTGAAGAGCAGGCTTGGCAGAAAAATTGTTTTATCCAAGCTGGGCTTAAGTATCTCCCCCGTCTTTGTGGTTGGTCTTGTCATGGGTTCCTCCAAAGCCATAATATCTCTCCCGATGTTTGGCCTTTGTGATGGGACGCGAGCAGTTTTAGGCCGCACGAACCCCTTTGCAGGAAGCAGCATCCTCTCAGATACAGCTTCCTACAGTTACTTGTGGTCAGTTTGAATGTGGCTATGTGTTACAATGCGCTATTGTTGATGCGCATTTTTTGCCGGACCCACTCTGGATCCAGATCTTTGTATTTCACTGACTTCTCAAGTGAAATTTGTGTTGCAACCGCTGCTGCATGTCCCATTTCAAAGCACTGAGCAGTCACGCGAGCAGATGCAAGAGCTTCATGCTCTGCACTCAGGCTGCGCCCTGCTACAACGATGTTCTCCATCTCTTCAGGAACAAGTGCTCCCCAAGGGATTTCGTAGTAATCGTTCATCAGCCAATGCAGCTTGCTTTGCTTACCCGCATGCAACTCAATCGGCCAGGAAGACCGTGCAATGCCGTCTGCCGGTTTCTCACAGTTCACAACGTGATCATTACTCAGCGTTTTGATACCGCGAATGGTACGTGTCTGACGCACACCGATTTCCGGTGGCATATCAATAAGCTGCGTTTTTTCAAATCCCTCAATGTTGTCCTTGAAGAAAGCGTGGTAATCGCGAGCAGAGCGTCTGCCATATATCTCAGCATATGTCCGGTCTACTGGGTTGATGACATTCAGCATACGCCCGCCCTGCCCGGCAAGACGTGTGCAGTTCATCAAAAACACACCCTCTTGCGGAGTTGGGAACACCCAGACCTTGTCCCTAGGCAGATGACGCTCACCACTGGCATGCACTTCCCGTAGCTTTTCTGTTACCGCAACAGGTGAGATGGTGTCTTCTCCAAAGACCTTGTAGAACCCTTCTTCTTCCACATTAGAAAGACGGAACATCATTGTCGGGTTTTGAATGGTGCCTTTGTCGCCGTAGGAATGCTTGCAACCTGCCTTGGCCAGCACAGCAGCATCACCCGTTGCATCAATGAACGCTTTCGCTTTCAGGAATGAACTACCCGCAGAACTCTCCAGCTTTATGCCAGTAATACGCTGCTCTTCCCGCACCACTTCTGTGATGAGACAATGATACAAGCAGGTTACACCCGCTTCTTCGAGAAGATCATCTGCGACCTCACGCCATCGCAAAGGATCAAACGTAACAACGTGCGTGTTGCCGTAGATCTGAGGTTCGGTCACGCCTTGCTTGCCGGCCAGCCGTTGGCGGAACTCTTCTGCGAAGCAGAAGACAACTTGCTCAGGTCTTTTCTTGGCGATGTCATCCTGTGTCAGATAAAGACCACAGATCGTCCCAGACAAGCCTGCAGTTGCCCCGCCTCCGCAAAAGCCGTTCTTCTCAACAAGGACAGTCTTGAGGCCTTCTCTGGCACTCATGACAGCCGCTGCAACACCAGCTGGACCGCCTCCGCACACAACAACATCAGCCTCGCTCAGTACAGGACTGTCAATTGCGCTCAGCGCCAATTCCTTCCAAGCCATATCGTCACTCACATATAAGATAACATACTGTTATATATTGATAATATGAGAGGATGAGGTGACTTTTGAGCCCTCTCTTCCTAACTAACATATTGTGAAACACATCACGAAGAGCGGGCACTGACAAAAGTAGACGAACGTACATACAGACAGGAGAAGCCATAGCAGACAGACGTGCTCGGCGCCCGGGTGAAGACGCACCATAGAGTGATTAAGTAAATAATATCAGATAGATAAATAAAAACTCATCAGAAGACTCTGAACTACCGATAGGCACAGATCAACTGAGTAAATACAGCAACTGTACTAATACCAGAGGACAGATAAGCACTATTACCAGATGTACAGTTTGAAACTTATCCTAAGTACAAATGTGGAAACAAACAGATTGCTTCACTCACAATTCTCATTGCTCTAGCTTCACGCTCAGAATTTACATGACAGCCTAAGCAGAGCGGAGCAATAGGTGCCTGATTTTCAAGCAACAACACGAGCAGATTTCGCTAAGGCAGAGATAGAACGCAAAGTGATCTTCAGAGAACTGGATACAGAACAGCTTTATTCAGAAAACAAACTCTCTGCCATACTAGACCTAGGCCGTACTCCTGTCAGAGAAGCACTGCAGGCCCTCGAACAGGAAGACATGCTGAAGGTGCATGCCAGAAAGGGCGTTGAGTTTCTGGAGATCTCAGCAGCACAGCAATTGCAACTTCTGGAGATCCGCAAAGAGATCGAACCAACCTGCATCAAGTACGCAATCCTGCGCGGAAGCAGTGAGCATCGGGTGCATATGCTCCAGTTGGCACAAAACATACTTGATAGCGCGCAGGAAGATGAAGATGCAAACCTTCTGGAAGCTCTCAGAGGAATCCATTTTGCAGTTACCAATGCGAGCGGCAATCCCTACTTTCACCACGCCCTTGCCCGGGTGCAAAGCCAGTCACACAGGTTCTGGTTTGCAAACAAGACACGGGAAGACACCGTGGTTTGTAGTCAATTTCATGCTGGCATTATGCGAGCTGTGGTCATTGGCAATGAAGCAGCTGCAAAGGACCAGCTTTTAAAACTTCACGAGTATCTCGCCGGCTGTGCTTTGAAAGTGATTAAGCAGATAAGCAAGTAATCCTCTGCGATCCTGAGAACCGCAGAGGATGATTGCATTACACGTCAATGCCCATAATCAGTCTTGGCAAAGCCAGAGAAAGTTCTGGGAAGAACGTGACGATCAGAACCATTGGCAGGTGCCCAAACAACAAGAACTTGAGTGTGATGCCCACATACTTGTCCAGTGTGAGCTTACTCACCCCAGCCGCCATATAAAGCATGGGTGCACAAGGCGGCGAGACATTACCTAGCCCCAGATTTGTACCGACAATTGCCGCAAAATGGATTGGGTGAACACCAATTTTCGTGGCCACGGGCAGCAGAACAATCGCCGCCAATACACTGCCCGACACGTCATCTACAATCATGCCGATGAGCAGCAAAATGAGGTTGATCAGCAACAGGATCAGGATCTTGTTGTCCGTCAGAGAAATGAGCACGTCGGCGACTTCTCGTGGCACCTGCTGCAAGATCATTGCCCGGCTCATCACGAACAAGAAGAACAACACAGCAATGATTGAACTGGTCGTAATCGCAGCACGCACGAATGCTGCCGGAATGCCTTTAAAGCTCAGACCTTTATAGATGAACACACCGACCACAATGGCATAAACCAGAGAGATCGCAGCTGCTTCTGTCGGTGTCGCAATACCAGTGTAAATCACACCCAGCACCAATAGCGGCATCATCAATGCCCAGAACGCCTTGATCCCACTGGTTCCAACATTTCGCGCTGCTTGCTTGAATGGCAGAGGCTCTTCGACCTGAATGGTATCTACTTTCCTGAGAAAGAAGAAGTTTAGACCGATATAGACAAGTGCCAGCAAAACACCTGGGATGACTGTCGAGAGAAAGGCCGCGCCAACTGACAAGCCACCAGTTACCGCGAAAACGATCATTGGGATAGATGGCGGGATCATAAGCGCAAGCACTGACGAGCAAGCAACCAGCGCCGTGGCATGGCCAACCGGATATCCTTCTTTCACCATGCGTGGGATCATGATTTGCCCGATTGCAGCAATCGCAGCTGAGGATGACCCTGAAATCGCACCAAACAAGGCACAGGTGATCACCGTGACTGCACCAAGCCCACCTTTCATCCGGCCAACAAAGGCATTCACGAAGCTGAGGAGCCGATCGGAAATCCCACCTTCCGCCATTAGCGTTCCCGCAAGCACAAACAGTGGCAGCGCCAGCAACGCAAAGCTCATTGTAGTTTGATAAGCGTATGGGATCAGGAAGGAAACGTTTGAGTCTGATGCAATACCAAATACAAGCGCGCCAACACCAAATGCAAACGCAATTGGCATCTCGGCAAGCAACAGAACCACGATGAGTAGAAGAGAGGTAAGAAAGATAAACATGATTAGCCCTTCTTCTCAAAAGACAGTCTCGTCTTGAGATCTATGGTCTGATTGATGGCCTGCAGTGCGAGATAGATAATGGTTCCGGCAAAGCCAATGATCATGGAGGCAGACCACAACCCTTTGGGCCACCGCATATAGGAGCTCGCACGGCCTCGCTCGATCTCAAAGATAGCGTACTTGCTGGCGTAATATCCAAACACGAGGCAAGCAGCGATACTGGCCAGAGTCATTAACAGGCGAATACTCTGGATCTTTATGGGGCTCTTGATCAACAAGGTCACAATACCCCCATGGATATGTTCTCCATTGCGCGTCACATAGGCCAGACCCAGGAAGTAAAACCAGGCCCCCATGAGCAGAGCAAGCTCTTCAATCCCGACAAATGGGAGCGCAAAAACGTAACGAAGCAACACCTGAACGAACATGATAGATGCCAAACCAACTCCCATCAGAACCATGCCTGCATAAAGCCCTCTTTCCAGAAAGCGTTCAGCGTTGAGCAAAAACCGCATGCTTCCGGTCTGAGGCCCTTCGGGGATTGCCGTGACATGGTCTGGCGGTTCAGTTTCTGTGATTTCTGGGTCGTAAATGAATGAAGCGACCTGCACTGGCGCACGCGGGTGCTGTTTAGACTCGCGGTTCACGGTCATATGCCTCCCAACCGAAGACCGGAGCACAACTTCGGCCTTCATCATGTTTATTGCTAGTTTGCTGCAGCTTGACGGATCTGGTTCATGATCTCGGACCCGATAATTTTCTCCATGGCAGGCCATTCGGTGTCGTGCGCAATCTTACGCGCGGCAGCCAGTTGTGTGTCATCCAGCTCAACGACCTTGATCCCGGCATCCCGTGCTCTTTGCAGGAACTCTTCGCTCTTTGCCTGAGCTTCCCCCCATGACCATTCAAGTGTTGTGCCGATTGCGGTTTGTAGAGCAGCACGATCCTTGTCTGCCAAACCTTCCCACCAATCCTTGTTCACCAACCAGAAGGCGTGCTCAAAGTAGTCATTGGTGAGGATGTTGGTTTCCAACACATCTCGGAGGGAGTAAGTCTCAACCGCTGTCGAGAATGAGCGCGCATCTACAGTACCAAGCTGCAGGGCCGTGTACACCTCAGCCAGTGGGATCGGCACAGCAGAAAAGCCAAGGTTGTTGAAGCGTTCAACTGCCATCGGAAGCCCCGGCACACGGATCTTCAAACCATTAGCATCACTAGGAAAATTTACAGGCGCCCTGCCAACGCCTTTGCGGATGACAACAGAACCAAAATCGGTTGGAATAATACCCACCGCATGAAGGTCGAGTTCATGCAAAATGCCGTTATAGATATCCAGCATATCCGAGCCTGGCCCATAGAGCTGTTTGGCCTGCTCCCAGTTGGAAACCACATAGCCAAGGTAGGCGAGATCAAGGCGGCCATCAAACTCTGATGCCCCCCAAGTCAAGCTCATCGGGACGACGCCCTGCATGGATTGCTCAAACAAGGAGGTCCAATCCCCCAGATCACCACCCGGATGGTAATCAATGTCAATCGCCTTTCCGTCCAGCTCTCCCATGAAACGTTCTGACAAAGCATGGAATACATGATCTGTATTCATGGCATGTGCAAGAATGAGACTCTCGTCAGCTTGCGCTTGACCTCCGCTAAATCCCATCACACCAAGTGACAATGCCAATGCAGTGGTGCGTGAAAATCTCTTAAGTGCCCCAATCATTTCCTCTCCCTTTCTGAAAGCAGCTTTTTGTTTTGCTTCAGCCAAAGACAGCAGAACAGGAGACACAGTTCCTCAGCTCTAGAAATGAATTTCCCAGATTTAAACGAGTATTGCTTGTGAAACTCTCCGAATATTCAACCCTGTGCCAGAGTGCAGGCATCTATGATGAGCGTAATCATGCATCAACCAACGCTGCGGGGTGTGCGTCCTGGTCGTCGTTGCTCAAAGATCAAATAACTGGCTGTCTTCACGCTCCCAATGCGGTTCCTGACCAAAGCCAATGAAGATTTCAACAAAACCCAAGCTCACCAAGCCTTAGTTTTGCTCATCTTCACCACCCCTAAACCTTACCCCGCATGCGGATAGATGCTTATATACAGTTTGATTTTCTATTGGGTGCAATAGGTTTACCGCTAGCCCTGTAGCAACTCCCAATTTCGCAAAACGGTCAAATAAAATTTAGCCACTGATTTGATCAACGCTTATCCAATCGCAAAACACGCACCCAATATTTGAATTATTTGGAAGAAGGTGTTTCGTACCTCATCACGAGTAATGGACAGATAAACTTCACAAACAAGAAGGGTCGCATAAGGTCTTCAAATTCGTGAAAGTGAAATTTCTTCAAGATCACCAATCAACCACAAGCGGGTAATAATGATATTGAAGCACAACCTAAGATTGACAATGGTTAACTGTAAGCGCACGAAATGGCGGTAAAGTAATTTGTCGTATTATTGATTAAATTTTTTATCATTACGTTTGGTAACTTAAAAATTATCATCTTTAATAGCGTTGACTTTAAACCTCATTTAAAAAAGAATTCTAGCACTGCATGCAGTGTGCTTAGGTTAAATCTACACAAGGCATTGAAGAACCAAAAGAATTCTGATGTGCTTGCTCTGGAGGGGACGGCACTTCACCTGAACTTGGGGCTGTCGAAATGTTTGATTACTATGAGGAATCTCTTGCCGAATGTATCGATAAGCGCACTCGTTCTTCGCGAGCCACAACTAGTGCCATCGCCAGCCGGTTTCTGAGAGGAACCGACAGCCCAGAAAACCTATGGGAACCTCTTAGAGGCAGCATTTACGTAGCCAGTATTGCTCTTGCTCGCAGATTGAAGCCTACGCTTTTACTCAGTCCGGGTTCATCAAATTCGGGCAGTCTGATTAGCTCTTATCAGGCTCATTCTGAGGCATTCACTGCTGCAAGATCTAGGGCAGCCTCTAAGCAAAGAATGCCTCAGGCCGCAGCTTTCATAGCCTCTTAGCCAATCAATTCCTTCAGTCATCCTTCAATGCCGTTGAATGCATTCGTGCATGCGATGTCAGGCTTTAATTGGCCGCACCATAAAACCAAGCAGCATTAAACACCCAAACTTTGTATAACGGGAGAGACAAAGATGCCAAATTCAAACCAGCCCAACGATCAGTGGTGGGTTAATGACCAAACGCCGGATAATCCGTTTGGTAAAAGTGAAGATTACGAAGCTTATATTGATTACGTCAGTGCATTGCCTCGCAGCCTGACACCTGAGATTGCAGCGCAGCCGCTGGTGATCAATGTCAGCGGATTGAATGATTACCCGGAATACAAAGCAGCAGCTATTGGCGCTTTGGAGGTGTGGTCTGCTGTTACTCCTCTCCAGTTTGAAATTGTAGATGATGTGCCATTCGACTCTGAAACACAGTGGATGGAGGTCGTTAGTCCTGCGATAGGTGAGCAAAGCGACGGTAGCGCTTTCTCAAGCAACCGCTATGTCAGTATCGGTCAGAAGTTCCACGATACAGAGCCTAACAAAACAGACATCGGCGGTTATGTTTTTGACAGCTTCATCCATGAGTTCGGTCATGAATTTGGCCTGAATCACCCGGGTCTTTATAACTACAGCGGCCCTGGAGGCGTTCAGATCAACTATCTGAACAACGCGACCTGGATTTATGATCGTCAGCAATACAGTGTGATGTCCTACTTTGATGGCATTGACGTTGGAGAAACAACGCGCTGGTCAGCTTCCACGCCATTGATGGCAGATATTGAAGCTACAATCCGCCGCTTTTTCTCCGAGGTCGACGAGGATGGTGCACGGACTTACCAAAAGATCGATCTCAACACAGGTGACAACACGTACGGCTTCAACAGCACAGAGTATGGCTATGAGCTAACATCCTCTGGCATGCAGCACGATATCGGATTTACTATCCACGATACCGGTGGTGTTGATACCATTGACTTCTCCGGATCAACGGCAGGCACGATCCTTGACCTGCGTGCTGGTCAGTTCTCCAGCGTCAATGGGCACAGCAACAATGTGTCTATCTTTGCTGGCCACAATGCAGACCAGACCGAATACTACATCGAGAATGGCATCGGTAGTGAATACGATGACATCTTGATCGGTAACGATGGCGACAACGTTCTGGACGGTCGCGGCGGTGCTGACAAAATGGCTGGCGGCAAAGGAGACGATGTTTACTTCGTCGATTCCGCTGATGATATCGTACGCGAGGAAGCCGACGGCGGAAACGATACGATCATTGTGCTGAACAGCGACCTGGACCTGGGTGAAATCGAGAACGTCGAAAACATCATCTACGTGGGTGGCACTCCGACCCAACCAGTCGATACCGGTAACGACGACACCTCAAGCGATTCCGGCGATTCTCTGACCAGCCTCATCTTTGGTGATGAGGACAACAACACCCTTGAAGGTGGCGCTGGTGGCGACACGATCTTTGGTCTGGATGGTGATGACCTCATCATTGGTGGTCGTGACTCATTGGCGAGCCGTGATATCAACAACACCATTGCATTCGAAGATCTTGAAGATCAGACCGAAAGCGATGACGGAAATGACGTGCTTTATGGTGGTCGCGGCAACGATACCATCTTTGGTGGTGCTGGTGACGACATCCTTGATGGCGGAGACGGCGACGATACGCTGATGGGTCAGGATGGTGTTGACATCTTCCGCGGTGGTGACGGCGTTGACACAGTGGACTACAGCCATGAGAGCCCGTTCCAGCTGCTTGTCAACCTTGAGACCAATGTTGCCAGCGGTGGTACTGCATCAGGTGATACGTTCTATAGCATTGAAAACCTGATCGGCTCTGATGACCGTATTGACCGCTTCATCGGCACAGACGACAACAACCATTTCTGGGGTCGTGGTGGCGGCGATGTCTTCAACGGCGGCGGCGGCGATGACATCCTCGACGGCGGCAACGACGGAGACCTGCTGTACGGTGATGAAGGCAATGATACGCTCATCGGCGGTTCCGGTCAGGATTATCTTGACGGTGGCGAAGGCATCGACACAGTCGTTTACTCTGGAAGTTCTGAGGGAGTAACGGTTGACCTTGCCAACGGCACAGCACGCGGTGGCGACGCAGATGGTCCAGTCCAGATTGTAGGACGAGGCACAGTCATCAGGCATGATATCATCGTTGACGTTGAAAACGTTGTTGGCTCTTTCTTCGATGATCACCTCATTGGCAATGACCAGACAAACGAACTCTCTGGCGGTTCAGGTAACGACATTCTGACCGGTGGTGAAGGTGCTGACATCCTGAACGGTGGTCGCGGCAGTGATACTGCGGACTATTCCGACGCAACCAGCGGTGTCAATCTCAATCTGGGACGCGGCAAGTCAGAAGGTGACACTTACATCTCGATCGAGAACCTCTCAGGTTCTGGACATAATGATCGCATGAAGGGTGATAACGCTGCCAACACCTTGACCGGTCAGGGTGGCAACGATGTTCTTCGTGGTGGCAAAGGCGATGATGTCCTCTTCGGCGACTTCGCTGATCAAGGTGAACCTATTCCACGCCCAGGCATGGGTACAGGGTATGCGACGCTTGGTCCTGATGCGACGAACAACTCAATCGCGACTGCATTCGATATCTCCAATAACTTCTCTCTGACAGCAGATCCTGACATCTTCGATTCAACAACTGTTCTTCATACAACAGTTAATGCGACCGGAAATGGCCAAGGTGGATACTATGGTATCGAGCTTGCTGCAGGTACGACCATTACTGTCGATATCGACGGTATTGCAGATCCAAACGTCCATGACAGCTGGGTCAGACTGCTCGATGCTGATGGAAATATTGTCACCCAGAACGATGATGGCGGCGGAGATCCCGGCTCTACAAGCAACCGTGATTCAAGCATAGTCTTCGTTGTTGAAGAAACCGGTACCTACTACATTCTGGAGGGTGCATGGTCACCGGACGTTCCAGGTGATGGTTGGTCAGAAGCAGTGCCAGAGGGTTCAACATACAAACTCAACGTATCAGTTGAATTCCCACCTGAGCCAATTCAGCCGGGTGAAGCTGGTAATGATAAGCTCTACGGCGGAAAAGGTAGTGACTTCCTTGACGGCGGCTTAGGTGCTGACATTCTGGTTGGCGGCGCTGGTGAAGATTCCTTCCGCTTCTCAACAGAGCTTGGCAACGACAATGTCGACAAGATCAAGGACTTCAGTGTTGGCGAGGATCTGATCCTTCTCGACAATGGCATCTTTGCTGAACTGGGCGGCACTGGCGCTCTTGATCTGACTGCATTCCACATGAGTGCTGCAGGTGTTAGCCAGGATGCTGCTGACCGCATCATCTACGATACCTACAGCGGTGCTTTGCTGTATGATGCAGATGGTTCAGGAGACATTGGTGCAATTCAGTTTGCACAGCTGAAGGCTGGTCTGTCACTTTCTGCAGATGATTTCGTTATCGTCTGATAACTTACAGGAGGGGGGCTCTCACGCTCCCCTCTTGCTATCTTTATGCATCTAAACTGTTTTGATGACGCAATCCGATGGGGAAAAGAATGAAGCCTCTGATCAATCGTAGTGCAGCTTTGTTAGCAGCCGGTCTACTGGCCGCTGGTACCGATGCGTTCTCTAAGACCACCGAAGCACAAGCATCAGACATTCGCGGCACCCTCACGTTCGCAGGTGATACAGAAATTCCCAAAGGCCAAATCAAAATCTACATTGAAGACACTGCCATCAAAGACAGTACACGAGAACTCACCACCCAGACCCATCTCAATAGCTCAGGCAAATCAAAAGCCATAGACTTTTCAGTCGCTCGCCCCTCAAACGTTCAGGTGTCACCAACGCTCCGGATCATAGCCCAACTACAACGCCCCGACGGCTGGCTCCTCGCCCAAGGCAGCACAAAGATCAAGTCCGGCAAGCCATTGGGTATTATGCTTTACAGGACGATGTATTGATGGGGCATGTACTAAAATAAATATAAATCATGTGGGCCCCGAAAAACAAAGTAATTTAGATTATCATATTGCATTTCTCTTTTGTAATTATCTCAAAATCAATCCATAAAGACAAACCACTTAATTTGAATATTTCCATATAGTCGAAAATTTGAATATTATGACAACATCTTAAGCTATACTAATTTCAGAGCGAACCAGTTCACACACAACTTTATGATTCTCATATTTTACTACTTCTTGAACATCTAGACAGCAATTTTTCTAAGGGAAAGATCCGGTTCTTCTATTTCTAATTCAATGATCCGATCTCATCTGGAATACGATTCCAGACATTGGAGGGTTTTGATAAGTGATCTCCAAGCAGGGCTACGCCGCCCTCGTCCTAACAACTATACCAAACATAAGACGTGGAACGTAGAGTGCCCAACAGTTCCAATGAATACTTGATTAGCTGCTGTGAAGCCTCAACCAGCCGGATGATCTCCAGCTTCTCATAGGCGTGGTACTTCATTCGTCGTCCCCTTCCATCCTCGAGCATACTTTTTGAACAAACGCAGCTCAAGTAATTGCTCAGAAACAACTTATTTGAAGCTCACGCCTCACTGAACAGCTGTTTGGCCTTTGCGGTCTTGGCCTGACGGGCTTTGTCTCCAGCAAAGCGCTTCTTACCTGCTTCCAAAAACTCCTTTGACCAGTTATAGCAAAGTCCTTGTGAGATACCTTCTTGTCGACATAACTCGTCGATACCTTTCCTCGCCTTGTAATCCTACAAGCACTATGTGGATCTTCTCTCCAATGGAATAGCGTTTGCGGGTCTTGCGCCGGATATCCTTGACTACCTTCTCAGGTGCAGCACTGGCAGTCCTTGTGCCTTGCCCCATTCTTCACTCCCGTTGTCGTGATCATCGGCCAAAACACTCCCTTACTCAAATCCGTAAGCCTGCTCCATAGATGCTGACGACAAACACCGTAAACCTCACATACGCGCGACCAACACCTGCTGAACTCCCCGTAGGACAAGAAAGGCTTGAGAAGGACCCCAAAATGATGAAGTTGATTTTGAAGGGAAAGAAGCTACGCTCGTGCAACTAAGACGAGCGCAGCCTTTACTCATTTAGACAAACTGGAAGTCATCAGCATGAAGTTCTGACTTTGAAACATTATTCAAAGTGACTGATTTGTCGTCATCTAGTTTGATCACAACACTACTTCCCTCATCGCTTGCCGCAGCAACTACGGCATCGAAGTCTGCAAAAACCTCGCTGTCGAACCGGATGGTTTCACCTGAACCGTCTCTAGCTTCGAAGTCGGTGATTGTATCGGTGCCACTAGAAAGGTCATTGAAAACGAACGTGTCATTCCCATTTCCTCCCGTTAGCACATCATTTCCGTCCAATCCATTTAAAGTATCATTCCGGCTCCCACCAACTAGAACATCATTACCTGATATTCCAACATCATCTTTTCCATTGATTGTAACGGAGACGTCCTGAACAGTGATGTGGTCTTTGCCGTCATCAAGCTCAACAGTATACGTCAGCCCAACACTGTCACCTGTGTTGAGATAATCAAACACATTCGCACCAGCTTCAAACTCAAGGTGGATCGTTCCCTGCTCAGCTGCCGGGTTCTTAGAAATCCGATCAACACTCAACAAAGCCAGAAGTGCATCTGCATCCAGGTCTCCCAACGAACCTGTGCTTGAAACACCTGTCACGCTCGCCTGATAACTGTGTGTAGCAACACCATCATCAGCAAACACAATCTCAATATCGCCTGTAAGCGGAGAAAAATCTGTCCCTTCATCAAGCTCAAGGGCATTCTGAATAACCCCATATGCACCTGAGGCATCTGGCTCAAACAGGTAAGAAGCTCCCTTACTATCTGCATTGGAAGCACCTATCGTGACAAGACCTGCATCATTGATAGCAACATCACTGCCAAATAAGCCATTCACTCCTGCGTCTGGTGCTGTCAGACGGTACTCAGTATATCCACCTTCACCATCGGGGACATACACATATGCAGCACCTGAATCATTACCGTTGCCATCATCCTCAATTGCTCCAACAACAATGACACCATTATTATTGATCGCAACTGTACCGCCAAATTTTGTATTCACAGGCACCTGAACTTTGTTCAGCTTTGCTTCGGTATAGCCACCAGAGCCATCTGGTGTGAACACATAAACAGAACCGGAGAGATCTCCCCCCTTGTCATCATCTCCCAGAGCACCAACAACGATAACACCGTCATCATTGACAGCAACAGCGGAGCCAAAAACATCAACATCGGCACCATCGGAAGCAGTCAGCTTAACTTCCGTGTGCCCTCCCGAGCCATCTGGTGTGAACACATAGACGGAACCTGAACGACTACCATTGTCATCATCTCCAGGGGCTCCAACTACAATGATGCCACTGTCACTGATCGCAACATCCCCCCGAAGTAGTCATCCTCTGCTGTATCTGAGGCCTGCAACCAGGTAACAGAATATCCGCCGGCCTCGGAAGGTGTATAAACTCGATCACGACCAGTATCTTCAATTGCGCCGTAATTTGCCAGATATGCACCAACAACGATGACACCGCTGTTGTTAACGGCAAGGCTCTCCCCCCCAATAGTCCCGTTCACGTTCATAAAGAGAGGGTAGTTTATATTCTGAATAACCACCTACACCATCTGGTGTGTACACATAAACAGAGCCCCCATATGCAACACCATTTTGATCGTCACCATATGCTCCAACAACAACAAGACCATTGTCATTGATTGCAGCTACACCAAAGCGGTCTCCTTTTTCACCATCAGAAGCACTTAGCTTGACTTCCAAATAGCCATCCTTGCCATCCGGCGCATAGACATATGCTGAACCTGAGTTATTGACACGCCCATCTCCTTGGTGAGCTCCAACCACCATGCCACCAGAGGAGTTTACTGAGACGGTTGAACCAAAATAATCATAGGTCGATGCATCAGATGCGAATAGCTTAACAGGAATTGGATAGACTCTGACTTCGCCAATCTCTGGGAACAGAACTATGTCGTCTGCACCATTTATGGTAACGGTAACTGTCTTGGTAATTGGCTCCGCAGTGCCATCACTCACTGTGTAAGTGAAGGTGTCAATTGCTGTTTCACCAACAGCCAGATGTTCAAACTGGCCATTTGGGTCATATTGGAATTTGCCGTCAATAAGAGACACTTCACCTGTCGTGCCGCTGGCATCAAGCGTGATGGTGTGTGTGTCGGAGCTGTCTGCATCAGAGAACACAGGTTCAATGAGAACGTGTCCTCTGAAGTCGATGTCGCGATATCTGAGACAATTGGAGCATCATTTGTGCCATTGATGGTGATCGTTGCAGTCATGGCGACTACTTCGCCATTGCCGTCATCGACAGTATAAGTAAAGGTGTCAGTAGCTGTTTCACCAACTGCCAAATGCTCGAACTGGCCGTTCGGGTCATATTGGAATTTGCCATCAATAAGAGATACCTCACCTGTCGTACCGATGGCATCAAACGTGATGGTGTGGGTGTCGGAGCTGTCTGCATCAGAGAACACAGGTTCAATGAGAACGCTGTTGTCTTCTGTAGTCGATGTCGCAATGTCTGAGACAAGCGGCGCATCATTTGCGCCATTGATGGTAACCGTGACCGTCTTGGTAATTGGCTCTGCAGTGGCCATCACTCACTGTGTAAGTGAAGATATCAGTTGCAGTCTCCCCAACAGCCAGATGCTCAAACTGACCATTCGGGTCATATCGGAACTTACCGTTGACAAGAGACACTTCACCTGTCGTGCCGCTGGCATCAAACGTGATGGTCGCTGTATCAGATGCGTCCAGATCGATATAAGCGGGCTCGATCAGAACACTATCATCTTCCGAGGTGGAAGCAGCAATATCTGAGACAATCGGAGCATCGTTGGTGCCCACGATAGTCACTGTTACCGGCTGGGTCGTACCGCCACCATCAACCAGATCCGGGCCTTCCTGTTAGAGCAAGGAATTGCGGTGCGCACAGGTAGTAGCAGTTTGAGAAACTCTCTGTTCGCCATTCTCGACAATCGCGCCAATGAGATTTC
>NZ_LMCG01000047.1:0-15642 GCF_001623065.1 Pseudovibrio sp. Ad46 | reverse complement strand
ACCCAGCGCTGTAAGTGGTGGAGCCGCTGCCAGCTTCCTCAGCCACGGCCTGCGGCTGACTGCCCTGATGCGAGACCGTGAGCAAATGATACTTGATGTTGTAGTCGTCGTTCGGGTGGTCGTTCAGCGCAAACTGATGACCTGCCATCAGGTGAATCGCATTGGTGGCGCCATGCCCTGTGGTGGCCTCAACACGTGCTGCCTCCAGCCGGTGTTTTGTGAACGGCTTGCCGACACCATCGGCCTTGTAGCGACCCGGATACTCATAGAGCGCATAGTCTCCGGCAGAGCCGTTGTCCTCACCACGCTGATGGGCGTGTTGCTGGTTATAAGGCGGGTTCTTGAAGGAATAATCGCGCTGCATGAAGCTGGTGGCGCGCAGCTGCTCGCGCAGGACAAAGCTGTTGCAATAGACGCCTTTGACCGCCCCGCCGGCCATACTGTTATATTCCAGCTTTGGCTGGTCCGGCAGCTGCGAGACGATCTGCGGGTTATCAATGAACTGCAGCGTATGCTGGCCATTGGCACCATAGGTGAAGTAGTACCAAATGCCTTCTTCTGCCGTGATGCGATCTAAAAAGCTTAAGTGACTTTCCCGGTACTGCACGCAGTATTCACGGGCCGCATGGGTATCTGTCAGATCCCACTTCACATCCTCGACGCCGTGTTCTTTCAGCAGGATCTTGACGATCTCGGGCACGCTTTTCTTCTGGAAGATCCGGCAGTCAGAGCCATGGGCGAGCCGGTGCAGGCTGGGCAGCAGCGTGAGTGAGTAACTGGTGCGGTGATGGCCTTCATTGCCACGGGCAATCTCGGCGATCACTCCGGAGAGATGGCGCAGGCCCTCGTATTTATGATGGATGGTCAGTGTGGCGGGCGTATCCAGCAGGCTATGCAAATCCAGCGCATTGTCGGGGCTGGCAAGCTCAATCTGGATCTGCGTGAGGCCATTAAGGCGCTCTGTTGCCGCGAACCCGGCGACCAGCAATTCCGCGTTGGGCTGCGCAGGAGCTGCAAAGGTAAAGGCCAGATCTTGTTCCTGGAAGAGCTGTGGGATTTGGACAATAGCATTCATAACAAACTCACTGGCAAAGGGAAAAACAAAGGAAGCATAAGAATTAAGAGTGATCTGGCGGATTGAGTTGGTGCATCACCATTGGCGGCGGATAGGGTTTGGAATGCCATTCATCAGCGGGACATAAAGTGCCCGGGCGCACATAGGTATGGAAGGCCTTTGCCGGTGCGAAGAACTCGTTCTGGCAGAGTAAGTACCCTTCGTCCTGCGCTCTTTGCCCAATTGATTGCGACCATAGATTGCCAGAAATAGCAAAGACCAGGAGCGATCCGAAAATGAGAATGAGGTATGTCTTTACGGACCATTGCAGCCGTTGATGCCCCCAGGGCGTGAAGACAAAATGAGTGATGGGGATCGCAACAGATCCAAGAGCTAAAGCCTGGATGCCATGAGCAATTTCAAAGTTGTCTTGTCCAAGCTCAATGACCTGCTGCGCATACAGAAAGTCAGAGATCGTACTCCACACCAAAAACACCATCAAAAGATCAAGCACAGCAGCGAACCCGTGTGCTCTGCGCGGATCCCGGCCAATCCACTGGCCAAATTGAATGGTCTTATCGATGTACCAGTTGATCATCATCACCGCCTGTAGATCTGATTATAAAGATCAGGGCCACCAAAGTGCCAGATGGTCTCACGTTCCAGATCATAGAAAAACCGATTGCTGCGGCGTTCAAGTTCTTCCACCTTCTGGCGCATGGAAACTTGTGCTTCACGAATAACTTGACCGGTTTTCTGAAGGCCGCGCGCAACAGCCTCACCAGTCCAGCGCAGGGCAGCAGACAGTTTTTCTCGCAGGCCAAACATCTTGTCCAGTTGTCCAAGCGCCATGCCAACAGCCATGCCAACAACAATGGCACCAGCCGTAATGGCAAGGGCAGGAATAGCAACTGTGGTGATAGCACCGGCCAGAAGCGCGCCAGCAGCTGCTGCGGCCATACCAGCCCCAATGGCAACAGCCCCGATCGCCACATCGACAATGATGTTGGCAAACAGTTCGCTGTAAAGCTGCGTATCGCTCATGATGAACTGCATGACATCCAGGGCCACATAACAGGTGATCATGATGATCGCATTCGCCCGGCCACCTGCCCGAATGGCTTCAGGTCCAATGCCAAAAGCAACAACCTTTGGAGAGGACGACAGATACCGTGTCCCCTTAAGAACTTCGCGTACTGCAGGATAGCCTTTGAAGATCACGTAGGTCTTCCCATTGGCTATCCTTGTGTAATAACGCCCCTTAATACCGATCTCTTTCAAAAGCTGATGTCCAGACCGGCTGTCCAGCAATGTGCCGGGCAAGGTGGCTAGATCTAAAGCTCCACCAGTCATAAGCGCCATGCCCTGATGGGCATCCACGATCGCCTGAGCAAACGCCTCAAGAGAGACCGCGATTGCCTCATCTTGAACCGGATTTACATCATGAGCGGCACTATGTTGCTGCGCCATACGTTGTTCCGCGAGCGGGTAGACCATCAGAATATCTCCTTATGCGGCTGATCCCCGGGTTTGACCATCAAGCGGTGGCCGGGAAACTGATCCAGAAAACCCCGGATCTCCAGCTCTTCGGACAGATCTTCGTGCAGTGCATCAGAAGACCGTTCAGGCCGGTCACGACCTTGCAAGACCACATGCGCAGTTCCTGCCGGATCGCACTCTTTGGGTGCAGCTTCAGCGATTGCCTCCACCTTACGCCGGCGCCACAGCAAGCTGCGAAAGAAGCTGCGCAAGTAGCCGCGCTTTGCTGAGGCTTTGCCAGAGACATATTGCATATTCCAACTCCGCAGATCACGCCCAAATCAAAGACTGCCTGGTGTGAACTCACCCAGAGGCAGTGTCCGGGCCAAAGCTGGCCCGGATCTGACTTCCATCCTCAATGAGGATAGAGACTTAAGCTGCAGGCGCGCGCCAGTCATCAGCACCGGACGTGCCGGAGACTGTGTGCTCCCACATGATCTTGCGGTAAGACAGTTCAATGGTGATCAGCTGCGTGAAGTCAGCGTTCTTCGGATCCTGACAATGCGGCAGGCCACACTCAATGTTGGTGATCAGCGCATCTTCAAAGGAGGTGGTGAAGAAATGCTCCTGCTTGCCGGAAGAATTGGTGCGGTACCATTTGACTTCACACTTCGGCAGCATCTCACCGGAGACCAGCGCATTGTAAAGCAGCGGGATGGACTTGTTCATGGAGCAGGTGAACTTGAACGGAGTGTGCACGCGCTGACCAGCTGGCTGGCCGGACTGGATATCACGAGGAATGATGACAGTGTGATCAATGGCCTGCACCATGATCTCGTCTTCATGGCCTTCCTGCCACACGTTACCGACGGAATCTTCAGTAAACGCGCCTTGAGTGATTGGACCCTGAGTTGACCCTTCAATGGTGATATAAGCGGGTGTTGGCATAGTATGCTCCTGGTGAGCGCCCTCCGTGTGCGGACAGACGCAGCAAAACAAATAAATGAACCCCATTTGACAACAATGGGCCACAGCCCCAGACCCCAGTCTGCGACAGCGTACCAACACAATTGCAACTTGCATGCCAACTTGACAAAACCAGCATCCAAGAATGCACGAAACATATTTAACTCTTGAGATATCAATAGAAATTAATTTCAAATCATGTGTAAAATCACTCACGGCGCGGCGCTATAAATTAAATACCGCTACGTAAAGCTGGGCCAGAATTGGCCCGGAGAGTTACCGAGATCTAAACAAATCAGCTATATTATTGATAAACCTGAGAAATCAGCGGGCCATTTTTAGCCCAGCCTGGGCCGTTTTTGGCCCGTAATTGAAATGTAAGGGATATTTGGAACAATCCTTCAATGGGGGTGTTCATGATACGTGTAATTTTTTCCAAGCGTGCCTTAGGCTCGCTCTAACGTTCAAAGAAACGTAGAATTTCGGGTCCATCGGCATAAAGGTACGAGAAGTCCCACGAGATTAGAGGCTGTAGGCGCGCATGGCCGTTTGGCGATACAGGCCAGGTTGAATAGGCTTGAGAGTGAGTAGAAACGGCGTTCTGAGGCTCTGCAGCCAACTTGTCCGCCAAAGGAACGTCTGACGGACAACAGAAACCCGTCCGACAGCAAGCGATGAGATGGGAAAGCGGACAATTTGAAAGGCGGACGATCAAACGGACGAGAACCTCCTGAAATCTGGCTTCGCAAGATCCCGCCCGATCAGTCATCCCCCAATAGCCCATTGGCTATTTATTTCTGAGGGTTATACGATCCACTATGGGACCACACGTACCTTTATGCCGACAGATCCGTTATTCATCAAAGTGGTTCACAACCACGTAACGCTCAGCTTCTTTTTTACTGCGTGGCAGAGGGTCCCCATTTTCCTTGTGTTCAAAAACGCCAACACCGTTATCTTCCACCTCTATCAAGATCCAGTCATCTGCAAAATTCGACCTGGAACTGTCATAAGAAAGTCGCCCTGACTTTAACGCAGCTTTCCATTGCCGCTTGGCCTGCTTGTCAATCTCTTCTTCTGTCATCTCTCCCTTGCCATAGTCCTCCCACACGTCACAGTGCAGATCGGAAAATTTCGGGAGGCTCGCTGGATTCTTGGAAGAAATCTTAAGGTGCTGGCGCAACACCTGTTCCAACTCCTTTGAAAGCGCATGGAGCTGGGGCACGGATATGGAATAACGCTCTGCAACCTCCTGATCAGTGGTGTCAGCTCGCAGCAACTCCATGAATGCCTGATACTTTTGTTCATTATTCAGGGATTTGCGTTTTTTCATCCGTGAGGTCTCCTCGGTCAAGTACAATAAGCCTGTGCTTTTGAGGTAAGCCAATATCTGGCCTTGCTGCACATTGTCGAGCCCCAATTGGGGTTGATTGCGGCTGAGTGTTAAATGACACGGCCTTCAGGACCATCGATAAGAAGAGTTCGAAGACAGGTGCCAATCGTCTTCGAACCATATGCACTTTGAAACCTAGATAGCCGGACAGGGCCTCTGTTATGCCTCCTCATCAATGACATCAGCCTTATCAATTGAGAACGCTTCCAAAGCGTGTTCCATGGCCGTCTCAACCAGTCCCATTTCAGGTTGATAGGATCTGTAGGACGCATAGGCTAGAATGAGCGTGACAGCGGCGCCCACTGCTTTGTCCGTATCTGGCGTACCTCTCAGTGCCGTGTAGATCTTTTCTTCAGCCTCGTTTGAGGCTTCTGGGATTAAGGCCAGATGTGTTTGGGTTCCCATAAAACTTGCTCCTTATATGAGATGAGTTAAGTGTCCACTCCCCTCCCCCTCTGGAAGGTTCGTTTCACTTTTCTCGTCATGGAAAGCCGTTCAGTGTGGTCAAGGTCATTCTTTGAATGCCTGCTTGCAGGTTGCCTTGACCATGCTGAAGGGAGACTTAGAGAACAGCAGGTAATGGAAGCCGCTGAGCGGCTTTCCGCCTTTCCTTGCACGAGGGACAGTCCCCGCATGGCCGAGACAGACAGTGAAGCGCTTTAGGTTGAGTTTTGCCGTTGCTGGCTCGTTAGAGACGGCAGGGGGAAATTATGAGACCTTAAGTGTGGAGGTGTGTGGCTTGGTAAGCGTCAAAGGCGCGTGGACAGGCCCGGTCTGCACAGCAGACGTGCCCCTGCCCTATCGTTTCTTATGCTCTAAAATACGGCGCAAGATTCCATCAGATATTATTTCATCAAAGGTCAGATTCAGAATCTCTTACTCATCGTGATCACCCATCTTACGATCCAGCAACTCATACCAGCCTTCCAAAAACACGACTTACAGACTTGAAAAACAATACTAATCAAGCTTCATCAGCTGATCTGACACCACGAACATAACTGACTGCAGATCTTCAAAAAAATGCCATAACAGATTGATATAACTAGCCTATTTCGAATGCAGAGGAAGCCACACCAGCTCACCTGAACCCGCGCTTTACAACTGGTAAGTTTCGAGATCTCGTTTCAGATCAAACTTCAGATGCAATTGGCCCATCTTTTCATTTTCAAAACAATGAGACTATGAAGCCTCTTATATTTCACCATTATTATCAGTTAGATACATCAGATAGTCATCTTGCTACCAGCACTCAAAACCTTGTTCGTTATTTTTCTGCAGCTTACATTGCAACCGACTTGTGAACTCCTGAGCCAACTCCAGATCTTAGAACCTCTTAAGTTCGCTACCCGCTTAAAAAGCTGTTTTTAAATTCGTCCCTTCCGCTTGATCTATCACTTTCCTTGCTCATTTCATGGCCTGAAGATCACCTTCGCTTTCATTGTTTGTGGCCCAATTTGAGATCTGAAGTAAAAACCCCTGCCCTAAATTTTCAGAGACTTTGCCTCGATCCTTCTTTGCTATTTTATAGGCCTTCTCATTTTTCTTCCCTCTCTGATCTGCCTCGCGGTCCCGCCTCAATGTTCTGTGGTGGTTTGCGTACTTTTGTTGGACGCACTCAATGTTTTTTGCTTTCAAGTGCAACGAGCCCAAACACTGTTCTAAGGGTCGATTATGTCTGACAAAAAGAATAGCTCCCGAAATCTCTTAGGGTGTCATTTCTCACTCAGCCACATTCACCCTCTTCAAGTTGAGATCCGCGACCTTCCCTCCTGCCCTCAACCTTCCACCCGATCTGGTCACTCGGCAAGGATAGCCACTCCTTCCGTTCCTTTTCTCAAAGCGGGTGCATAGCACCCATTTGCAAGCCTAATAAAACAGGCCGCAGGCGTGTTTTAAGTAGCGCGCAGCGGCAAAGCGTGGGGCGAAGGGTGAGCAACAAGGCATAGCGCAGCATTGCCGCCGTGCCGATCCCGTAGTCACACCCCGTATCGGCCCACCGCCTTAACTTCTTGTTCAAGAATTGCTTGTGATGGCAGGTAAGAAAAGACCTGAAACCGCCCGCACATCTGGAGGGCTCGTGTGTCAGTCTCTCAGTCAGAGCCAAAAGCTTGAGCCTGCGGCCGTCCTGGTCGAATTGTGCTTGCAGCTCCGGACTGTTCAAGTAGAATCTGGATGATTGAAATTTGGACCGGAGTTGCCTCCTCCGCTCTGAAGATTTTCAAGAAATCACCTTTTCGAGCACGCGCAAAATGAACCATTTTAGTTGCATGGGGCACCATGAAATCAATCGTCATTACAGAAAAACCCTCGCAGGCCCGCAATGTCATGAAGGCCGTTGGAAATCGATATGGAGAGGTACTGGCGGCACAAGGACACTTGCTGCGGCTTCAATCTCCTGAAGAAGCCAATCCGGATTGGAAAGCCTGGTCTTCAGCTTTGCTGCGTCCTCAAAGTGGCCGGTATGAGCTGGTTACTGACAGAACCAGCGGTAAGGGTGAGCGCCTTGATAAAATCAAGCGTGCTTTAAGCAGTGCTGATCAAGTTATCATCGCCACTGACTGCGACCGCGAGGGTCAGGCGATTGGTGAGAACCTTTTGCATTTTTACGGCTACAACGGCCGCGTGCTGCGAGCAATGTTTACGGCAGAAGATGAAAAGACGCTTCGCGTGGCGTTTGCCAGCGCCAAGCCCAACGCCAATTACCGTTCACTTTATGATGCAGCGGTCGCCCGAGCTCAGGCCGATCAGGTGTTCAATCTCAGTCTGACCAGAACCGCAACGACCAGACTGGTACCTTCTGGTGTACGTGCTGTCATCGGCATTGGCCGTGTTCGCACCCCAACGCTTGGAATTGTCTGCAGGCGTGAGCTAGAGCTTTCCAACTTCAAGCCACAAGATTACTTTGAGCTGACTGCAGATGTTCAAGGTGAACATGGGCTGTTCCAGCTTCACCACCGGCCGTCTGACAGCGAGCGCTATTTTCAAAAGGCTACAGCTGAAGCAATCGCCACCGCAGCAACCGGCTGGCACGGTCCAGCCAGCGTCACACAGGAAAACCGGCGTCAGGCTCCAGGCAAACCCGTTGATCTTCCAAGCTTGCAAAAACAAGCTGCCAAATGGGGATGGACGGCGAAGAAAACATTAGACGTTGCACAGGCTCTTTATGAGATCCATAAACTGACAACCTACCCACGCGCTGCTGTGCGCTACCTTCCTGAGAACATGGTTGAAGGAGCAAGCGCTGTGTTTGCCGCTCTTGTTGGCGGCGGCTATGTGAAGGATCTGGACTGGCAGGCCCCAACAATCAGGACAGGCAAACGCGGTGTGTTCTCAGATGCCGGACTAGCTGGTGAATCTCATCATGCCATCATTCCCAATCCAGCTGTGATTGATCAGTTTGCGAAGATCATTGCAGGACTGAACGCTGACGAGCGAAAGCTGTTTGATTTCATAGCCAAGACATTCCTTGCAGCGCTAGGCCCTGATTACGAATATCACCAAACACAGATTGCTATCAGTGTTCCGGTGAATGGTCAGACTATCGTGTTCAAGACTGTGGGCCGCTCTACAATTCATTCAGGCTGGCGTGCTGTTTACGGTGAGTTCATCGAGGACAGGTCATCCTCAGATAGCGAGGCCGAACTGCCTCGGGTCGCAGACGGTGAAAGTGTCGGGATCTCGACTGTCAGCATTGATGCCAAGAAGACAAAGGCACCAGCCCGCTACACGGAAGGGTCTTTGATAGAAGCCATGCAAAACGCATGGAGGCTTGTCGAAGATGAGGGCCAGCGTGCACGGCTGAAGGAAGCCAAGGGCATTGGTACTCCGGCAACCAGAGACACTATAATTGAAGGGTTAAAGAAGCAAAGCTTCCTGACTGTCTCGAAGGGCAAACTCTTTGCAAGCGATACGGCTATGCAGCTCTACCACCTTCTGCAGGGCCGGTGTCCTTCTCTGCTTGATCCAGCAACGACCGCAACAATGGAAGCGCGACTTGATGACATTGTGAGGGGCAGTGCCGGTGCTGATGAAATCATTCAGGAGATCTGCAGGTCAGCAAAGACGGCAATTGACGTGCTGGACGGGCAGGGGGCTAAGCTCGATATCCAGCGCAAACCGAGCCCAGCCATGGTCAAAGCAGCTAAGAGCAAAGCTGAGCGTGAGGGCAAGCGTTTCAGCCGCGCAGATCTGGCAAGCTATGACACGTTGCGGGCTTATCTGGGACCAATGAAGGAGCGGGCAGGGGAGCCATCCGCTCCAAGCCCAGCACAGCTCAAGTTGGGAATGACGATAGCTGAACGTTTGGGACAGCCTCTTCCTGATGAAGCCAAAAGCTCAGCAAGGGCTCTGAGCAGCTGGATAGACGCGAACAACTTTGCCAGTGAGAGCCAGATGAAGTGGATCTCTAAGTTCGTTGAGGAAGGCAAAATCAAGAAACCTAAAGGCTATCCGAACAAGGTATCTCCCAAGGTCGCCAAGGGGCTGCTTGATAAGATGTTTAAGAGGACAAAAAAGAAGTGAGATGATGGCTTAAAAGGCGTTTATTGCGCCTTTTATTTGCTCTAGCCCCTTCCAGAAATGCCCCTTTGAACGTCATCCTGATCTGATAAAATAATAAGCCATTGTAATACAACAACCATTTATAAGATCGTGAACGCGTTCACGATCTTAGCCATTCATAGAGCGCACATTGTTTTAATCTATTCAATCAGCAATGAGATTGGTTCTCACAATCAAAGTTGCCCAATCAATTCACTTTAACTTTCTTTGCTCGCAAGTCCGAATAAAGTACGATGTAGGGCTAATTTCCCTTCAATTGCCCGATCAATACAGGCACGGAAATACCCGCCAGGACTAGAAATAGCCAAAGGGTCTCGAAGCGCCTTTTCAGCTGTTGCAGCAAGTACAGCTACAGCTGTATAGCGGCCAACTTTATTTTCTGCCTGCATCCAACCTACTTTAGATAGACCAATTAACAATGAAATGTCGCCACTCAACTCAAATAAATCAACCCAGCTGCGCACCTCGAATCCTAGGGCCTCTTTCAATTGGATAAGCGCTTTGCTCATCAAGCCAATTGAAATATTTTCTAAAGCCAATCCTTCAGGGCAGGGTGCCTTTGTGGCAGAGATTTTGCCATTTTTGGTTTTATCGTAAGCCATTTCTACCCCGACTTGTTCGGGGTCATGTACGTTGGAGTGATTAGCTAAAGCTAATCTCCGTTTTCTATTACTAGAATCAAGATTATGAATGTTTGTATGATTATAAGGGGTCACGCTGATGTCACCCTCGGAGGACATTTCGTTCTTATCAAAGAGTGCAACAGCTTCTTGATAAAGCATTTCTAATGCTTCTGCTTTCTCTGCCATAGAAAGATTACAATTTTCAAGTTTCGCTCTCGCATCTTGAACGCGTTCAAAGCAAACTTCTTCCTGCACCGCTAGCACGGCCAGATCTTCTAAATGTCGTCTTAACCGGCTAATGGTTCTTTTTGCTTCCTTCTCAACCTTAAGTTTCTCAGCAAAACCTTTAGCTAGATCTTTCAGCTCATTTACACGTTGGCGGGCCGGCGAAAAGTCAAAACCATACCCGACTTGAATCTCGCCGTATTTCCCTCCTTCAGAAGCATCACGCCGTATAAAGCGTCTACCGGTTGGGCTGTCTCTATAAGCAAGCACACCTGCTTCAGAGAGCTTCTTGATGCACCTGCTTACTGTTCGCTTAGAACGGCAGACATACTCTGCAAGTTTTTCATTAGAAATTGCAACCAACGGCTTTCGATCAGGTCTCCAATCATCTGAAGAGGTCAAACCGATCAGGATATCCATCACTTGATATGTAGTCCCATCAATTCCGAGGACAGGAGCAACTTTCTTTAAGGCAAGAGACACTTCCGATTTAGTAGTCTCAACGATGTCATTTGCCATTGCTAGTCGCTGAGATGCTACAATACCTGGTGTAAGTTTTCGAAATGTGGCTACATATCCTGAATTTTGCATAGCAAAGCCCATCAGCACTACTGCATGCAGTGCTTATCTAATGCGTTAAAAACCGCAAAGGTTGAATTTTTAGGCATCGAGGAGGTCTGGGCGCAGAGAATCATTACCTTCTCAAATTTGGAAGGTTGATTTTGTTGCTTCTCCGAAGTACTTTGAACTTGCTAAAGTAGGTAATTCGGTTGACCAACTGAATGCTGTACAATTTAAGGCCCTACTGTTTACCGACAGTGGGGCCTAATTCATTTGAGAGCTACGTCATCGTGCTTCTCCCGAACTGCTCTTCGTATTCTTCAATGAGAGAGTTAAGGCGTTCAGATAAGAACTGCGCAAATTTACTCCCATCTTCACCACTAAATGCTAAAGTGGCCCCTTTTTTCTTATGTGTCATTTTCAGCAGATCTGTACCTTTCTGCAGGGACCATGTTTCGGAAGATGCCGATATCTCCTTCCGATCTCTTGTGCTGTCTGTAGCAGCAGTCCCTTGACAATTTTCCTCGTACGAGGTGGGTGCAGTGACACGCACAAAACGCTCATCACTGTCACTAGAGAACCAGTCGCTCTGGTCTTTAAGCTTTAAAACCCTGCGTTCAATCTGATCACGCACCTTGGGGTCTCGCATCCGATCATTGAAGCTTTGCCATTTAACCCGCCCAATGCCATGGGCCGGTCCAATAGCTTCCAGCACGTTTTCTGGAATGTCGTTGATGGACTTCAAT
This sequence comes from Pseudovibrio sp. Ad46, assembly GCF_001623065.1. Lineage (NCBI taxonomy): Bacteria > Pseudomonadati > Pseudomonadota > Alphaproteobacteria > Hyphomicrobiales > Stappiaceae > Pseudovibrio > Pseudovibrio sp. Ad46. The sequence goes on along the minus strand of NZ_LMCG01000047.1, from coordinate 4,032 downwards.
AGCTTTGAAACAATTGAAGGATCACTGCCACCAATTGATTTCACAATCACAGCACGGGGAAAATCCCGATTTAAATTTTTAGCAAAGTTGGCACGTTGAATATAAGATAAGTTCTTACGCTCAGCATTTTCCTTGCCCTGAGCAATTACCAGTTCTTCATCTGACAATTCGCGAACGATAGCTCGGACCACAATATTAAGTTTACGACACGCTAGAACCCGGCGATGCCCATATGCTATCTGATAGCTGCCCTCTTTCTCCGGGTGTGGGCGCACCAGTATTGGAACCTCTTGTCCAGATTCTTCAATACTATAAGCCAAAGCATCGATGTCTTCACTCTGGTTCTCAAATGCTCGATCAGCGACCATAGACGGTAAACACAATTTAGCATTGAGAAGTTGAATTTCGCGATCTTTCCCCAAACGTTTGTGGAATGAGAACGCAGATACCCCGGAGTCCATTTTTGAGGCTGCAGCTGCTGTTGGCATTATAGGTGCGGCGGAAGGCGCTCTCTTTGACTTTGCTGTCTTAGCAATCGCCTCAAACTTTGATGTTGCTTTAGACATTACGATCCCACCCCTTCTCAACTATAGACAAAAGCTCTGAGTTGACTGCGTTCATTGCTTCTAAGCCACGCTTATAAGTCTGCCTGTTGAATTCGTCTCCAATTCCCTCATAAAGGGCTCTGTTGTTAAGACCTGCTTGAGAAACGGCCGCAGACCTCGGCATAGCGTTATCTAGCACGCTTTCCAATCGGTGCCGCATCATCCCAGCAATCGCTGATTGGGTTGCATCTCGGGCTTCATAGCGAGTTATAAGATAATTCATCGTCCTATTCATGAAGCGGCCTTCATCCCCGATTACCTGAGCGTTTTCTTCCAAAACACCTAAGTTAACAGCCAGTGATGATAGATATTGCTGCATAGATTTAATATCCAGCCACTCAGGCTGGATAGTGATAAACAGATGATCTGCTGCGCCAATTGTAGTTTGGCTCACAAAATGGAGGCTTGGCTGCGTATCACATACAACCACATCGTAATCTTCCTCAACTGTCTCAAGGATACGTCGCAGACGAAGGAAGTATTGTTTCTTTTCTAAACACTCTGACATGATGGCATACTGATCTTCTTCTGCCTGTTCCAGCTGTTGTAGCCTTGTAGGAGACAGCCCCGGTAACGATTTCTCATTATCAATTGCTACCAGTTCAGCACGCGCCTGAGCCTCATAAAAATTTGCCTCAGTCATAACACGCGGAGTATCAGTCTCCCATTCAGACATCCACATGCCGCCAAGAGCAATATCGATATTAGGGAAGTATGTGTTCTTGATGAGACTCTTTAAAGGGACAGGATCATCATACCGCAAGGCTGCATTAATTGAATCATTCTCATCTACTAGAATCGGGCTGTACCCAAAAATCGTGGAGGCAGATCCTTGTTGGTCCATATCAAGGAACAGAACCCGATATCCTTTAAGTGCTAGGTAAATGGCGAAGTGTACTGAACTAGTAGTTTTTGCAGATCCACCTTTAAAGTTTGCAAAGGCCGTAACGGCAAGCCTATCCTCTGCTCTCCTCTGAGGATCGTACCTTACAGCTTTATTCAGATCATCTCCTGCACGGGAGGCCAACTCTTTGCGGATCTTGTTCAAGTCTTCTAAGGTATAAACTCTATTCTGTGAGTTACCTACTCGTTCAAGATCCAACTCCATCTCATTCACAACACGTGTTAGGTGCTGACGGGTAATCCCAATCAACTCTGCTACCTCACCAGCTTGAAAAGGTCTCAATACTTTCTCAACCTCTGGCTCAGTAGCAGCGGCGGCTGTTGCTTCAATAACAGACGTCAATTCGTCCAAATCATTGAGCACCTGATCTCTAAGGCTAAGACCAGAAACAGGGCTTTCAGTCTCAACAACGGTTTCCATCATGTTCGCCAAAATACCACCCTAACCCAAACAACGTGAACATACACAACATACTGTAACTTTCCGACAAAGTGCTGGTTCCGGGATAGCAATGTCAACGACAGAATGGTTAATGAACATTAACCCCTTTAAGAAATTGAAGCTAAAATAATGACTAACTCATTGATATATATGCATATAATAAGGATATTTATTATTCCAACAATGTACTGTCGCTTGCTCTATGAGAGTGGACAACATATCTCGATAAATGAAATCGATATAACTTCTCCAAATAAAAGAATCGGGCTGGACAAGCGTGTTATTCAATTCTCGTCCAGCTGGGGCAAGACAAGATCCGCTAAAAATCGCACGCCAAGAAAGAACACTAAGTGAACATACCACCATTCCAGATTAGCAATGTTCGCTTTCGAGAGATCCGAGAATAGCGTTGAACTCATCAGGCGTTAGAAACTGCATATCCTGTCGTTCTGGCCACACCTTAAGAACCATGGACTTAGCTGACTCTGGTACACCGGCCTCCATAGGAGCCCCAATAATCCATGTTGGCAAGTTCAGTTGCTTGATCTTGTCAAACATCATGCGGGCAATATTTTCCAGCTCTCCTCGTGTCGCGGGATTCTCAGCAAACACCAAATGAGCGTAAAAACCATTGCAGCGACCGCACTGCGTGAGCTTGCTTGGAACCACGTGTGATGCGCCAGGAGGGGGCGTCTGATGCGAATGTGGAACTTCCTCGACGCTACCCATAAGCCGCTCTAGCTCCTTGTTCAATGCAAGTGCTATCGGTGCAAATACTTCCCTTCGCTTATCGGCCATTGGGTCGTCATCGTTGCCTGTTATCTCGGTCAAAATCCTAGAGTGATCGTCTGCCGTTCCTTGTACGGTAAAGCGCCCCAGCTCACCGAGATCCTCATGGCACAAATACCAGGCAGGGCTTCCGTTAGGTAGTGTTCTGCGCTCGCACGAAACATCCACTGGCAAAATATCTGAAAAAAAGCTCATTCCGTTCACTCTGCTAATCTGTTTGCTCATGTTGGCCGAAGGATGCCCGATTTCCTCCTTTTGAACCAGCTTATTCCGAATGATTTTCTGAGTCATTGTGCCGGTGTGCTTATTGGTTCAGCTGCCGCTGCCATTTTCAAAGAAACCAGGATGTTCCTGATTTACGCCAAAGTGAACGAGCCGAGTTTTATATCTTCGGTTGATTTGGTCCACGGCTGTTGCCAGTTTTTCGTTCGGATTTGGCTTGCCAGGTTCCGGAGAGTTGAACAATTCGCCGGATCGTTCTGCAAGCGGCAAAACATCTGTTAGCTGGACCGAGATTGAACCGACAAGGTAGGGCCGCCGCTTAATCATGATCTGCCAGAGATGTTCGTAGATGCTGAGGAACAATGCTGTGTCTTGTGAGGCAACGCAGCTCTGGGTTTGGCTCCATCCTCCAGATGGTAAAAACCGAAGCTGCAGGCTGAAGCGTTTGGCGCAGTACCCGTCGCGTCTCATGCGTTCAACAGCCTTTTCCACGAGCCACCGGCCAACCAACTTTGCTTGGCTGGAAACTCGGTATTGAGGAGCCAGAACTTTTGAATTGCCATAACTATTTCGCTTTGTTTCCTGCAGCGGGATGTTCTCACCCTGCAACGCCCGCACAAAGCGCTCTCCTTCCACCGAGTGCCATATCAATCTGGCATGGCGAGGGTCCAGGTTGTAAAGCGAAGGAATGTCATAGATCCTTGCCTTGTAAAGCCGCTTACTGATGCCTTGAGAGATTCCGGGCAAATCTTCCAGCTTCAGCTGGCTCAAACGGTCTGGCATATTTTCAGGGGCCAACCATTGAAGCCCATCAGGCTTTTCCAGCTTTCCCGCTATCTTTGCTAGAAGTTGGTTCGGGCCGATGCCAATTGAACACCTCAATTGTGAACCAACCTGCGTAGCTATGGCTTTTTTGATCTGTCGTGCGAGAGAAAGTGCTTGACCGAGAGAGGCTGTTTTGCCGCCTAAGGCAACCTGAAATTCATCAACGGATCTGACGTATTCAAGCTCAGCCATGCTATCGACGACACGCGCTATTTTTTGATTGACCTTGACATATAGCGGATGACG